>CBIHPC010000150.1:0-14430 GCA_966211305.1 uncultured Niastella sp.
CGTTTTACATAACGCCACCAGGGATAGTCGGGACCGCCGGCATATACCCATTTATCGATGTAAACGGTATTGGTGCCAAGGGCCTTGATGTCTTTTTGTACCTGGTACTCGAGACTGTCTACCGTTGCCAGCACGCTGATGATACAAAATATGCCAAAGGCCACCCCGGTCAATGAGAGCAAGGTGCGAATTTTATGGCTTTTGAATTCCTGCCAGGTTAAGTTGAGGCTACTGCCCAGTATTTCCAATACGCGGCGCATGGAGTAAATATAATATGAAGCCGCTGATACTTCAAAAGCCTGTGTGTTAAATGGTAATGCCGGCTGAAGAGGGGCAAGTATTACTTGTTTGGCACAATTGAAAATGTGCGATTGATGTTCTGTTCAAATAGGTTAATTTTATAATGCATTTCTTTCCTCCCATCCCCATGATAATTGTTTGAACGTGGCAAAAGTTTATTCTTCACCGTCTTAAAACACATAATCATGAAACTAGCAGATGTTGAGCAACAATCCCTGTATGAACGCCTTGGTGGAACAAAAGGGATCCACGATCTGGTTGACGAAATAATAGAAGCCCATATGAACAATCCGGTTATTAAGGCGCGATTTCTTCCTTACAAAGACAAACCCGATCACCTAAACCAGATCAAAAAACATGTTGTTGATTTTTTTGATGCAGGAAGCGGCGGGCCTGCGGTTTATACGGGAAGGGATATGCCAACAACTCATCGTGGAATGAATATCAATGAGGCGGAATATATGGCTACAATAGATGATATTTTGAAAGTGCTAACAGCGCATGGAATAGATGAAGATACCCGCAAAGACGTGCTGGCTATTTTGTATTCGTTGAAGGAAGGGATCCTCAGGCAATAAGAGATTTGAAAAAGTGTACCGGAGCAAGCGGAATGCCATACAGCTGCCTGCTCCGGTTTTTTATATAAGGTTTGCATCAGGCGGCTGAAAATATTGCCCGATTTCCCTTTGCCAATTGTCATTTAATATACTGTCACTGTCCAGGTGCGCGTAAACGACTCTTCCGGTTCCAGCTTGTTGATCCCTTCTTTCTCACTCAATAGTTGATCTGTATTTACACTGTCGGCAATGCCGCACCAGGGTTCTATACATACAAAATCGGCGTTTTTGGCGGCCCAGATGCCGAGGAACGGAAATCCGGGATAGTCGAACCGGAAACCGTGCGGTGTTTTGTCTGAACCCAGGGTGACGATGGAAGAGGCCATGCCTTTCAGTACCAGCGCATCTTTCTGAAACAGGTTTTTGTTCAGGTTCAGCCGGTTGGTATTTTCAAGCAGCGGAATGGGCGATTGTTCAATCAGTCCCTCGGGAGAAATAGGCCAGCGCGGCGCTGTTTCGGTTTGGTTGAACTGCAAATAATAATCTGTATATCCGGTGCCGGGTACCAGCGGTAATTTAAAAGCGGGATGGGCGCCTACGGAAAAGTACATCATTTCCCTGCCGGTATTCACTACCTCACAGGCGACTGCCAGCGCGTTTTCGAACAACGTGTACCGGAGGCGGAATTCAAAAGTAAAGGGGAAAACGGTAAGCGTATCGGCATCACTGCGAAGCAGAAAAGTAATGGTGTCAGCGCTATGGTCTTCCACGGCAAACTGTTTGTCGCGGGCAAATCCATGCCGCGGCAACTGGTACAACTGGCCGTTGTGGATGTAGGTATTATTTTTTAATGTTCCTACTATCGGGAACAATACCGGCGAATGTTTGCCCCACACTGCGGGATCGCCTTGCCACATGTAATCGAGTTGATTTTCTTTATTGACCAGGCTGGTCAATTCGGCGCCTTTGGCATTGATAACTGCTTTGATCTGTGTGTTTTCTATGGTAAACATACCGCCAAGATACATAAGAAGTAAAAACCAACAACCAAAATGGATACAGTAGATGTTATATCCAAATTGCTAAGCGCCGTTATAATTGGCGGCATCATCGGCGCCGAAAGGGAATACCACAATAAATCGGCCGGGTTGAGAACCCTGATGCTGATCTGTTTGGGATCAACCCTGTTCACCATGTTCTCTATGGAAATTGGTAAGGACACTTCGCCCGACCGTATCGCCGGCGGTATTGTTGCCGGTATCGGTTTTGTGGGCGCTGGGGTGATATTTATGGGTGGAACCGGCATTAACGGGGTTACCACAGCTGCTACCATTTGGGTAACGGCCGCGCTGGGCATGGGGGTGGGCGCGGGTCACCAGTACGCATCCCTGATAGGTTGTATAATTTTGGTGGGCATACTACAGGCTTTTACCATTATTGAAGCCTGGATGGACCGGGTAAATTGCTCCCATACTTATAAGATCACCTGTACCTACCACGATAAGGTTTTTGAGCAGTACGAAGCGTTGATGAAACAGCACCGGTTAAAATATTTCAGGGGCCCGCAATGCCGCGACAATCAAACGGTTTCCAGCACCTGGGAGGTGGAAGGGGCAAAGAAAGCCCATGATGCGTTTATTCACCAGGTACTTGCCGATGAAACGGTGCAGAAGTTTGAATTCTAATGTGATAATTTGCTAATTCGTTCATTGCGGGCAGTTCCTATTATCAGCAGGCTTACGCGTAAGCATTCTCAAAATTGTATTCCATTATCACATTAGCAAATTATCACATTATCACATTATCACATTGGCGTTTTAGCGTTACCTTTGCGCGGCTAAATGGCTATTGCCGGAAAGGCACAACTCGATATAAAACAATGAAATACAACAACGAAATTCATAAACGACGCACTTTTGCCATTATCTCGCACCCCGATGCCGGTAAAACCACCCTTACCGAAAAGTTCCTGCTGTTTGGTGGCGCCATTCAAACGGCCGGAGCGGTAAAAAGCAACAAGATCAAAAAACATGCTACCAGTGATTTTATGGAAATTGAGCGTCAGCGTGGTATATCGGTAGCTACGTCGGTGATGAGCTTTGAATACAAAAATATTTTAATTAACCTGCTCGATACCCCTGGTCACAAGGACTTTGCGGAAGATACTTACCGCACCCTTACAGCCGTGGACAGCGTTATTCTGGTGGTTGACAGCGTGAACGGGGTGGAAGAACAAACCCGTCGCCTGATGGAGGTTTGCCGTATGCGCGATACCCCGGTGATCGTGTTCATCAATAAAATGGACCGCGATGGCAAGAACCGGTTCGACCTGCTGGAAGAGATCGAAAATGAACTGAAGATCTCCCTGCACCCGATGACCTGGCCCATCAATAGCGGTAAAGACTTTAAAGGTGTTTACAACCTGCACGATAAAAACCTGGTGCTGTTCACCGCCAATACCAAGGCGGCCGATGATGATGTGGTGCAGATCTCTGACCTCAGCCAGCCCCTGCTCGATGAAAAGGTTGGCGACAAAGACGCCTCCATTTTACGTGAAGATGCCGAGCTGATCGAAGGTGTATATGGCGAGCTGCCCGTAAACGATTACCTTTCGGGTAAGGTAGCGCCCGTTTTCTTTGGCAGCGCCATCAATAACTTCGGGGTAAAGGAAATGCTCGATACCTTTATTCGCATTGCACCGGTGCCCCGCCCGCGCGCCACTTCGGTGCGGGATGTGCCGCCAACGGAAGATAAGTTCTCCGGTTTCATTTTCAAGATCCACGCCAACCTCGATCCCAAACACCGCGACCGCATTGCCTTTTTACGGGTGTGCAGCGGTAAGTTCGAGCGTAACAAATACTTTCACCATGTGCGCCTCGATAAAGATGTGCGTTTCAGCAACCCGTATACCTTCATGGCCCGCGATAAGGATGTAATTGAAGAAGCATATGCGGGCGATGTGGTTGGTTTGTTCGATACCGGAAACTTCAAGATCGGTGATACGTTAACGGAAGGCGAGAACTTCTTCTTTACCGGCATTCCTTCATTCTCGCCTGAAATATTTAAAGAGGTGATCAATAAAGACCCGATGAAAACCAAACAATTGGAGAAGGGACTTTTACAGTTGACCGATGAAGGGGTGGCGCAGTTGTTCACCCAGTTTGGCGGTAATAAAAAGATCATCGGCTGCGTGGGCGATCTGCAGTTTGAAGTGATCCAGTACCGCCTGTTACAGGAATACGGCGCTTCGTGCGAGTTCAGGGCACTGCCTTATTACAAGGCCTGCTGGATAACCGCCGCCGACCCCAAAAAGCTGGATGAGTTCACCCGTTTTAAATCGAATAACATCGCCACCGATAAAGACGGTCACCTGGTTTACCTGGCCCAAAGCGAATGGTTCCTGAATACCGAGCGAACAAACAACCCTGATATCGAGTTTCACTTTACGAGTGAGATACATAAAGAGGCGGTATAAGGTTTGTGGTTTGTGGTTTGTGGTTTGTTGTTTGTTGTTTGTCGTTGAGGCTCCTGGTTTTGCAGGGACAGTTAATTGTAACCACAAACCATAAACTACAAACCACAAACATCTGACATGGTTATCTTTGAAACAGCGCGCTTAATTATACGTCAATATACACCTGCCGATGAAGAGAATTTCTTCCGCCTGAATGGTGATCCGGAGGTTATGAAGTACATCCGCGAGCCCAGGGACCGGCAGGAATGTACTATCTTTTTAAAGCGGAACCTTTCTTTCTATGAGCAAAACCCGCTGATGGGCCGCTGGGCCATGATCGAAAAAGCATCCGGTGCATTTGTTGGTTCCTTTGCCATTATTCCCGTTGAAACAACCGATCGCAGCCGCCATACCGAAATACAATTGGGCTATGCCTTATTAAAAGAACACTGGGGCAGGGGGTATGCAACTGAATCAACCCGGGCGGGGCGGCAGTATGCCTTTGACATTATGAAACTGCCGGTGATCGTTGCCATTACAGAAACCGCCAACATCGCTTCACAAAAAGTATTGCTGCGAAGCGGTTTTATGCAACAGGCCAATATACAGGAAGGCAATAAACCGCTTTGTTATTTTACCAGCCGTAATCCTAACGTAATAGAAACGGAACGGCTTCATTTATTTCCACTTACATTAGCTCAACTTGAATTATACCTGAAAGCGAATGACGGGTTGGAAAAGGAATTGGGGCTAACACCGTTCGGCCGTACCATTGCACCGCAGGTAAGGGATATGGTTACAAAGTTCACGTTGCCGAAGATCTATGAAGCCATGCCGGAAGATTACCTGTTCTATACATTCTGGCTGGTGGTTGACAAACAAAGCAGGGTGATTGTGGCGGAGATGGGTTTCAAAGGGCCGCCCGTTGACGGGGGCAGGGTAGAGATCGGGTATGGCACTATGCCGGCCATGCAGAGCAAAGGGTATATGACCGAAGCGGTCAATGGCATGTTACAATGGGCCGCAATGCGCAAAGATATAAGACTGGTGCTGGCTGAAACGCATGCAGGCAATGTTCCTTCGATAAGGGTGGTGGAGAAGAACGGATTCACACCGATCACCAAACAGGGTGAAATGATCTGGTGGAAGAAGGTGTTGTGAGTATGTGTGTCTCCTGTTTACAAAAAGACTGCTTGAAAGCCGGTGGCTTTGTAGTCATAGGATACAAATGAGCCAATTAGCTAATTTGCTTCCTACATTCAGTAAACTTCCAATAAAGAATAATGTTCCCTAAAATTCAGGATTCACCCCCGTGTAATTCTGCGGCGTTATTTTTTTCAACTCCTTCTTCACGGCCGATGAAACTTTCAGTCCGTCAATAAACTCGTGCATGCTTTCCTGGTTGATGCCGTTTTTGCCACGTGTGAGTTCTTTCAGCGCTTCGTATGGCTGCGGATAATTTTCGCGGCGTAAGATGGTTTGAATGGCTTCAGCCACTACAGCCCAGTTATTTTCCAGGTCGGTATTGATGGCGCTATTGTTAAGCACCAGTTTACCAAGGCCTTTTTCTATTGATTTTAATGCGAGAATGATATGAGCGAACGGAACGCCTATATTACGCAGAACGGTTGAATCGGTAAGGTCGCGTTGCAGGCGGCTCACCGGTAATTTGGCGGCCAGGTGCTCAAGCAATGCATTGGCGATACCCAGGTTGCCTTCGGCATTTTCAAAATCGATCGGGTTTACTTTATGCGGCATGGCGCTGGAACCAATTTCACCCTTCACGGTCTTTTGCTTGAAATACTCCATGGAGATATAGGTCCACATATCGCGGCAAAGATCGATCAGGATGTTGTTGATGCGTTTCATGGCATCGAAATGCGCGGCGAGGTTATCGTAGTGTTCGATCTGGGTGGTGAACTGCTGGCGTTGCAAACCCAGCACGCCTTCAACGAAATCATTCCCGAACTGCACCCAGTCCTTTTCAGGAAAAGCAACGGCATGGGCGTTGAAGTTACCGGTAGCCCCGCCGAATTTGGCGGTAACCGGCACATTGATCACCTGCTCAACCTGGTTGGTGATGCGTTCAACAAATACCATGATCTCCTTACCCAGCCGGGTAGGGCTGGCTGGTTGTCCATGGGTATGGGCCAGCATGGGAACTTCTTTCCATTCAGTAGCCAGCAGTTCCAGCTGCCGGTTGAAATTAAGCAGGGCGGGCAGGTATTCGTTTTCGATGGCATGTTTCCATGAAAGCGGAATAGCAGTATTATTGATATCCTGCGAGGTTAAACCGAAGTGCACCCATTCCTGGATGTTTTCCGCTTCCATCGCGGCTAATTTTTCTTTCAAAAAATATTCCACGGCCTTTACGTCGTGGTTGGTGATCTTTTCTGTGTCCTTTATCTTTTGGGCGTTCTCAATTGTGAAGTTCTCACAGATATCCTGCAGGCCTTTCTTTTGGGCGGCGTTGAGGGCGAAGAATTTTTTATCGGCCAGGAACCGCAAATACTCTACTTCTACCAGTACCCGGTATTTAATGAGGGCGAACTCTGAAAAATAATCGTCTAAGTGCTGAACCTGATGACGATAGCGTCCGTCTACAGGGGAAATGGCCGTAAGTGCGTTTAGTTCCATGAACAATTGTTGTTTATTGAGGCACGTGAGAGTACCTTTGTGCCCGCAAAATTAAATCAATTGAATAAGATTAAGGTTGGAATTGTTAATTATCTCAATACGAAGCCTTTAATATTTGGAATTCAGCATGCGCCGGTGGCCTCTGCGTTGTTATTGGTAGAGGATTATCCGGCCAAAGTTGCGCAGATGCTGATGGAGGGAACAATTGATGTAGGCCTGGTTCCCGTGGCGGTGATCCCGCATCTGAAAGAGCACCATATTATTACCGATTACTGTATAGGTTGTACCGGAGCCGTGGCCTCGGTGGCCATTTTTAGTGAAGTTCCTATTGAAAGGGTAGAAAAAGTACTACTCGATTATCAAAGCCGCACGTCGGTGGCGCTGGCTAAAATGTTGCTGCGCAAATACTGGAAAATAGAACCGAAGCTGGTGGATACAAAGGCCGATTACCGCGCTTCCATCAAAGGCACTACCGCCGGGGTGGTCATTGGCGACCGCGCGCTGGAACAACGCAAAGTAAGCACTTACCTGTATGACCTCGGGGCCGCCTGGATAGATTTTACCGGTTTACCGTTTGTATTTGCTGCGTGGGTAAGCAACAAACCTCTGCCCGCAGATTTTATTGCTGCGTTTAATGAAGCCAATAAGATCGGGCTTGAAAACATTGACCGGGCAGTGGCTGAGCATCCTTATGAGATTTACGACCTGCAAACCTATTACCGGCAGAACATCAGCTATGAGCTAACGGCGGAGAAGAGGAAGGGGCTGGATAAGTTTTTGTCGTTTTGTGCTTATGAAAGTATTATAAAAACCCACGAATAACAGGTGAAAATAGTTTAATTGATAACGAAATGTTTTGGGTATAAATAAAAAACCCGCCCTTAGTTACAGGGGCGGGTTTTTTATTTAGCATATCCCGGTTACAGTACCATTATTTTAAACGTTTTAATGGTGCCGCCTACCTGTATTTTCACATAATACTGACCGGCAGGAACGCTAACCCGGTTAATATTAAAGGTTATCACGTTCACACCAGCATAATAAGAAAACGAATGTTTGAGTACCTGCTTCAGATTACCACGCAGATCATAAAGGCTGGCAGAGCCTTTTTGAGCGCTGTTGGTATACACCCATGCCAGCAATGGTCCGGTTGTTGGGTTTGGATATAATTTTACTTCTACCTTGTTGCTGTCGGCATCTTCGATCTGGTAACAGATCTCGAGGCGGGGCTTCAGCGAATCGGGCGCCTGGCCTGAATTGAAGATAAGGCTGTTGTAGTATTGTTCAGACTGCAAACGCAGCAACATACCATTGTTCTGTTCAGGATGCTTCACCCAAGATTGTACGAAATCTGTTATATCAACCACATAGTTTTGAGCGGTAGATGCGCTTTGTGGTAATTGTTTTTGCCGTGCGGTTGTGGTTGTTGGCTGATTGTTCCAGCCGGTGCCGCCTACGGTCCAGGGTGCCGTTACCTCTTGCAACAGACCGGTGTTATTGCTGCCGTATGTTGGACTGCCATATACTCCATTGATGTTGTTGGTTTTGGCGTACAGGTGCAGTTTAGCGCTTGTAATTCTTGTATTGGTTGGCAAACTGCTCAACTCATAACGGAACAGCGATCTGAAATCACAGATCGGATAGCCTCCGGCATTGCAGGTCCAGGCGGCAGCGCCCAGCTCAGGTTGGGTGGTGTCTGATGCAAACGGTGCGTTGCTATCGAGGAACAATTGTTTGAATTTGCCGCTGACCCTGTCGCCCCTTACAATCAACGATTTGCTGTTGGTACAGGTAGGTGTTGTTGACGGTGTTCCAAAAATGGTGATCTTTCTGCATTTTGAAGCTTCGCAACCTCCTTCATATTTTATTGTAACGCAGATATCATAATCGCCATGGGTGGAATAATTGTGTGTGATGCTGTAATTCGTATTGGATGAAGTGTAGCTTAAACAGGTATCTTTTCCATCCCCGAAGTTCCAGCAGATCTGTACCGGTTTTTTATTCCCCGAATTCCAGGTGTTGGCGACGAATAATTTCTTTAGCGGGTTGTTTTCAATAATTGAGTCGGTGAAATTGCCGCGGCAACTGTCTGTACCTGTTACGGGAACCGAGTAGCAGATCTCAATGCGGGGCTGCAGGCTTGAATCTTTAGCCTGCCCCGAGTTAAATACCATGCTGTTGTAGTAGCTCTCGGCCTGCAAACGCAGCATCATGCCATAATTGCTATCGGGTTTGTTCACCCAGGATTGTACAAAATCGGTTACATCTACTACATAGTTCTGGGCAGTGCTGGTGCTTTGCGGCAGGGTTTTCTGACCGGTTGTTGATACCGCCGGTTGGTTATTCCAGCTTACGGTTGCCAGGTTCCAGGCCGATGTTGCTTTTTGCAGCAGGGCGGTATTGGCTGTACCAAAGGTTGGATTGCCAGGATTGCCATTGATGTTATTGGTTTTTGCATACAGGTACAGTTTGGCGTTGGATACCACTGCATCGGCTGGTATGCTGCTAACATCGTACCGCAACATGCTTCTGAAGTTACAGGTTGGGAACCCACCGGCGGAACAGGTCCATGCAGCGGCAACTATTTCAGGCTGTGCGGTATCGGATGCGGTTGGGTGCGAGGTTCCCATAAGTGCCTGTTGAAATTTTCCGCTGAAGGGATTTCCTTTTATAACTAAGGTATTATTGCAGGTTGGCGGTGGCGTCGGTTCCGTGTAGCAGATTTCGAGCCGGGGTTGCAGGGTTGAATCTGTAGCCTGTCCGGAGTTGAAGATCATGCTATTGTAATAGCTTTCGTTTTGCAAACGCAAAAGCATTCCATAATTGGTATTGGGCTGGCCTACCCATGATTGCACAAAATCGGTTACGTCTACGACGTAATTCTGAGCCTGACTGGTGCTTTGAGGTAGTGTTTTCTGGTTGGTGGTAGTAGCGGCAGGTTGGTTAAGCCAGCCCGTATTTGCCACCGTCCAGCTGGTCGTTACTTTTTGTAACAGGGCGGTATTGGCTGAACCGTATGTGGGGGAGCCATAATAACCATTGATAGCATTGGTTTTCGCAAACAGGTGTAGTTTGGCGCTGACAACTGTTGCATTAGCTGGAACACTGCTTACATCGTACCAGAATAGACCCCTGAAATTACAGGTACTATATCCGCCCGAAGCACAGGTCCAGGCAGCGGCAACGATTTCAGGTTGCGACGTGTCGGACTGGTAGGGGCCCTTGGTATCGAGCAGTAGCTGTTTGAATTTTCCACTTTTTGCATTGCCACGAATGGTAACACAGCGGGTTTGTGAAAAACCATTAATGAAAATGCTGGATAATGCAATTAGCAAGTAAAAATATTTCATCTGAAAATAATAATTGGGTTTTGGCCAGTTGGAACTTACCATGGCAAAATTTTCATTATTCTGTGTGTCTTAATTAAAATTTTGCCATGGACGTTTCATTTGAAAAAGGTAGTTGACACAATATTCAAAAAGTAAGGTATTAACAATTTCTGTTGCCGTATTAAAAAATTGATATCTGTGCAGTTTTGGCCCAAATTCGTGCAGTTTTGGGCAATAGATGTGAAACGGGAAACCGCTGATAACTGTACTTTCTTAGCGTGCATCGCCAAAAACAATGATGTCTGAAGTGATAGACGCATGATTATGCGGGTATTCAGGGCGACCGGAAGGCCTCGGTTATATTCGGTTGAAAGTATTGATAACGAATATAATATAAACTTATTTCTGGCCGGCCATTTTTTTTTATTTAAGGGTTTTAATTATGCAAAATAACTGAAATACAGTTAGTTTTGCAGCAATTTTTAAGCGTTATGAAAGTTGTCATATTTGCCGGTGGGCTGGGTACACGCATTGCGGAAGAAACAGATACCCGTCCCAAGCCAATGGTTGAAATTGGCGGAAAACCAATTCTTTGGCACATCATGAAAATTTACGACCAGTATGGCTACGATGATTTTATTATCTGCCTTGGTTATAAAGGTTTTTTGATAAAGGAATATTTTATGCAGTACTACCTGCATAATTCTGATATTACCATTGAGCTGGGCAGCAACAAACTCGATGTACATTATACCAATTCAGAATCGTTTAAAGTTACCCTGGTAGATACCGGGCTCAGCACCAAAACTGCCGGCCGCCTTAAACGCATTCAGAAATACATCGGCAACGAAGACTTTATGCTTACGTACGGCGATGGCGTTTCTGACGTTAATCTGCCCGAACTGGTAAAATTCCATAAGGCGCATGGCAAGAGCGCTACGGTAACCGCCATTCAGCCCGAAGCCCGCTTTGGAGGAATGGAGATCGGTGATAATGGCATCGTAAATACTTTTAAAGAAAAACCCAAAGGCGATGGCAAATGGATAAACGGTGGTTTTTTTGTGCTTCGTCCTGAGGTTTTCAAATACCTGAAGGATGATGCCGATGATACCATGTGGGAAGACGACCCCATGGAGCAATTGGCAAAAGACGGCCAGTTGATGGCTTTTAAACATCATGGGTTTTGGAAATGTATGGATGCCATGCGCGATAAACTGGAACTGGAAGCATTATGGCAAAACAATCAGGCAAAATGGAAAATCTGGAAATAGGGCAGCAGTTATCGACTTATTATAAAAACAAAAAAGTTTTTGTAACCGGGCATACCGGGTTCAAGGGCAGTTGGTTAACAGCTACCCTTCATTCGTTAGGCGCTGTTGTAAAAGGATATGCGCTGGCGCCTGATTATGAAAACGGTTTGTACGATCTGCTTCAGCCGTATAAGACAGGGGAGAGCGTAATTGCCGATATCAGGGATAAACAAAAGCTGGTTGCAGAGATTTCAGCCTTTCAGCCCGATTATCTATTTCACCTCGCCGCCCAACCCCTGGTAAAACGCTCCTACGAAATTCCTGCCGAAACCTTCGATGTGAACGTTACCGGTACGGCCAATGTACTGGAAGCGGTGAAGGGGTTGCCTGGTAAATGCACAGTGATCGTTATTACCACCGATAAAGTATACGAGAACAGGGAAAAAGATATCTTATATAACGAGCAGGACGTTTTAGGCGGTTACGACCCCTATAGCGCCAGTAAGGCCTGCGCCGAACTGGTGGTAAGTGCTTTCAGGAATTCTTTTTTCAATACTGCCGGTTACGATAAACATCAGAAAGCGCTGGCCAGTGTACGGGCCGGCAATGTGATTGGTGGGGGCGATTACAGCCGCGACCGCATTGTGCCCGATATCGTACGCGCACTGCAAAATCGGCAGGCCATTCCGGTACGCAACCCGAATGCCGTACGTCCCTGGCAACATGTGCTGGAGCCGATTGGCGGGTATTTGTTATTGGGAGGTTTATTGAACGGGTCGCCGCTGCAATTTTCAAAAGCTTATAACTTCGGGCCGCTGCCCGATGATCACCTTACCGTAAAGGACCTGGTTCAAAAAGCTATTGATACATGGGAAAGCGGTTCGTGGGAAGATGTGTCGCAGCCGAACCAGGTGCATGAAGCAGGGTTGTTGAAACTTGACATTACCCGTTCCCGAACAGAGCTGGGCTGGCAGCCCCAATGGGATGCAGCACAGGCCATTCAGCAAACGATCGACTGGTATAAACAGGATGCAGGCAAACAGGCCGAATTTACATTTCAGCAAATCAAAGCCTACTTTGCCATATGATCTTTACCCCAACGTCATTGACCGGGAGTTATGTGATAGGTTTGGAACCCTTCAGCGATGAGCGGGGATGGTTTGCCCGTTTTTATTGCGAGAAAGAATTTGAGCGAATAGGGCATACAAAGAAATGGGTTCAGTTGAACCATTCAACCACTTATGCAAAGGGTTCATTAAGGGGCATGCATTACCAGCTGCCCCCGTTCCGTGAAATAAAAATGGTTCGTTGTATTGCCGGAGCGGTATACGACGTTATTATAGACATCAGAAAAGATTCGGCTACATTTTTACAATGGTTTGGCATTGAATTATCTGCTGCGAACAAAAACATGTTGTATATACCGGAGGGGTTTGCACATGGGTTTCAATGCCTGACTGATAATTGTGAGCTCATTTATCATCATACCGAATTTTATACACCTAATGCAGAAGGTGGAATTCGTTTTGATGATCCTATGGTAAATATTCAGTGGCCCCTGCCTGCAGGCGTGCTTTCTGCAAGAGATGGCGCGCACCCGTACCTTGCTGATGATTTTAAAGGAATTTAACTATGCAATGCAGATTTTGTAAAACCGATTTGAAGCATGTTTTTATCGACCTGTTCAATTCACCTGCTTCCAATTCATTCGTGACAGCCGAGCAATTGAACGAGCCCGAAACATTTTATCCGTTAAAGGTGTTCACCTGTCATCAATGCTACCTTGTGCAGGTTGATGAATACAAGAAATCAGACGCTATATTCAATAGCGATTATGTATACTTCTCCTCTTATTCCACTACCTGGCTGGCGCATGCCCGCGAATACGCCAATAAAATGGTAGCCCGGTTCGGTTTCAATACACAATCACAGGTTATTGAAATCGCCTCCAACGATGGGTACCTGCTACAGTATTTCCATCAGAAAAATATTCCGGTGCTGGGTATTGAGCCAACTGCCAACACGGCCAAAGTGGCCATTGAAAAAGGTATCGATTCCGTTGTTGATTTCTTTGGGGTACGGCTGGCCAGCGAACTGAAAAAGAGGAACATTCAGGCCGATCTGTTACTGGGTAACAACGTGCTGGCGCATGTGCCCGATATCGTTGATTTCGTAAAAGGATTGAAACTGGCGTTGAAACCGCAGGGCGTTATTACCATGGAGTTTCCGCACCTGATGCAACTGGTAGAAAATAACCAGTTCGATACCATTTATCACGAGCATTTCTCTTACCTGTCGTTCAGTACAGTGAAACGAATATTTGCTGCACAGGGGCTTGAGTTGTTCGACGTGGAAGAACTGCCAACGCATGGCGGCTCATTGCGTATTTACGCCAAACACGCAGAAGACAGCAGTAAACCCATTGGTGCGGCAGTAGAACAATTATTAAAAAAAGAAGAAAGCAAAGGTATGAACAGCCTTGCTTATTATGATAACTTTCAGCAAAAAGCACTACAGGTTAAACTCGACCTTACCGAACTGCTGATAAAACTAAAACGCGAAGGGGCAACAGTAGCCGCCTACGGGGCGGCCGCCAAAGGTAATACCCTGTTGAACTATTGCGGAATCAAGAGCGATCTCATCGATTTTGTAGTAGATGCCAATCCGCATAAACAGGGGAAATGGTTGCCGGCCAGCCATATTCCGGTTGTGAATGAGGCGCATTTAAAACAAACAAAACCTCAGTATGTGATCATATTGCCCTGGAACCTGAAAGAGGAGATCACCAGGCAACTGGCTTATATAAAAGAATGGGGCGGCCGTTTTATAGTTCCCATTCCTAAAGTGGAAATTGTATAAGGTGCTATGAAAAAAGTATTGGTTACCGGCGCTACCGGGTTTAT
>CBIHPC010000151.1:0-14362 GCA_966211305.1 uncultured Niastella sp.
AGGTCCGTGATGCTGCACAGATCATTATTGAAAGGATCGAGCATCATTATACGATCCCCGAACTTGCCGAACTGGTTGATGTACCAGAAAAAAAACTCAAGGCAGGGTTCCGGCAATTATTCGATAAAGGCGCATTCCGTTTCCGGTGCGATTATCTCTGGAACAAAGTAAAGGGGCTGTTACTGGAGGACAAGCCACTGAAGACTATTGCCCAGGACACCGGCTTTAAGGACAAAAGCGCCCTCATAAAAGCCTTCAAGAATGAATTCGGGGTTACACCGGTTCAGTGGAAAAAAGACCAGGAGAATAATGTGGTGAAGCAGTGATCAACAATGGCGAAGATGGCAGTAATAACCTGAATACAAATTGATTTTCTATAACATATTTTAAATACATAATACCCCAACCTTTCCAGTTGTAAAAAATATTGCATAGGGAGCACCGGTATCGTAAATTACACCTGCAAATATCCCTTACTGTGAAAATTATTACCGGAACTACGCTTCCAACAGGCCCTGCTTTATTTTTTCAACATGTCAACTATTTTCTGCCAGGCAAAAAGCAAACGCTTTTTGCTTCTGCTTTAATAACGCTGGTGCTTTTTATAGCCCCGGCCGCGCATAGCAATATCACCATTGATCAACCGGTGCTGTACAGTCCGGCAAAAAATGTAACAGCTTACCCCGAGCTTTCGCCCATCTTCCAATGGAAAGCGGGCAGTTCTTCCGCCAACCTGGTGTTTGATGTATACCTCGGTACCAATGCCAGTCAATTGCAGCTGCTTGCAGAGAATGCGATCGATGGTGGTTTGAACGATTCCTGCATTATATACCTTACCCAGGACACGTTGAATCTTTTTTATTTCGGCCAGCTTAGCAGGAACACCACGTATTACTGGAAAGTAGTGGTAAAGGATAATACGGGCGCCAGCGCCGCCAGTGAAACATGGGCTTTTACAACAGGCAGTCCGAACCTGCATCCACCCGATGCACCTGTTTACATTTCTCCCGCTAATAATACTTTGAACATTAGCACCATTCCCCTGCTCCAATGGCAGGAGAGCACCGACGCCGATGGGGATAAACCGGTTTATGATGTGTACCTGTCGGAAAATGCAGCTGCCAGTAGTTTAATCGCCGCCAATCTTTCCATGCCTTCCTTTCAAATAAACACGCCGCTAAAAGGCAACAGGAATTATTTCTGGAAGATAGTGGCGCGTGATGCCGGCGGCAAAGAAGCCACGGGCGCAGTTTGGAAGTTCACAACGCAGAATAATGCGCCCGCGCCTGCTGTTCTTTCTACCCCCGTTCATCAGGCAACGGGAACAGATTATAATATCACCCTTACCTGGCAAAAAGCATTGGATGCAGAGGGCGACAGCGTTTATTACGAAGTGTGGTATGGAGCAGGGGCAATGCCAGATCGCATGCAGGTCACAGGCAACAACAACCTGTTGCTTAGCCTGGCAGCAAATACAGTTTACAACTGGAAGATCGTTTCGGTAGATATTCATGGCGGCAGAAACGAGAGCGAATTAAGAACATTCACCACCGGTAATAATACAACCAATACCCCGCCCACTGCCCCATCGCTGCTAATGCCGGCCAATAACAACACCGGCATTTTGTTTCAGCCGGCATTGCAATGGAATGCGGCAAATGATAATGACCGGGATGCTATTTCGTACACCGTATATATGGGAACCGATGGCGTTAACCTTACAGCTGTTGTTTCCGACCTGGTAAATAACAGTTATACGCCCGTGCTGGAAGCCGGTAAAAAATATTTCTGGAAAGTGGTGGCGCACGACAATAAAGGCGGTGTTTCAGAAAGCGACACCTGGCAATTCACTACCTCCACCCAGGACGTGGGCATTACCAACTTACGGGTGTATTACCGGTATACCGACCCCACGTCGATCTATAACTTTGAAGCATCGGCGTTAAAACCGGCATTCAACATCAACACAGGTTCTTTTACCGTGCGGGGTAAAACGACCATAAGGGACGCAATAGCTATCGTGCTCGACTACACCAACCCGAATACGGTGGTCACCGTTGATCTGCCGCCATCCCTTACCAGCACCACCAATATTATTTACAACAAAGGGCTGCCTTCAAACGCCACAAAATATATACAGGTTGAAGGAAACTTCAACATGCATAACTTTATAAGAGTTCGTTTGCAGCATGGCGCCATTACACGGGAATATACCATCGATGCGCAGATCAATCAAAAGCCAACCATACCCGTTTTACAGCAACCCGCCAATGGAGCAGCCAACGCAGCCGTTCAACCAACTTTCGAATGGACGGGAGGAGACGATGCCGACGGCAATACGGTCATTTACAGGTTATTCACCGGTTCATCTGCCACAACTTTAAGCGCAGGCGGATCGGGCCTGAACCAAAAATCGTTCACTCCCCTTAACCCATTGGCAGGTGCGCAAAAATATTACTGGAAGATCACCGCTACCGACGCCGACAATGAAACCGTGGAAAGCGCCGTACATTCTTTCGTAACACAAGCCATGCCATTAAGCGCACCACAGTTGCAGTACCCACGGGAGATCTCCACTTATGTAGAACCGAATATAACATTCGCCTGGAAGTTCAATGATGCACCCGGCATCACGTATGACATTTATCTCGACAAAAACCCTTCTCCCCAACGAATTGCACAAGGCATAACCGGCAACACCTATTCAGTTCAAAACCTGGCGCACAATACTACCTATTACTGGAAAGTAGTGGCCGTAAATGCACAGGGAGTGGTAACCGGCAGCAAAACCAACTGGTTCATCACCAAACCTGCCAATGGCAATGAAACCGGCACCTTCACCGACATACGCGATGGTGAAATATATCAATGGGTGCAAATAAACGGACTGCGCTGGATGACGCACAACCTGGCTTACAAACCACAGGCAAAAGACGGGTACCTCAATTACGATTATTTCAATACAACAGGTACTACTTCTAAAAGTTATGCAGCGCTTAATAATAACAGTCAGAACATAAGTAAATACGGTTACCTGTACAATTGGGAAGCCGCTTTGAACTTCGACAGCGAAACTGACACCGGTGTAAACAAACAGGGTGTATGCCCTTGTGGCTGGCGTGTTGCCACCCCGGCCGACTGGCAGAAACTAACGCCGCTGAACACCGATTTTCCATCTTATGTACATCACAGCACCTGGACCGTTCCGGGCAAAGAGAATGAATGGTTGAATGCAAGCGGACTCAGTATGCTGCCTTCGGGGCTTTATAGCACACAGACATGGCCAGCCGGTTTTCAAACCAATGCCTTTCAGTTCTGGCTGGCGAACAACCGGCTCTCTAATAACGAGGCCGGGTACTCGTGGTACAGCACCCACAACAGATTTTTATCCATAGGCAACGGCAGCGCAGGTTTCGCATCTGTACGCTGCGTAAAAAACGATAATGAAAACCACGCACCCAATAAACCGGTATTACAGGCGCCACTCAATAACAGCACCCAAACGAATTACATTATGCTGCTGCAATGGGCGGTTGCAACGGATGCCGATGGCGACGCCATTACCTATAATCTGTATATAGATACGTTACCAGACCCCGTGCAATGTATACAATCAGGTATTACAGGCTCAGGTTACCAGCACACCGGGTTGCAACAGGGCAAAACGTATTACTGGAAAGTGAGTGCCCGCGATATCCACGGCGAAATAGCAGAAAGCGACATTTGGACATTCACCATGCAACCCGGTAACAATACCCCGCCGGCCGCCGCACAATTATTGCTACCGGCCCATGGCAGCACCGGGGTAAATGCATCATCGGTGACCCTTGGTTGGGCGGCTGCCACAGATGCCGACGGCGATGTGGTTAGCTATAACCTGTATTTTGGAAAACAGCAGGCGGCGCTTCCATTGATCGCAACCAATATTTCCGGCACAGCTTATACGCTAACCACGCTTGACAACAGCACGCAATATTTCTGGAAGATAGTTGCCATTGACGGGCATGGCGGTGTTACGGAAAGCACGGTCAACAATTTTACAACGCTCAACCATGCCCCAACGGCACCGGTATTGATCTCGCCTGTGGATGGGTTAACTGGCGCACCTAAAGAACTGGTGCTGTCATGGAACCGATCGACAGACCCGGATGGCGACCAGGTATATTACAGGATAATGTTTGGCACCGATCAGGCCGCATTATATTCAATAGGCGAAAAACCAGGTACCACCCAGGACGTTGGCGGATCAGCCACGCTTCAAAACACCATCTACTACTGGCAGATCATCGCCACCGACCAGAAAGGCGGAGAAACAGCCAGCGAAATCCGGCAGTTTACAACATTCAGGAATGAATTTCCCGGTCTGGGCATAATTCCGGTAACACCCGTGAATAACAGCACGGGTGTCAGCATCACACCTTCATTAAGCTGGACGAAACATGGTAACAATATGTTGTATGACGTATATGCCGGCACATCATATACGCATCATACATTAGTGGCGGAAAGTTTGACCGATACGCCTTTTGTTTTAAACCATATTAATAGCGCCGCCCTTACACCTCACACAACTTATTACTGGAAAGTAGTTCCTAAAGATGCGGTGGGTAATACGCATGCGGCCGATGTTTGGCAGTTTACCACCCGTAACAGCGTTCCTGCAAAACCACAGCTGAGCGCACCAATGAATAACGCTGCCGCACAGCCTTATTCAGTATCCCTCACCTGGTTACCGGTTAACGATGCAGACGGCGACCTGGTGTTATATGATGTGTACCTGGGCAACAACCCCAACCCGGCTACCCTGCTTGCCGGCGGTTTGCAACAAACAAATATTACCGCTGCCTTACTTTCGCCCAATACGAAGTATTACTGGAAAGTGGTCGCAAAAGACGCTTTTGGCGGAACCATTGCCAGTGATGAATTTTCGTTTACCGTTCAAAACAATAGCCAGAACACAGCGCCTGCGGCGCCTCAGCTTACCAGCCCGCTGGCTTATGAAAGCGGCGTAAGCAACACAGCCGTACTTCAATGGAATGCCGCGTTCGATATAGATGGGGATGCGCTGGTATATGATGTTTATGTTAGCGCCAGTCAGGTATGGGGCACCCCGGTTGCCACCGGCATTAGTAGTTTACAATACACAACCGCGGCATTGACCCATGGCATTACCTGGTACTGGAAAGTAGTGGCCCGCGATAACAAAGGCGGCGAAACGGCCAGCGTCGTATGGAACTTCACCGTAAAGAACAATGCGCCTTCCGCACCCGTGCCGCTCACACCTGCTATGGATGAAGTACAAACCGGCACCAGTACCATACTTACCTGGACCGCTGCCACGGACCCGGAAAACGATGCTATCGTATACGATGTATACCTCGATAAAAACGCGCAACCGGAAACCCTGCTGGCAAAAGGGTTAACAACGTTAAATTATAACACGCCAGCCATCGATAATAATAGCGTGTATTACTGGCAGGTGATCGCCCGTGATGCATTGGGTGCAGCAACCCCCGGCCCGGTATACACCTTTACCGGAAAGAACGAAGCGCCTTCGGCGCCCGTTTTACAACTGCCCGCCAATAACGGTAATATCACCACCAATGCTACAACGCTTACCTGGCAGGCAGGCACCGATATCGACAGTGGTCCGCCGGGATACGATGTGTATATTGGAAGCAGCGCAGCTACATTACAAAGAACGGGAACGGTATTTACCAATAACTTTACCACCGGTACTTTAACCGCCGGTACAACATACTACTGGAAGGTGGTTGCCCGCGATCAACAACAGGCAACAACAGAAAGCGCCGTATGGTCATTCACCGTTCAGCCAATAGCACCCAATCAACCGCCTGCCGCGCCGCAATTGATTAGTCCGGCCAACCAAAGCCTCAATGTTCCGGTACAGCAAACCCAGTTTACCTGGACGGCCGCCATCGATCCTGAAGCAGACCCGGTAAAATATGACCTGTATGTATCAACCAATGCGCCGGCCGAAACAAAGATAGCCGCAGATATAAACGGCGTTAGCTACACGCTGAACAATCTTGTTGCCAATACTACTTATTACTGGAAGGTTGTTGCCAAAGACGACCATGGTAACAGTACAGCAGGCAACATCAATCAATTCACTACCGGTTCGGTTCAACCGGTTACGTATGTGATCTCAGGAAAGATCGGCGATGCGCAGGGTGCAGGGGTTGCAGGCGTGTTGTTGAAAGGATTACCGGGCAATATTGTTACCGGTTTAACCGGTGAATATTCCATAACCGTTTCACCGGGTTTCAGCGGCGCCATTACACCGGAGATGACGGGTTATGAATTTGAACCGAAACAACGAACGTTGAGCAATGTGCAAACTGATATAGTTGCCCAACATTTCACCGCTACAATGGTCACCGGCACCATTGACCAGGAACTGGACAGGGCAATTCAAATATCACCCAACCCAACCAGTGGTCATATTGTAATTACCTTACCGGAATTACTGCATAGCTGGAATATTGAACTCTATACAGCCAACGGGCATAAACTGTATTCCCGTACAGTGAACGGTTATGTGCGCAAACAGGAACTGGTTATACCGGTGAAAGGCATTTTCTTTATCCGGCTTACAAATGACCGGAAGACCGTGGTGAGGAAGATAGTGGTGTTATAAATTCTATCTCTAAATTAAAGGAGGTTGTATCATGAAATTGATATAGCCTCCTTTAATTTTCTGCGAAGAATGGTTCAAAATGCATAATGCCGCCAACCGCCATCAACAACGGCAACCGAACCTGTAATATATTTTGCGCGGGGCGATAACAGAAAGGCAGCCATATTGGCAATATCCTGCGCTTCGCCAAAATCGCCCAATGGAATTTCTTTCTCAGCAAACCGGCGGCGTTCATCACCGGGGAAGAAACGGCGAATGTTTTCGGTATCGATCAGCCCAGGTTGTAAACAATTTACCCTAATCCCGTACTTCCCTAACTCTCCAGCCAATTGTTTCGACCAAACCACCACGCCTGCTTTGAATACCGCCGAGGCATTGATGCTACGCAGCTCATAAGTGCTGATGATATTCAGGATGGAGCCTTGTTTACGTTCCATAAAATGCGGTAACAACTGTTGGGTCAACTGGCGGTGACGATCGAAATCCAGCGTCAATGCCGCATGCCATTCTTCATCGGGGCCGGTAACATCCAGCGGGCGGCTGCGGCCGGCGTTATTGATAAGCAGGTCAACATGCCCCAGTTGTTGCAATGCCGCAGCAGCGATTGTACGCGGCGCATCGGGAGCTATGAGATCCTGAATGAATGTAGTGGGCACTACGCCACCGCTCGCGGTTACTTCTTCAATCAAACTTTT
Source organism: uncultured Niastella sp. (assembly GCA_966211305.1). Classification (GTDB taxonomy): domain Bacteria; phylum Bacteroidota; class Bacteroidia; order Chitinophagales; family Chitinophagaceae; genus Niastella. Next base: position 7,357 of record CBIHPC010000151.1, read on the forward strand.
TAACAGTGCTTCATTTCTGGCAACCGCCAGTACTTTCACGCCTTCGAGCGCCAGCTCTTTTGTAATAGCCCGGCCCATACCCTGGCTGGCGCCGGTAATTACCGCTGTTTTTCCTTTCAAATACAGATCCATAACTATGATTTAGTTTCTATATCAAAAGTAGCAGGTAGGCGCTGATTAAACAGCGCATGCAAAAAATGTGAGGGACTTACAAAAATGTGAGTAAGTTTGCCAGGTATAGAAGTAATTCCATAAACCATGAATCCAACCTTAGAGGTACAACACATCTTACCCGACCCCGACATTACCTGTTTTGTGATCCCTTCCCTATTCTCACAAACAGAATGTGAAGAATTATTGAACGGAGACATTAAAAATTCATTTCAAAAAGCTATAGCAAATTATCCAACTTATTATCGGAATAACGACCGGTTTGTAATGGACAACGAATCCCTGGCAAATAAACTTTTTGAAAAAGTAAAACCTTATTTGCCAGAAACGATCACCATAAACTCCTCTATTCATGCAGAGAACGGCATCTGGCATTTAAAAGAGTTGAACAGCCGGCTTCGTTTTTGTAAGTATTCAGCCAATCAATATTTTCATCGGCACCTCGACGGCATTCATTACCGGTCTGCAAACGTGCAATCAAAGCTCACTTTCATGATCTATTTGAACAGTGCTGCGGAATTCAAGGGTGGCCGTACTTTATTCTTTAAAACAAAAGACACTGAAGATATTTGGGCTACCTATAATCCCAGGCAAGGTGATCTCATTGTTTTTGATCACAATGTCTGGCATGAAGGAGAAGAATTAACGGAAGGAGAAAAGTTTGTATTAAGAAGCGATATCCTCTACTCCAGGGAATCAACCGATATGAGTAAAGAACCATTTTCTGGACATCTTGGATATATATGGTCACTTTTAAAGCTCAATGATACTACCATCCTTAGCGGAGGCAGAGATACTACTATCAAAGTATGGAATATTAAAGGGGAAGAAAAGATCTCACTTCAGGAACATAAAAATTCCATTCTATGTATAGAGAAAATGAATGACGATATTTTTATTTCAGGATCGAGGGACAAACAGATCATCGTTTGGAATAATTTCAAACCTGTCAATAAAATAGAAATTCATCACGCCATAGTACTGTCTCTTTGCCGGATAAACGATACCACCTTTGCTTCAGCAGGCGGAGACAACAGCATTCATATTGCCAATACTAATGGAAATATTATCAAAACGTTTAACGAGCATACCAATTGGGTCTGGCATTTAATAAAATTGACTGATAATTCAATTGCCTCATGCTCGGAAGATGCATCGATAAAAATATGGAACATTGAAACCGGTCAATTAATTAGTACATTCTATAAGAGCTACCCTATAATGAGTCTTGCATTCAATTCCTCCACCAATCAATTGATCAGCGGCAATCTCAAAGGAGAAATATCCATTCATACACTCAACGAGGACCTCCAACTGGAAAATCCAGTATCATTTTCTGCACATAACGGTATTATTAGAACCATCAAATTTCTGAGTAATACAACCATAGCAACCGGCGGCGAAGATAACAAGGTAAAGATCTGGCGTTTGAACGGCCAACTCATCGCCGAGCTTAACCATCATAACTTTGTTCAGGCCATTGAAGTACTGCACGACAATAAAATACTAAGCGCATCTTACGACGGTTTTATAAAAATGTGGCCCATCTAAGGCTAACGGAGCTACGATTGTACCAATTTTAACTCTGCTGAGTATTTTATTTTACTCAATTCGATAATTCATCTCATTCTTGGCTATTCACTCAATGTTTTGTACTTTCAAAATTCCAACCAACAATTACACCTCCCGTCATTTCTCACTTACGTTAAACCTTTAAGGAATGAAACGTCCTTTGTATAATACAATATGAACCTTAATAAATATCCTTTAGTATCAACTAATGAGCATTTAACATTCGAATTTTTAAGTGAAGGGCCTAACGGCAGCATTAAGAAAGTTGTATACTTTGAGGCAATTGGCGATAACCTTTTTAACCTGGCATTTGGTGATTGGAGTGAATTTGAACAGGGAATAGATGACAAGGTCAGAAGCAATAATCATGATCGGGATAAAGTAATGGCAACAGTAGCAGCAACGGTAATTGAGTTTATAAAACACTATCCCAAAGCTATAATATTTGCGAAAGGCAGTACACCCTCCAGAACCAGACTTTATCAAATCGGCATATTTGCCAATTGGCATGAGATCAGCCAACTATTTGTAATTGAGGGCTTATTAGCGGTGTGTGGCAGCCATTCGAAAAACACGTAAATTACCATGCTTTTATGGCCAGCCTAAAATAAATATTGTAATTTTATATCAATAGAAAATTAGAAGCCTATGTCTTCAGCAGCAATAAATAAGATTCAAACAAATGTAACCATAGTTAAAAAACTAAGGGATTACAGTAAAGATCCTGTAATTAGAAAAAAAGTAGATGAAGCAAAAAAGATAATTAATAAATACGGGATTCCCGATTCATTTAAAAAGAAGAAGTAAAAGTTGTAAACAACCATATTTAAAAGCATCCGAATAAGTCCCGGATGCTTTTTTATTTTGATTCAACCATTATTCCGATACATACGGCCCGCCCGTTTCGCCCCAGCCCCATTTGGGCATTGGTTCGGCCAACTGCATCGGGTTTTCGGTCAACTGCGAATTGATGACCGCTATGCGGCTGCCCCACTCGAGGTAACCTACGAATGCCGACCGGAATTCGGGATCGCTTTTCAACCCTACTTCATCGGCCGTTTGCAATAACAACTGCACCCAGCGCTGCCGCTTTTCTTCCGTCAACATTTTGCCAATATGTTTGCCTACCATTTGCGCATGACTGCCGCCATCGTTGGTATATAAATTCCCGCCGCCAAACACCTCCGCTACAAAATGCGCCACATGGGTCCGGTGCTCCGGCGACATATTCCTGAACACCTCGCCTAACAATTCATCCTTTACAACCTTATCGTAAAACTTTTCAAACAACGTTTCGAACGTACTCAGATCGCCGGCCCATTCATACAAAGTAGGAATATTTTTCATCTGAAAATATTAAAATGATTGGATGCTTTTGTGCAAGGTAGAAAGATACCGTCAAAAACAAAAAGCCATATCTTTCGTTTTTAGCCGGGTAAACCGTCACCCGGTTTGCCAGTGTTTTTATTCAAAACCTATTCTTGTGAATCGAAATGATTTGTACGGGCAGTTCAAGCTGCTTTTCGGGGAATTCTATGATCCGCTTAGCAAGTATGCCTACACGCTTGTAGCAGACCATGATACCGCCGAGGATATTGTTCAGGACGTGTTTGTACGCATCTGGGAAAAACACCAGTCCGTTATTGATTCGCCGCAAATACGCGCATACCTGTACCGCGCGGTAAGAAATACCTGTTTCAATCATCTGGGCGCGCAAAAGCGCATGCCGCTCGCCTCCCTTTCCAATGAAGAGCTGGCAGAGGAATCGGAGATCAACTGGAGTGTGGAAGAAGAACCTGATGAAACGGACCTACCCAATTACCGAGAATTGCTGAAAAAAGGGATAGAGCAGCTTCCCGAAAAATGCAAGGAGGTTTTCCTTTTAAGCAGACAGGGACATTTAAGCAACCAGGAAATAGCCGACCAACTCGGTATTTCCATCAAAACCGTCAACAATCAAACCTGGAAGGCCATGAAACTGCTGAAAGCCTTTGTTTCAAAAGCTAAAAACTGGCTTGGACCGGTGCTTACCTATTTTTTCATCAGATTCTAACCAAAACATTAGGAGTTTTTTACAATTCCCTGTCTTATCAACACACGACACATGATACAAATACCCGAATATATAATCGCGCTTATTGAAAAAGAACTGAAGGGCCAGGCAAACGCCGATGAAAATGCCAGCCTGCAGCAGTGGCGCGCAGAAAATTCGTCACACGATACCATTTACCGGCAGCTGGAAAAAGTATGGAATGAATCGGGCGCCATATTAACGGAAAATACATATGATACAACGGCCGCATGGGATAAAATTGACCAAAGACTCGACCATGGCACCAAAAAGGCGCCCATTCGGATGATCACCCGCCTGGCGGCCGCGGCCTCCATAGTGGGAATACTGTTTATTGCAGGCTGGTTATTTTTCCGGAAAAGCACACCCGGATTGCAGGTCGCTAAAGCGGAACAAAACAATTTGTCCATTACCCTGCCCGATGGCTCGCAGGTTAGCCTGCGCAAAGGTGCTACGCTCTCTTATCCCCAAACCTTTACCGGTAAAGAACGGGAAGTAGCATTAACAGGGGAAGCCTTTTTTGAGGTTCAACATGACGCCGGCCATCCTTTCCGTATTCAAACTGTACGGGCCACCCTCGAAGTGCTGGGCACATCTTTTACCATCAATACCACCAACCGGCAGGATGAATTGATAGTAACCACCGGCAAAGTGCAGTTCACTGATAAAAGCGGCAACGGTGAAAAACATATCATTACCCCCCAACAATACAGCAAACTGGATGCAAAAGGTTTTGAGATCAAAACCCTGAACGATCCCAACTTTCTTTCATGGAAAACAGGTTTGTTGCAATTCGACAACACCCCTATTGACCAGGTGGCCGCTACCCTTTCGCATCATTTCGGCATTAACATAACGGCAGACAGTTCATTACTCAAACAACCGGTAATGCCAACTATTACAGCCCGGTTCAACCAACAATCTATCGATGCCGTGCTCGATGAGATCAGGCTGCTTGCCAATGTCAGTCACCGCAAAGAAAACGATACCGTAATATTATTTAAACAATAAAACCGGCAATAGCACCTTTCCTATAAGCATGAACATCCTTCGCGTATTACTGCTCTCAATTGGCGCATGCCTGGCAGATAGCGCCACGGCCCAGCATCATTTATTAAAAACAAAGTTTGTTTGCAAAACAGCCAGCGGAAATGCCCATGCATTGTTACATGAACTGGTGTCCTATTGCGGGGTAAATATCGAATACTCGCCCTCGAACCTCGATACAACAAAAAGGATCAACCTCCCGGGCGGCGAAACCACCATTGGCGCAGTACTTAATAAAATACTAAAAGGACAACGGGTAAACGTAATAGAAAAGAACAATAAGATCCTCATTGCTTCGGCTACTACGCCACTACCACCCGATGCATTTCTTGAAAAGCTTGTACTTTTCGGTTTTATACAACAGGAAGGCAGCCGTGAACCACTCCCCTATGCTACCGTGCGGGATAAAACAACCGGCACTGTTTGCGAATCGAATATCGCCGGTTTCTATAGTATGGAACTTGCTGAAGGCGCTCATACGTTCGAGATCTCATTCACCGGCTTTTCGACACGTACTGTTGACGTTGACCTGGCCCAAAATACCCGGTTCAACCTCATACTTTCACCCATAACCCTACCCGAAATACAGGTAAATACCAGTAACATGCTGAAACGCGACGCCGGTAACAAACTGGATAATGACCGATCGGGTATGTACAGCAATATGCTGGGGGAAACCGATCCCGTACGCGCTGTTTATTTATTACCGGGCAATATGGAAAGCCAGGAAACGGGCGGCAAACTGATCGTTCGCGGCGGTGAGCCCGGACAAAGCCTTTTGCTGCTGGATGGCAATCCCGTTTTCAATCCCGCGCATTTACTGGGCGAGATCTCCGTAGTGAGTAATACCAGTGTAAAATCACTGCGGCAATATAAAAATGATTTTCCCAGCCGGTATACCGGCGCTATCTCGTCTATAACAGCCATCAATACAAAAGACGGGAACATGCAGCGCTGGACCGGAGAAGGCGCTCTCGGGTTCAGTTCCGCCTCCGTTTCGGTTGAAGGGCCGCTTAAAAAAGAACGTACCGCCCTGATGGCTTCTGTTCGCCATAGCCTCGGCGATGCCGGCAATAACGACCTGCTTACCTATGACGCATTATTCAACGATATACATCTTAAACTCACCCACCGGATCAATAAAAACAACAAACTGCTGATCTCCCGTTATACCGGCGACGACCGGTTGCAGTTAACCCAGGAAAACAGCGATTACCTGCAAAAATGGAGCAACGGCCTTTTTACCATCAACTTAAATACAGTTACCGGCAAACGGTCCTTTACCAATACAACGCTTAATTTCAGCGATTTCGATAATTATGTTGCCTTGAAATATATTGTTACGCCTGCCGTTGGTACGGGAATACCGTTTAACGGTAATACCGTATTTAATAATTATTCAAAAGGCAATCGTTTTGAAGCAAAAACCGCCTGGGAAATAACCGCCTCGCCCAGCCTGCAATTCCAGTTTGGCAGCCGGTTTGAGCATGTGCAAATTAAACCTTACACCACGCTGGTAACTACAGCATTTGAAGAAGAGGAAATGAACTTTCGTCCCTTATCCAAACTGTCGTTCAATAATGTATCCGTATGGTATGAGAATGAGATCAGGATCGGGCAGCACCTGCTGATTCGGCCCGGCATTCATGCGAATGCATATGTAACGGAGAACTATAATAATCCTTCCATTCAGCCGCGGCTCTTCGCCAGTTACCGGCTCAATAACAAACAGCAACTACATATATCCTATAGCCATATTGGTCAGTGGCTGCACCAGGTAACCAGTATGTATCCCGGTATCAACCGCGAGCTTTGGCTGCCGGCCAATGAACGGTTACTGCCGGCGCTTAGTAAAATGATCAATGCGGGTTACCAGTATAAGAATAACCGGTTGATAAATTTTTCGGCGGATGTTTATTATAAACAAATGACCAACCTGGTATATTTTTCTGAAAAAGCCAATGTGCTTTTTTACAATGATGCCATAGAGAAAAATCTCGTTACCGGTAAAGGCAAAAGTTATGGGCTTGAAATGGTTGCCGAAAGAAAGTTTACAAAATGGAAAGCGTTGTTGTCATATACCCTGAGCTGGAGCTGGCGCCAGTTCGATAGCCTGAACAACGGTAAAGAGCAACCTTACCGGTA
>CBIHPC010000152.1:0-14333 GCA_966211305.1 uncultured Niastella sp.
TACAGCGATACCCTGACAAGCACAGCCGGTTGTGATTCTATCATCAACTTAATATTAACCGTAAACAACATATTAAGAGACACAACGCTAACCACCATTTGCGCCAACCAGTTGCCATACACATGGAACGGCACCACCATTAACGCCGCAGGTACGTACAGCGATACCCTGACAAGCACAGCCGGTTGTGATTCTATCATCAACTTAATATTAACCGTAAACAACATATTAAGAGATACAACGCTAACCACCATTTGCGCCAACCAGCTGCCATACACATGGAACGGCACCACCATTAACGCAGCCGGAACCTACAGCGATACCCTCACCAGCGCCGCTGGTTGCGATTCTATTATCACACTTATCCTGAACATACAACCAGCAACATCCACCACCGAAAACATCTCAACCTGCGAAACAACCTATAAATTACCAAACGGGGTTATAGCCACCGCCAGTGGCTCTTACACCTCAACCTTTACCAACCGGGCCGGTTGCGACAGCATCATTGTTACCAACCTCACCTTGCTGTCGTCTCCTAACCTGGTAATCAATAACCCGGCCCCAGGTTGTAACCAGTCAACAATAGATTTAACCGCCCCGGCAATTACTGCCGGCAGCGATGCAGGTCTTACCTATACTTATTTCACCGATGCCGCAGCTACCCAACCCGTCGCAGCTCCAAAAACAATTACTACCAGCGGCACTTATTATATCAAAGCAACAAACGCCGCCGGCTGCGCTACTGTCAAACCGGTATCAATTCAATTTACCCAACCGCCAACGGCCTCTATTGCCGGCACCAATGTTTGTCCGGGCCAAAAAGCTAAACTAACGGTTAACCTTTCCGGTAAAGCGCCGTTTGCCATTTCTTATAACAATGGATCAACCAGTCAAACCATTGTTGGTATTACCACTTCAACCTACCAGTTTGAAGTAACACCAACTGCCGCCACTACATACACCATTACCAGCGTTTCTGACGCCCTGTGTACAAACAGCTCTATAAATGCTTCCGCAAGTGTCAATATGATCCAGCCACCGCCTTCGATCCGGTACAGAGAAGTAGTAACCGGAGTTAACGTACCAACTCCATTGAGGGCCCGCCCGCTGACTGGCAATTACGCATATAAGTGGACACCCGCAACCGGTCTCAGCAAGAGCGATGTTATGAATCCTGTATTCAACTATGGACAACGGATGGATTATCTCATCGTTATTGACGATGGCAGCGGTTGTGTGATCGTTGATACGCAAACTGTAAAAGTGATCGCCAGAAATCAGGTAAATGAAACTCCAAATCTATGGGTGCCCACCGCCTGGTCGCCGCATAACAAGGATGGACATAACGACTTCCTCTATCCGTTCCATGTGAATATTGTCGAACTGAGGTACTTCAGGGTATTTAACCGCTGGGGTGAGCTGGTATTTGAAACAAAGACACTGGATCATGGGTGGGATGGCATCTATAAAGGCGTTCCGCAGGTTATGGATACCTATACCTGGACGGTAGAAGCCGTTGGTAACGATGGAACCGTATTCAAAAAAGCAGGTAATGCAATGTTATTACGATAAAAAATTTGCGTTATGAAACAACTAATTTGTAAAGCAGCAGTGTTGTGGTTATTGATCCCGGGCTTCGCATGTGCCCAGGACCCAAGTTTCTCGCAATTCTTTTCATCACCATTAAACATAAACCCGGGCCTCACCGCAAACATCAATAGCAAATGGCGGCTGGTCACCAATTTCCGCGACCAGTGGATCGGCCCCGCCAGTCCGTATGCCACCGGCACCGTTTCCTTCGATAGTAAGATCATGAAAGACAAACTGCCCGAAACCAGCGTGCTTGGCTTAGGCGGTATGCTCATGTATGACTACGCCATGGCGGGCATTCACAGAAGCATCTATGGATCATTAAATGTGTCGTACAATATCACTTTGTCTGATTATTCAGGCGATCACCGCCTCGGAATAGGAGTGGGGGGTATTGTTGCCAGCAAGCGAATAGAATTTCACAGACTCATCTATCCCGAACAATTTGCCGGAAATGGTTTTAACACCAGTCTGCCAACAGGTGAAGCAGCCCTCTCGAACATGAAACCATATATTTCTTCCAGCGCCGGCGCAACATATAGTTATACAAACGACAGATCCAATTTCGATATGGGTGTTGCCGTTTTTCATTTGAACCGGCCAAAGCAAACTGTGCTCGACGATCCGAATAAATACCTCGCCATGCGAAAAGTGGTTCATGCAAATTTCGAAACCTACCTCAACGACGCTGTCCTCATAAACACCAACGGCATTTACCAGGAACAGTCAAAAGCCAGCTATTTTTCCGTAGGTGGCGCATTGGGATTCTTTATAAATGATACCGGGGAAGACCAGATACTTTACACCGGCGTCTGGTACTGGTCGAAAAATGCCATTATACCATATGTAGGCCTTAAATATAAAAACATGCAGTTTGGAATGACGTATGACATAACGGTTTCTAAACTCAGTGAGGCCGAACAGAAACCAAAAACATTTGAACTCTCATTTATCATCAGGGGCGATGATCATAAAGACGGCGTCATCTGGTGCCCATGGAAATAGTTCCTGCCTCACAATTCAACACATTACCTTGCTTCCCAGGCAAAACTTCACCAGCCCAATGCTTGTTCCATACAGGCTCGAACTGGCGGCGGGATAAACATTACAGTTTATGAAATATTAGCAAAAAGCGGGTACACATGTATAATTTTTGTCACCCAACGCTGTTTGCCGTGTTTTCGTATACTTTATGTCCTGGTTATTTCGTTAATACCTGTGCCGTTTGAAATGTTAATTCAATGGTATGCCCGTATATTTTTGAGAATCAGCATTTATTTTTGCAACGGCATTGTCCAGGACGACTAAAACCCCAAACCAATTTGTCCAATGAAAAGCAAGACGCGTAAAAGGCTTGTTCGTTTTCTGTTAATACCGGTTATTGTACTGGTTGTTTTGATAGGTGTGGCATTTACCATCTTGCTTACCCAGCAACAACGACTGGTAAAACTGGCTGTTAAAGAGTTCAACAAAAAACTTCCCGGCACTATTTTAATCGATGGCAGCAACATCTCATTTGATAATTTTCCTTATATCTCCATCCGGCTGAACAATGTGCAATTCTATGCTACCAAAAGCATCAAAGAGAAGCCCCTGTTCAAAGCGGAAAAACTATTTGCCGGATTTAGCCTACCCGATATCCTGAAACAGCATTACAACGTAAAGGTGATCGGCGTTAAGAACGGCCATCTCGATATGGTGCAGGATAATAACGGGCAACTGAACATTGTGGAGGCGAGCCGCATGGCGCCCGATACAACCGCCAAAACCGACACTGCCGAAGCTGTGCTGAAGCTCGATATTAAAAAGATCGTACTGAAAAATATGGCGGTTTCCTTTCTTGATAAACAAAGCGGCAATCACGTAGTTACCCAAATCGGGCGTATTCAGTCATCAGTTCAAAACGACAGCCTGAAAATAATCGCTGGCCTTACTGGCAAACTGGTGGTTGATTATACCAGCCCCGGCAATACAGTATTTCTCCGCCAAAAACACCTCGAAACGGATTTTGCGATCACTTATGAAAAAAGCACCGAACTGCTCACCGTAAATAAAGGAAAACTGAAGATTGAAGATGCCGTTTTCAACATTACCGGAAATTACAGCCTGAAAAAGGATAACAATGCTATCGACATAAAATTCGCCGGCGACAAACCCGATCTGCAACAACTGTTTGCTTTCGTTCCGCAATCGGTTACCAAAGAGCTGAAGCATTTTCGCTATGACGGGCACGTAAATTTTGAAGGTTCGGTAAAAGGCAGTCTGGCCGGTGGGCAGATGCCGCGAATAGACGTTCGCTTTGGTTGTGCCAATGCCTGGTTGCACAATTCGGAATCAGATAAACGGCTCGATTCTCTTGCGTTCAGGGGCTATTATACCAATGGCGACGGCAAAGATCTTAAAACTTCCGAGTTGCAACTGCTGGGCATGCATGCCCGCCCCGGCACCGGTATTTTCGATGCCAACTTCGTGATGCGGAATTTCGAAAATCCCAAAATGCTTATGCAGGTTAATTCCCAACTGGAGCTGGAATTCATTGGCGCCTTCCTCGGCATAAAAGACCTGCAACGGCTTACCGGGCAGATCAGCCTTAAGATGAATTTTAAAGAACTGGTCGATATCAGTATGCCCGAACAGTCGATGGGAAAACTTACCGGGGGTATTCAAAGCGAACTTACCGTACGCAACCTTACTTTTCGTATTCCCAACTATCCTTATAACATAGAGCGGCTGAACCTGCATGCCAACATGAAAAATGGTTTTGTAAAGCTCGACTCGCTGGCATGTAATATCGGGCAATCCGATTTTTATATAAATGGCTCACTGAGCGATCTGCCGGCTATCTTCCACCATCAAACCAAACCGGTAATAGCTACAGTGAATGCGCGCAGCCGCAAAATGATCCTGCGCGAACTGCTGAATATCGATACCACCAAAAGCCGCAGAGGCAGGGAAGAAATTTATGGCTTCACCATTGGCGCCTCGCTGACGACCTCGGTGAAAGAGCTGTTGCATCCAAACCCTTTGCCTAAAGGACTTTTGAAGATCGAACACCTCAATGCAGCCTTTAAAAGGTATCCGCACGCCTTTAAAGAGTTTGGGGCGCAACTTACCATCGCCGACACGATGCTGCGCCTGAAAAACTTCGGCGGTCACATAGATAGTTCCGACATCCTATTCAGCGGCCGGGTAAACAACTATGCATTGTGGTTCAATAAAGTGAAAAGGGGAAGAACGATGATCGCTTTCGATCTGAAATCGACCAGGCTGGCCCTGCGCGACCTCCTCGGCCGGAAGAGCAAAAAGCTGGTGCCGAAAGCCTGGCACGATGAAGTAGCCTCGAACTTATGGCTGCGTTCCAAAACTCAGTTACGGTACGACAGCATCTTCAAATTTGCCAATATCAAAATTGCCAATATCTCCGGAAAACTGGCGAAACATGGCCTTGAACTTGACAGCATCAAAGGCAATGTGAAATTCAATACAGGCAACTTTATCAAAATCGATACGCTGACCGGTAAAGTCGGCCGTAGCGACTTTGATCTCAATATGCGTTTATACACCGGAACCGACAGCGCCAGGAAAATGAGAGAGAACTACCTCCGGTTTTCTTCGCGTTTCCTCGATGTTGACCAGTTGACCAATTACAAATTCATCGTCAGTGAAGAACCGGCAACCAGTGTAACGAATGCACCAGCGACAATGCCTGCCACCCCGGTGCATACTGTTTCTACGTCAGCACACGCAAAAGCTTTCAATATTTTCCAGGTGCCATTCCTGAACTTCAATGCTTCGGTAACCATTGGAAAAGTAAAGTATCACAGGCTATGGTTAAAAAACCTTAATACCAATGTTCGCATGTTGGAAACGCATCACCTGTACCTCGATACATTACATGTGGAAATGGCCCGCGGAGCCATCGACGCCCGCGCGCACTTTAATGGTAATAACCCCGAAAAAATATACCTGCGAAGCCGCATCAAAGTAAACAATGTAGACCTTGAAAAAATGATGCTGAAGCTCGATTATTACGGTCAGGATTATGTGATAAATAAAAACATCAGGGGGCGTTTGACCGGGCAGGTAAAAGCGTACATGCGCATACATCCCGATCTTACCCCCATGCTCGATCAGTCGAAGGCCGAGCTCGATGTAAACATCTTTAATGGAGAGCTGATCAACTTTACGCCGATGGCGGCCATGTCGGCTTATTTTAAAGACAAAAACATGATGCGGGTGCGCTTCGACACCCTGCACAACGTACTTACATTTAAGGAGAATACCCTGAACATTCCGGCCATGAACATCAATACTTCCCTGGGTTTCCTGGAATTTTCAGGTACCCAGTCGCTCGACATGAAGATGGCGTATTATGTGCGCATCCCGTTAAAGATGGTGACCCAGGTAGGCTGGCGTATGCTGTTCAATAAAAAGAAAGAGGAAGTTGATCCCGACCAGGTTGATGCCATCGAATACCGCGATAAAGACAAACGGGTCCGCTTTATGAACCTCACCATTTCCGGCACTCCCGAAGACTATAAAGTGTCACTGGGCAAACCGAAAAAAGCGTGAATAAACGCAGGGGGCCAATATAAGTAAAGACCGCTGACAAAACAGGTGAGCAGCTCTTTATAGAACGGCTCACCTGCACAACTGTGTATGTGTGGTTCCGGCAGGCGCTGAAATACGCGCCAGGAAAATGAACCCGACATGAAGCCGGCCTCAGATATAATAACAATAACTTAATTGCAGTTACAACCAAATAGCAAAAAAACCCCAGTACTGGGGTTTTTGGGTTTAATTATTTGCACTAATAGAGTGTAACCTGTCTTTTCATAGGTATTAGATCGACTCATAAGACATTGGACATATTCATAAGATAATGGATCAACACATAAGATATCGGACAAAACGGGGCCATCTCGAAGGAAGTTCTGGCATGCTCCAGAGCTATTCAAATATAACAACTAATTAAAATAAATTAAAGTGTTTTATGAAGTTTGTTTTGAAGTTCCTAACACATTCAATTAAGTATTTTCACTTTAAGTGTTTTTGTCACAATTGATTAAGTCGTTTTTTCCGGAAAAGTGACCTGAATCAAGAATTTACGAAAACGTTTAACCCTGTATTTGCTATAACAATTGTGGGCATTCGCCCCTGTTCCCATTGCTAAATTTTAAGTGTTCGAACAACATTTACCTCTGTTAAAAACTGCTCATCATGCGATACAACGATCAACGTGCCCTCGTATTCATTGATGGCCGCAGTCAGTATTTCTATGTTCTGAATATCGAGGTTATTGGTTGGTTCATCAAGCACAATGATATCAGGCGCCTGGTTGCCAATGGTAAGACAGCAAAGTATCAATCGCATGCGCTCACCGCCGCTGAGGACGCTGCAGGGTTTGTCCCAATCTTCTTTTGAGAACAGGAAACGGTTCAACCTGGTCTTTATCTCATGTTCCTGTAAACCGGTTCTATTATACTGAAACGCCTGTTCATAAACACTGTACGTATTATTGATCAATGAATAATCCTGGTCAATATAAACATGGTTATTGTCTGCCCGGTAAACATTCCCCATCGATGGTTCCAGTTCACCCAGAATGATCTTTATAAGTGTTGATTTACCCGATCCATTCAATCCTTTGATTACAATACGCTCACCGCTGGTTATTTGAATATCCATATTACCGGGCCATAAGCGTTTTCCATTACTATATGCATGATTGATGCCGGTTGCTTTGAACAGGATCTTCCCTTTGTGCAAAGCTGTATTGTCGAACCCGAACTTCATTTTGTCCACATCGGGCAGCTCATTGCGCAGGGCCTGCAGTTCTCCCGATATGCCATCGACCTTTTCGGCATGAGCGCCTTTGATCTTTGATGTACTGTTCTCCGCACTGTTCCGAAGCGTATTCATCATTATGCGGGCAACACCTGCTTTTTCCTGTTTGCGTTTGCCTCTTGCATCCAGCTTTTGTTGCCGCTCCATGGTTTCGCGTTCTTTCTCTTTAGCCTTGCGTAACGCTTTTTCCTTACTATGAATATCCTGGTTCAGCGCCTGCCCGGCTATCTGTTTCTGCTCATAATAAAAATCATAATTACCGCCATATACGGTAAGGCCGTGTTTACTTAATTCGCAAACGGTGTTTAGCTGGTTCAATAATTTTCTGTCGTGGCTCACTACAACCAACGTGTTCGTTGTTGTTTCAATATACCGGTAAAGCAGTTCCCTGCCTGCCGCATCGAGGTGGTTACTGGGCTCATCGAGTAAAACCAGTTGTGGCTGGTGAATATGAATACCGGCGAGAAAGACCTTTGTTTTTTGTCCGCCGCTCAGGGCAGCCATTGGTTGCGAAAGATCAAACTCCTGCAACTGCCAGTTCTGAAGCGCTTCCTGGCATCGCTCTTCGATGGTCCAGTCGTCATTAAGCCCGTTCAGGTACTGTTCGGTCACATTACCGGCCAGGATCTCTTTCAGCGCGGTGTGTTTGCTATCGATGCGCAAAGCCTGTGCAATGGTGAGCGCATTGTATTGACCGAACAGTTGGGGGATATAATAAGGGATGGTTTCGCTGATAACTTTTCCTTCATGCGGTTCCAGTTCGCCGGCAATGAGCTTCAACAGCGTTGATTTGCCCGTGCCATTATTACCGGTCAAAGCTATTTTATCCCGATTATTTACAGTAAGATTTAAATTCCCGAACAACAGTTCCCTGTTGGGATGCAGGTATGATAAATGCTGCAGAAAAAGCATAATTTCTTTCTTCAAATAGTTAACAAATAAAAAACAGTCCGCGCTGCGGCCTGCGGTATGTTATCGTCTGAAAGAAATTATCTGTTACATTAAACGAACTTTAATTAAGGAGGCTGCGAAGATACAAAATGTTTTTTTATCAGCCGGCAGCCTGCAGCAATACATCAATTTCAGTATAACCGGTTGGTAATGCAATTTGTTTTGCAGAAGCGCCCGCCGCCAGCAATGCCCGCACCGAATCGGGTGAGCGCCTTTCTTTCCAATAGGAATCAACACAAGCCTTCACAGCCAGCGCAAGCGGCGTATGCCCGTGTTTATCCGGCACATCAACAGGTGAGCCGGCATCGATCAGCACCTGTACAATAGCGGGGAATCCGCGCCAGGCGGCAACATGAATGGCCAGGCTTCCGGGCGGAATGCTATAATAGCCATCGCCCATGCGGTAAGGCGCATCTACCGGCACACCTGTTTTCAAAAGTTGTTGTACACCTGCCGCATTACCGCCCACGCTAAAGCGCGAAAGCAGTTCTCCGCCCATGAATAATATTTGCTGAACCAGGGAGGGAGCCTGGGCGACAATGGCTTTTACCGCATCCTCATCGCCCTGTGCACAGGCGGCTATCAATTCATAAATGCCTTCAAGGCGGATGTTCACTCCTTTTTGCGCCAGCAGCTGCAACACATCTGCACGTCCTTCACAGGCGGCCAGTGTAATGGCATTGAACCCGTTCTTCAGCAGCAGGGGGTCGGCCCCATGACCGAGCAGCAGTTCAATGAACGGCAAAGCATTCGCGCGCATCAGGGAATGATGCAGCGCGTACCAGCCCCTTTTTCTTTCCCCGTTGGGATCGGCGCCATGATCGAGCATGTATTTCAATCCCTCGTAATCGTGCCAGTCTATTTTTCGTATCAACATCACCGACAGGTTCTCTTTCATGAGCTTACCTGTTTCCACAAGCGCTTTCATGGCGTCATTGTCATATGTTTCGGGCGAATGGTAAACAGCCTCTTCATCGTTCGGGTCAGCGCCGCGCGATAATAACAACCTGGTAAGCGCTGCATCATGCGCCACACCGGCCGCACCATATAATGCGGTTTCAAATTCAGGGTAATCGCCTTTTACCAGGAACCCGGAATTCGGGTCGGCGCCGGCATCGAGCAGGGCAGTGGCTGCCGCTATAAAATCATTGCTTTTGTCTTTATTATGGCGCAGGTATTTCGACAGGCAAAGATACACCAGTGCATTGCCGCCAAATGGATCCGAAACGGCGGTGGCATTTTCCGGGTCTTCTGCCAGGAACTGGCGTACAGCTTCCGCATCGCCGGTAATACTCGCGGTAAAAATATCACATGCGGCTATTTCAGGATGCGCGGCAAGCATTTGCTCCGCTTCCTCCAGCGAACCATGCCAGGTAGCCGCTTTTATAAATGCTGTGCGTCGTTCTTCATTCATGGCTAATTTCTTTTAATACTAATTTAGAGAAAAAAAGAGAGCCGGAATGTAACAAGTTAGCAGCATGAAATTGTATAACCTGAAAACCCGGCTAAGGTCCTAACGCGAAAACAGCTATCAGTCGATCCGCTGCACAGAAACCTTTATCATCTTTTTCAACTTTATCAACATTTCAACTTCTCGTCAACCCGCTAACTCGTCAACCCGTTAACTAGTCAACCCGTTAACTTCTTAACCCGTATCTTTGCACCATGCAATTGTATATAAAAAATATGGTGTGCGACCGTTGTATCCTCGTCATAAAGGAACAACTGGAAAAAGCGGGCATTGCTTATAAGAATGTCAGCCTTGGTGAAGTTACGCTCGATAATGAACCTGCCCCCGAACAACTCGATAACCTTAACCGGAACCTAACCGCCATCGGTTTTGAACTGCTCGATGACAAAAAGGAAAAACTGATCGAAAAAATAAAGAATATCATCATCTCTCTTATACACAGGAACGAGGAAGGTAATAACAAAAAACTGTCGGCCGTTCTGGAAGAAAAACTGCAAATGGATTATCATTACCTCTCGAACCTGTTTTCCTCCACAGAAGGCCTTACCATCGAAAAATATACCATCCGGCAGCGCATAGAACGTGTAAAAGAATTGTTAACGTACAATGAATTAAGCCTGAGCGAAATTGCCGACCAGATGGAGTACAGCAGCGTTCAGCACCTTTCACAACAGTTTAAAAAAGAGACCGGTTTAACACCCACCCAGTTCCGGGAACTGAAGGAAAATATGCGCAAACCTTTAGATAAAGTTTAAGAGAATCTTGTATTCGCAAGCAGCTGTTTTTTGTATTGGCTTTCTGCTATAGGCCTTCAGCTTTAGGCTGTATTTGCATTTGCTTGAAGCGTGCAGCTTGCAGCCGTATTTGCATTCGCCTCAGGCATGCAGCTTTAGACTTAAAATTATATACAACTACCTCCCAATTGTATAACAATGCATTATCGGCATAGTATGACCTTTGTACAAAGGATCGCATATGTCAACTGTAATCGAAAAAGTTCCGAAAAATATAGTACACAACAGCACGGTAAAAAAAACCTTTCCTGTGCTCGAAATGACCTGCGCTGCCTGCGCGGTAAGTGTTGAATCGATGTTACAATCGGTAGAAGGGGTGAAGGCCGCAGGCGTTAATTTCGCCAATCAAAGCGCCTGGGTTGAATATGACCCAGATATTGCCACTGCAGAAGAATTGCAGAAAACCGTTCGCTCCATTGGCTACGACCTCGTTATCGATGAAGCCAACAGCAACGAAATAAAAGAAGCGGCGCAGCACGACCACTATAAAGCATTACAACAACGCACCATCTGGGCATCGGTTTTATCGGTGCCGGTGGTTGTCATTGGCATGTTCTTTATGGATCTTCCATACGGCAATTATATCTCGATGATCCTCACCCTGCCGGTAATCGCCTGGTTTGGCCGTTCCTTTTTTATCAATGCCTGGAAGCAGGCGCGGCATGGCAAAGCCAATATGGATACACTGGTAGCGCTCAGTACCGGTATCGCATTTTTGTTCAGCGTGTTCAATACCTTCAACCCCGCATTCTGGCATGAACGTGGTTTGCATCCACATGTTTATTTTGAAGCAGCCGCCGTGATCATAGCCTTTATTTCATTGGGAAAACTGCTCGAAGAAAAAGCAAAATCAAATACCTCGTCGGCTATCAAAAAATTAATGGGCCTGCAGCCCAAAACGGTCCGCGTTATTACCGATGGTAAAGAGCAGGAACTACCGGTTGCGGATGTACAGCCCGGTCATAACATACTTGTGCGCCCCGGCGAAAAGATCCCGGTCGATGGTATCGTTTCCTCCGGTTCCTCATTTGTTGATGAAAGCATGATCACCGGGGAACCCGTACCCGTTCAAAAAGAAAAAGACAGTAAGGTGTTTGCCGGCACCATCAACCAGAAAGGCAGCTTTCAGTTTGTGGCGCAAAAAGTAGGCAACGATACCATGCTGGCCCATATAATAAAAATGGTACAGGAAGCGCAGGGCAGTAAAGCGCCGGTGCAAAAACTGGTCGATAAAATAGCCGGCATCTTTGTACCGGTTGTAATAGGTATTTCCATCCTCACCTTTATTGTATGGATGGTAGCCGGTGGCGATAATGCTTTCACCAATGCCCTCATGACTTCGGTAACGGTACTGGTTATCGCCTGTCCCTGTGCCCTGGGCCTCGCCACACCAACCGCCATTATGGTGGGTATTGGTAAAGGAGCGGAGAACAATATCCTTATCAAGGACGCAGAAAGCCTCGAGCTGGCCTATAAAGTGGATGTTGTTATCCTCGATAAAACCGGCACCATTACCGAAGGCAAACCCGTTGTTTCGCAAATGATCTGGTTGCCCGCAAAGGCCAATAACAGGGAGTTGAAACAGGTGTTGTACAGCCTCGAAATACAGTCGGAACACCCGCTGGCCGAAGCGGTGACCAATGAGCTAAAAAAAGAACAGGTAACCGGCGGCGAACTAAAACAATTTGAAAGCCTTACCGCCAGGGGAGTAACCGGTGTAGCTGGCAGCAACCGCTATTATGTTGGCAACAAACAGCTCATAGACGAGAAGGCAATTAAGATCGATAGCTACCTGGTACAACCTGCGGAGCAGTTACAGCAACAGGCCAATACGGTAATCTATTTCGCCAATGAGCACGAAGTGCTGGCCATTATAGCCATTGCCGATAAAATAAAAAACAGTTCGCCCAATGCCATCAGGCAATTGCAAAACATGGGCATAGAAGTGTATATGCTTACCGGCGACAATGAACAAACCGCGGCGGCCATTGCCAAAGAAACCGGCGTTGCGCATTACGTTGCAGGTATGTTGCCGGCCGACAAAGCCGGCTTCGTACAAAAACTGCAACAACAAAATAAAGTGGTAGCGATGGTAGGCGATGGCATCAACGACTCACATGCCCTGGCGCAGGCCGATGTAAGTATCGCTATGGGCAAAGGTTCCGATATTGCCATGGACGTTGCAAAAATGACACTCATCACATCCGATCTGCAATCGATACCCAAAGCGCTGGTGCTTTCACGTAAAACAGTACGCACTATAAAACAAAACTTGTTCTGGGCCTTTATTTATAACCTCATCGGAATTCCACTGGCAGCAGGCGTTCTTTATGCATTCAATGGTTTCCTGTTAAACCCCATGATCGCCGGCGCCGCCATGGCCCTGAGTTCCGTTTCGGTTGTGACCAACAGTTTACGTTTAAAAACAACTCAATTATAAATTCATCAGTATGGAAACAGTAAAATTTAAAACAACGATCAAATGCAGTGGCTGTGTGGCCACCGTAACCCCGGGCCTTAATGAAGCTGTAGGCGCCAATAACTGGCAGGTTGATCTGCAATCGCCCGAAAAGTTCTTAACTGTTAATACAACAGATAAAGAAAAAGAAAAGGAAGTGATACAAAAGTTACAGGAAGTGGGGTATAAGGCGGAGAAAGTTGACTAGTTAACTTGTTAACCAGGTGAGTCGTCCGCCGGTTGGGGGAAGGCTCACCTTCCTCATCAAAAATTAATTTTAGTCACTTTGTACCGGGCTATGGTTCAATGGGCAAAACCCTTACTTTTACAAAAAGCAAATTCCTATGGTTTCAGAACATTTACAAACTTTCCTTAATAAGCCCGTACAAAATTACTCCCCGCCAACCACTATCGATCCCGACAATTACGTTTACCGGTTGCGTGTTGATTACGATGATGAAAGCGTTACCATTACCGACCTGCTGGAAGCGCTGGTACGCGATCCCCAGGCGGGCAAAGTAAAGGAACTGATCATAGGCCAGTTCAATACCGAAGTTTCTGAAAGCAGTTTTGAAGTTGTTGATAAACTGGTTGCCCTGAAAGACGGTTTCCCCGCACTAAAGGCATTGTTTATCGGCGATATCACTTACGAAGAATGCGAGATCTCCTGGATCAATCAAACCGATATAACGCCCATCTTAAAAGCATTCCCGCAACTGGAGCACCTGCAGATCAGGGGCGGTGAAGGTTTGGAATTCAGCGAACTGGTCCACGATAATTTACAAACCCTCATTATTGAAACCGGCGGTATGGCGCCCAGTGTGGTTGAACAGGTAAATACAGCCCGCCTGCCCAATTTGCAAAAACTCGAATTATGGCTGGGGTCCGACGATTATGGTTTCGATTCAACCATAGAAGAGTTTAAACCGATCTTATCAGGTACGCTTTTCCCCAAACTTACCTGGCTGGGTCTTATGGATAGCATCATCCAGGACGATATTGCCATTGCTGTTGCACAGGCGCCCGTATTGAATCAATTGAAAGAGCTCGATCTGTCGAAGGGTATTCTTACCGATAAAGGCGGCGAAGCCCTGTTGAAAAGCGAAGGCATCCGCAAACTGCAGCACCTCAACCTGCGGCACCATTTCCTTTCCGAAGCCATGATGGAACAATTGAAAGGCCTCGGCATTTCCATCAATCTCGATGACAAGGAAGAAGA
>CBIHPC010000153.1:0-14229 GCA_966211305.1 uncultured Niastella sp.
TATCAGAGATACTTTTACCGAATGTTGTGGAAAATTTTGAAAGCGTGGCAGATGTGGTATCCTGTGCAAAAACACAGAAAGGTTTACAAAACACAAGCAAGCAGGATAAGATAAGGTTATAGGTTTTCATTCAACCCCTTTTGGTAGTTGCAAAATATGGTCGCTAAAAAAATGAAACGGGAATACGGTCAGTATGTATTGATGGCAGCGCGGTAAAAGGGGAACAGCAGATCTGGGTCACAAGCAGCAATCAACCCAAAACAGACTTAATTCTGTATTAAATTTATGGAAGAATTATATACTTCCCGTTTTTTAATAAATTTTTTTCTAAAAAAACACAAAACAAGGGTAAAAACTACAAGTATTCGTTAGAGGCATATGGGAAGTGGGTATATGACCTGTGTACTGCGCCCCGAATAGCGGCGCTTTTCCGTTCCAACTAAAACCGGCTGGCATTAAATGCCAGCCGGCGCTGCAAATATCAATTTGGTTTTGATGAGCACGGGTTGCATATTATTGTATCGGTCTAATCTCAACATTATCAACAGAAATACCTGTAGTTCCAAGGTTACTGCCACCGCCGCGGATCACTAAGTATACAGTTCCCGCTGTAGAAAATTCTATAACGCCTCCTCCGGTGCCGTTGCAGGAGAGCGTGGTCAATTGTCCGTTGAACCCATCTTTTCCGCAACCGAGCCAGGTGTTCAGGCCCAACCGCATGCCGCCATCATTGTAATCCTGGCCTTGCTGCGGAACTGCGGTGCCTACGTATACTTCAAACCAGGTATCGGAAGCTCCACTACCCGATACATTCATATTGACCTGGTACTTTTCGTTCGCTTCTATCTGTATAGCCTGGTATATTCCGGCGTGCCCCCAACTGCCACCTGCCCATAAGGCTGTACCATTCGTAAAACTAACAGTAACGCCTGAAGAGATGTTCAGCACAGTCCACTTGTTTTCATCCCCTGCATCAAAATTTCCTCCCTGTACCAGATTAGGCGCTGAAAAATAAGGGGTAACTTTTATAGTAACCGCATTTGAAGCAGCCGTTTTTCCATTTAAAGGAATACTTGCCGTTACCTGTGCCGTTACATCGGCCGCCACCCCTGTTGCCAGGCCAAGTTTTTCAACCGCTATCGTATTCAACTCGCTGTTGGTAAAGATCCTGCTGACCGTATTCTGACCTATACTTACAGTATCTGACTTGCCACCGGAAGTAAGGATCAGGCTATAGTATATCAATGAATTTTTTTCGGTAGCCAATGAAAAGGTAACCGCTTCCTTATCGGTATTGAATGCATCCAATACCATCTCGCTTTTAGAAGCAGAAAGAACACCGGTTTCCAACGGCTGCGCCTCAGGCGCTTTTAATTCTTTACGGCATGAGGCGAAAAAAATTAAAAAGGTGAGTATGAACAAAATGCATTTACTTATGGTGTGCATTTGAAATAATTTAAATGTTGTTGAATAAATTATTTGTACCCTTCGTTTTGCTGTAATTGCGGCGACGCATTCTTTACTGTTTGACCTATGTGATAGATCTTAGTGTGATCATCAGCGTCGGGTTGTTTGTCCCACCAGGTTCCGGTATTGAACACGCCCCAGCGTATCATATCTATACGGCGCCGTCCCTCTACCAGAAATTCCCGTCCCCACTCATCCAGCATTTCCTGATCGGTCAGTTGGCTTCCATCGGTTTTATACAGGCTTGGCGACCCTGCCGGGTAATTGCGTTTACGAACTTCATTCAGCAGAAGGGCTGCTCCCGCTTTATCTCCAGCCCTGTACTTGCACTCTGCCAGCGAATAGTATACTTCGGCCAGCCGTATTTCAACAAAGGAAGAAGCGATCGTATTGGGATCATCGCTTGGATAGATGGGATATTTTGCCGGCCAAACGCCTGAGTTATCATCGGCATGGTTCATATTCGATTCTTTATCGGCCAATACATTTCCCGGCGCCAGATCCCTGAACCAGCCTACCTGGTCACGGGCAAAAATGGTATAACCCCGGTTACTTTTCACCAGTTGAGTTGGGTCGTTGTAAAAGGGCAGATAACCGTACAGGAACATTCCCTCCCGCTTGCTGTTACCCAGGTTTTTATATTTTTTCAGGCGCAGGTCATCGGCATACTTTTGAAATTTCACGAAAGGTTTTCCCAGGGTGAATGAATATTCCACACTATCCACATCCCTTCCGGGTTGCAGGGCAAACCGGGTATTCATGTTGCCAAAGTTTGTAAACCCAAAAAAGTTTTGTGCCTGGTGTGGCCCCATCCACCATAACATACCACCGGTATAATGATGATGCGTTTGTGCAAGTGTTGATGGAAAACCAAACATAACTTCAGGGCTCTGTGCGTTGTTATAATCGAAGGGTGCATCCCAGGTGCTTTCCAAAGCATAGTTGCCATATTTACCGTTAATGATATCCTGGCAAATGGCGGCGCATTCGGCAAATTTATCCTGCCCTGTATACACCTTGGCATTCAAATACAACCGTGCCAGTAACACGGCTGCAGCGCCTTTCGTCAACCGGCCGATTGAATAAATGCCGAGCGATTGCCTCGTGGGTAATCCTGGAATGGATTCGAGCAATTCCTTTTCAATAAAATTGAAAGTTTCCTGCGGCGTAGCCTGGGGTGGCATAACCGTTTCTCCTTTTATTTTGGTAACAAGCGGAATATTACGGAACAGATCAAACGCTCTCAGATTATACCAGGCCCTCAGGGTCCTTAATTCTGCAATAAAATCTGCTTTTTCAGTTTCCGTGAGATCGAATTTGGCCGGGTCAATGGCCTGAATATCTTCAAGGGAATTGACGGCCATACTGATCCCTGAAAATAAAGCATTCCACATGTCGCTCGTAAAATCATCCTGTAAGGTCCAGGTATGATAATGTATGCGTTGATATATACCGCCGTCGAACCAGTCGCCCTCTCTGTTGGGGGTCATCAATTCATCGGTAGGTAATTCCTGCGCATAAAATAAATTCCCGCCCTGGATCGACCAGTAACCATGCTCAAAAGACCGTAAAAAGTCTCTGATAACATCGTCTTTGGTTTGTAAAAAGTTTTGCGATACAATACGATCATACACAGTTTCATCGAGCTTGGTACAACCAAAAGAAAATAACACCATGAAACAGCCGATCGCTATTTTAATTGTGCATGTATTAAAGAATCTCATTTTTTTCAGATTGGTAGTTAAAATTTAAGTTGAAAACCTGCAATGAGCTGTATTGTGGAGGGATAGTAAGATAAAGAAGCGGTAATGCCTGGCGTTAGTCCGTTTACGCTTATTGCCTCCGGGTCGCCTGTAGTATACCTGGTAAATGTATACAGATTCCTTCCTGTTAAATAAAACCGGCCGCCCTCGAGCTGTTTGATGGGTGATTTGAAATTGTAACCCAATGTAACATTATCGATCTTAACAAAATCTCCTTTTTCCAAAAAGTAATCTGAAAGGGTTGAATAGGTTTCGGCATTGGTAAGCGCCGCATATTTGCCGCCATCATATGCTGTGGTCAATACATTGGCGCCGCTCTGCGTAACCGGCGTGCCAATATAAAAGGCTGCCGTGTTGAACACATCATATCCAAATGCGCCTCTAAAGTATATGCTCAGATCGAGGTTTTTATATGTAAATGTATTGCCCAAACTTGCAGTAAATTGCGGCAGGCCATTTCCTACAAATTGCTTATCCTCCATGGTGGCCCTGTTACCGGGAATGATCTTGCCATTTTTATCGTACACCAGTAACCTACCGGTGGCATCGATACCTGCGGAACGCAGCATATAGAAACTGCCTATGCGCTTTCCTTCCTGCAACCGCTGTGCCGGACCGGGCGAACCTGGCGAGGGCATAAATGCCATATCCGAATAATTTTGTCCCTGATAGAGATTATTCGAAAAAGAAACAAACTCGTTCTTATTGGTGGCGCCTGCGAAAGAAACAGTATAAGTAAGATCCTTATTGTTGACAACAGTTCCTTTCAATTGAATTTCTGTGCCTGAATTTTTCATAGATCCTACATTGGCAAAGGTGGTACCCTGAATATTCGGTGGCGTTGGAACAGAATAGTATCCTAACAGATCTTTATTTGTACGGATATAATAATTCAAACTTCCGGTGAGTTTGCCAGTGAATAACTCAAAGTCTAAACCGGCATTGAAGTTTTGTGCTTTTTCCCACCGTAGATCATAATTCGTATTCTGACTGGGCCCCCACACCTGGTAGTTGGTACCATTGTATGAATAATATCCATAACCCGAATAGGTGTCTAATGAAAGATAACTGCCAAAATCCTGGTTCCCGGTTTCGCCATAGTCGGCCCGAAGCTTCAACTCATCCACCCATGGCAAAACGGGAAAAAATGGCTCTTTTGAAATTACCCAGCCAACCGATGCAGCCGGGAACAAACCCCATTTATTAGCAAACCCAAACTTTGAAGATCCTTCACGGCGAAGGCTGGCCGATACATAATACTTTTCGTCGAAATCATAGTTGAGCCGCCCAAAGAAGGCGATCAGTTTTGAATCGTTCTTATAAGAGCCAAGACCTCTGAATGTAAAATCACCCGTAGCGCCGTTAGAAGGAACAGGAAGATTGGAAACACCGGATCCCAGGTTATTATAGGTCAATACATCCGACGGGAAATTCTGGTTACCGGCATTCAGCCCCGAATTGATAGTATAATAGTACGAATACCCACCCAGCAGTTTAATGGAGTGCTGTTTAACATGCAACGAATAATTGCCGATCCATTCAAAGCTTTTCTGATCGCTTTTATTATAGGCCCTTGCGGCTGAATTGCGGCCTGAATTTCCATAAATAGCGCCTGTGTTATAGGTGGGTGTAAAACCAAAATCAAAGAAATCGTAAGTTTGCTGCCCCAGCGTAACCTGTGTATACAGGTTCTTTAATATATTCAATTTGAACGATGCACTCCAGTCTAAATATTTGCCTTCGCCTCCGCTTAATACCGTTTTCAACTCCTCTGCAGGATTATATGAACCTGAAAATCCTGTATTGATATAATAATATTTGCGGGGGTCGGCGGTATCCATGACAGGAAGCGTTGGGTTTAAAGTAAGCCCCTGATTAAAAGCGCTATAACTTGAATTATTAAAGTTGAGATACCTTGGCGCAATATTTACCGCTACTGAATACAAATTATTGGCCGAACTGTGGTTTAAATTCAGCCGGCCTCCATATTCTTTTTTTGTCGAGCGCAGATCGAGCCCTTTGGCATCGCGATAGTCAAAAGACAGGATATAGTTCGTCTTTGCATTGCCTCCTGAAAACTGTACAGTATGTTTGTGTTGATAACCATAGTTCCTGCTTACTGCATCAAACCAATTCGTATTTCCACCATAATCAACGCCCCTGTTATGCGCTATAAACTGATCACGGCTTAACACTTTTATTTGATTGGCAGGCAGGTCAATACTGCCATAACCGTCGTAAAATGCTTTGGGTTTGTTGTTCCCGTTCTTTGTTGTAATAATGATAACCCCATTGCTGCCACGGGTTCCGTAAATAGCAGAAGCTGCTCCGCCTTTCAGTACATCAATAGATTCAATATCATTTTGATTCAGGTTATCGATATTGGCTCCCGCAATACCATTGATTACATACAAAGGACCTAAACCGGCACTGCGTGAAGAAACGCCACGAAGCTGAATACTGGGAGAAGAATTAGGATCGGCCGGCGCTGTGTTGGTAATACTAAGTCCCGCAACCTTTCCCTGTATGGAGCTTAGAACCGCATTACCTGCAAACTGATTCAGATCTTTGGCAGAAAGATGCGTAATGGCACTGGTAACTTCTTTTTTATTGAGCGTTCCATAACCAACCGCTATCACCGTTACATTTTCCATCGAAATATCAGACCGGTGAAGAGTAATATTAATTATTTCATCACCGTCCGTTATTTTATATTCACTACGCTGGTAACCAACAAAAGTGAAAATTAAAACATCCCCCGCAGACGCATTGATAGCGAAGAAACCGCTGCTATCGGTAGCAACAACAGCATTCGTGTTCTTGTTCATTACGTTTGCACGGGAAAGCGGTTTTCCGCCTTCATCTTTAATAATGCCACGTATTAAGCTGGTGGCTTTTTGCGGAATTCCTTCCGCAGAAACATGCTGCACAGAAACGGTTAGAATGATAATTGTAAGCTTCACAACTAACAGCGTTTTTGTTATGCAGCCCCAAACTCCCCCGGAAGGGCGTTTACACAGCGCCTTTTTTTTCATACTTGCAATTGTTTTGGTGAATGAATGAGTTGCTTTACTTTACTTCACGATCAATGTCTGTATCGAATGTGGTTCACTGGTTACTTTAGCAGCCGAATCTTTTATCCAGAGTAAATAATCGATCTTCTCGTCGGTTTTATTCATTACCATTACCGCAACCGTTCCGTCCGGATTGCGGAAAGCCGTGGTCAGCAACTTATCTTTGGAAGCCGGGCACGCAATGCGTTTGGCGCCCGGGCGAATGAATTTTGAAAAATGGCCGATGTAATAATATATGTTGGTATAAGTTAAAGCGCCGGTATTGGTATTGCCGTGCACCGGGGCAAAACAACGATTGCCCGCATGGTTGGGTCCCCCGTTTTCATCTAACAAAATATTCCAGTCGGTCCAGCCTGTGGTGCCGGCATTAAAATCATTGATCATCGCCTGGCCATACCGCTCGCCCATTGCCCAATCATCCACCTTGTTTACATCATAATGCTCGATACAGCCTTCGGTAAACAGCAGGTTTTTACCGGGAAAGGCCTGGTATGTGAGGCGTACCTTGTCGTACCGGGGGCCTCCCTGGCTAAAGCTTTCATACCAGTGAAATCCGATTCCCCAAACATATTTTGCGGCCCCGGGATCCTGCAAAATTGCACTGGCGCGTTGGTAAATGAAGTCGCGGTTAAAATCCCAGATGATTACCTTTTTATTGCCCATACCATTTTTGTGCAGGGTTGGGCCCAGGTAGTATTTTACAAAGTCCTTTTCTTCTTCTGCAGTGAACTGGCACGATTCCCAGGGTGATGCCGCCGTTGCTTCATTTTGCACCGTTACTCCCCATACCGGTACGCCTTCCTTTTGATAGGCATTTATAAACTTAACAAAGAAGTTGGCCCAGCTTTGCCTGTACTCCGGCAACAATTTGCCGCCTTTTTGTACATCCTTACTATCCTTCATAAATGCCGGCGGGCTCCATGGCGAAGCATAAAGGGTGAGTTTGCCGCCTGCTGCCGCCATCGCTTTCTTTATAAAAGGTATGCGATACTTTTTATCATGACTGATATCAAATGTTCTCAGTTCTTTATCACCTTCTTTCACATAACTGTATATCTCAGACGAAAAGTCGCAGCTTTGTATCGGTGTGCGGGCAAGCGTATAACCAATTCCTTTGTCCCTGTCGAAATAAGCGGTGAGCAATTCTTTTTGTTTGTCATTCGGCAATTTGTAAAAGGTTTCTGCCGAAGCATCTGTTAAAGCGCCGCCAATACCTAACATTGTCTGGAACGTACTGCCGGTATCAACAAAAACCGAAACATCGGGGTCGGGTTGAGCCTTTCCTGAAAATGGCGCTCTCCCTGTTATCGCCAGGCGGTAATCAGTATGCTGTGCTGTGGTATAAACAACCACTTCTTTTCCTTTACCAGGGCGCCCTGCACTTTGCGCCTTTTTGTTTTGGGCATGCAGCGAAACAGCCAGGCTTTTAAGTTTCAATTCCTCTTTTGACCGGATGCTGACATTGGAATAATCTTCATCAGGGAAAAAGACGGCAGTCATTACCGTTAGTCCATCGCCTGTGAACAATTCTACGGAAGCCTTATCAATAATAAGCGTAAGTTCAAAATTGGGTGATGTAAAGAACCGCGGCGCCCTATGCCTTTTTCCAAAATCTTTCTCAAAACCAACCTTACCCGATCTGGTTCTGTCAATAAAAAATTCATTCCTGCTTTTATCAAAACCAATAACCAGTTGTTGATTTAATAAATTGGAAAGGGTGATCGAAAAATCTTTGATTGTATCGCCGGCCATTTTTATTATGGCAGGCCCTGTAAGTTTCCCTGTTTTTGCGGTAAGATCAAGATCAGTGACCGGAGTGTTTTGAAATGTAATTGAACGGTTGAACAATTTATTTACAGCAGCTACCGGCGTTGAAGCCAGTAAATATTTACCGTTCACTTTTTTAATTGATAACTCACGGGGCACTGTCATGGCGCCCCGCCACTTTTGTGTAGGAACTACCTGCGCATATTGCCAGTTACTCATCCATCCTAATAAAAGCTTTCTGTTTCCGGTGTTTGAGTAAGTAACGCCTGCATATTCATCGGGACCGTAATCAAGCCATCGTGTATCATTATCAAATGGTATGAACTTATGACCATCAAAATCACCCACAAAATATTGTGTTCCGGAACCACCATTGGGTGCACCGGGATTTATATTTACGATCAACACCCAGATCTTCTTTCCCTGATAATCTAAGGAGAACAGATCGGGACATTCCCAAACGCCACCATGTGCGCCAATTTCTTTTCCGAATGCTGATTCTTTTGTCCAGTCTTTTAAATTGGGCGAAGAATAAAAGGTGATGTGGTCTAATGTAGCCAATGTCATGATCCATTTATTCGCCACTTCATTCCAGCTCACCTTAGGATCGCGAAAATCTTTGATACCGGCATTTTTTAAAACCGGATTGCCTTTATACTTTGTCCAGGTTTTTCCTTCATCGAGGCTGTAAGCAAGACTTTGATTCTGATAATCGCTTCTTTGTTCCTGCTCACCTTTCACATTGTGATGGGTGAAAATGGCAACCAGTGGAACCTTTCCCTGCCGGCCAAAGCCCGATGTATTCTTATGATCAACCACTGCACTTCCTGAAAATATAAAGCCAAGGCTATCCGGATATAAGGCAATTGGCTGGTGTTGCCAGTGGATCAGGTCCCTGCTGGTAGCATGCCCCCAGTGAATGGGGCCGAAAACAGTGCTGCCGGGGTGATGCTGGTAAAACAAATGATACACGCCGTTATAATACACCATTCCATTCGGATCATTCATCCAGTGTGCTTTCGGCGTAAAGTGAATTTGCGGGCGATGCGGCTCTTTGCAAAATGCCGTAGTCACAGCATGTTCCTGTGCACAACATAAAAAGCAATGGCTGGCAAGTGCTATAGCTATAAGATGTTTGAATAATGACATTGAATATTTTATTAATGAAGTATCAATGAATGCTCTATTTGCTCCAGTGATTTGCCTTTTGTTTCGGGCATCATCTTCCAAACAAAAAGAAATTGCAAAACCATCATGATGGCGAAAAACAAAAACGTGTTACCGGGGCCGGCTTTTTCGGCCAGCCAGGGAAAAGTAAATGCAATAACCGCAGCCATAACCCAGTGCGTGGTGCTGCCAAGCGTTTGGCCTTTTGCCCTAACCTGTGTTGGAAATATTTCGGAAATAAATACCCAGATAACGGCACCCTGTGAAAAGGCGAAAAATGCGATGTACACAAAAAGAAAAACGGGTACGGACCAAACACTAAAACTCGGCTGGTAAAAAGAATATGATACCAGCCCCAGCGTGAGAATCAAACCTGCAGAACCAATCATCATCAGGCTTCGCCTGCCTACCCTGTCGATAAAACCCATAGCCAGCAGCGTGAACATAAAATTCATCAGCCCCAGGCCGGCTGTCGATAACAGGGAGGAGTTTTTTTCAAGACCCGTCATTTCAAAAATGCGGGGCGCATAATAGATAATGGCATTGATGCCCGACACCTGGTTGAATATGGCAAACAGGATAGCCAGCAAAACAGGTATTTTATATTTTGGGGAGAACAGAAAGTGGGGTTCATCAATGACCCTGGCTGAACCATTTTTCACAATGTCGCTGATGAGTGCTTCGGCGCTATCGGGCTCAATGAGATTGAAAATACCACGAGCCTCAGCCGTTTTACCTTTTTTCAGGATCAGCCAGCGGGGACTTTCAGGAACCAGGTGCAACAGCAGCAGGAATATAACTGAAGGTACCGCCTGTACTCCCAGCATCAGCCGCCAGGAATTGTCGCCGCTTAAACCAATAAGATAATTGGAAAGGTACGAGACCACTATGCCCAACACCACGTTGAACTGGAATAAACCTACCAGCATACCCCGTTTGGAAGGCGGGGCGATCTCTGAGATATAAATGGGCGCGGTAACAGAAGAAGCGCCGACCCCCAAACCGCCCAACAGGCGAAACACCAGGAACACGTACCAGTTGGTTGCCAGTGCCGTGCCTAAAGAAGAAACCAGGTACAGAACAGCGATAATATATAATGTCTTTTTGCGGCCCCATTGGTCGCACGGATACCCGCCAACCAGGGAACCGATCACTGTTCCAATTAAAGCGATCGAAACGGTAAGACCATGCCCGATGGTATCCAGGTTCCAGTATTGTTGAATGGTTTGTTCAGCGCCGGAGATCACTGCCGTGTCGAATCCAAATAAAAATCCGCCAATAGCTATTACAACAGACCAGGTAAAAACAAATCCTTTTTTCATATAACAAGCCTTAACCCGCCAAAAGTATTGGTGGATGCAGCCTGGCGCCTTTCAAAAACCGATCAATCACTTTAACTTTTTCGTCATTTATATTTTTGTCTTTAATAACCTGAATACTAATTATTTAATAATACAAAAGATCAATTTTTAAAAGTTCGTTTTCGATTTTCGACATTGGTATTAAAAAAAATATCATTTTTATAGCACCAAACGATTGCTTGTACACCATGAGGTTATTTGTAGTGATTATGCTGGCAGCCTTGCTGCCTGTTTCCTGTGCCAACCATGCAAAGGGAAAACAATATGTAATCGCCTTTTCTCAATGTATGGAAGACGATCACTGGCGGCAAACCATGCTGGAAGAAATGAAACGCGAGCTCTCTTTCCATAATAATATACGGTTCATATATACAAATGCCAACCACAACAGTGACACCCAGGTAGCACAGATCGATGAATTGCTGAAGCAGCGGATCGATCTGTTGATCGTATCGCCGAACGAAGTGCAGCCGCTGAAGCCTGTTATTGAAAAAGTATATGACGCAGGCCTGCCGGTTGTTTTGATCGACCGGAAAACAAACTCCGATAAATACACTGCTTTTATCGGCGCCGAAAACTTTGAGGTGGGCCAGAATGCGGGCCGGTTCGCCGTTTCTTTTCTAAAAGGAAAGGGAAAAGTAATGGAAATTACAGCTCCTGAAGATGCTTCTCCATTTATTGGCCGGCATAATGGCTTTATGGATGTTATTTCCAAATACCCTGATATACATATCCTTAATAAAGCAGCAGCAGGAAATCAACAACACTTTGACAGTACCATAAAAGAGGCCGGTGACCCCGACCTCATCTTTGCGCATAACGACCTGATAGCTAATGATGCCTACCAAAGCTGTTTGCGTTTGGGCATTGATAAAAAGGTAAAAATTATTGGGGTTGACGGGCTGCCGGCAAAAGGTATGGGGCTGGATATGGTGACCAATAAAAGTATAGTAGCTACCGTATTATATCCTACCGGCGGCAAGGAAGCGATACTAACGGCATTGAACATATTAGGCAACAAGCCTTTTAAAAAAGCAAACCAGCTTTTTACAACCGTAATAGATTCAGGCAACGTAAGGTTGATGAAAATGCAGGCCGACAAGCTGATCAGCCAGCAACATGACATTGAAAAACGGCAGAAAATTCTCGACCGGCAGATCATCATTTCGCAAAACCAGGCAACGGTTATCATAGTAATTGCCCTTACCCTCAGCCTCACCTTAATATTCGGCGGCCTTTCCTACTACTATCTGAAAGAAAACAGGAAAATAACCCACCGGCTCGAATTACAGAACAGGGAGATCTCCCTGCAAAAGAACCAGCTCGAAGAACAGAAGAACCAGTTGATAATGATGGGGGCCAGGGCCGAGGAGGCGCACCAGGCAAAACTGAATTTCTTTACCAATATCTCGCACGAATTCAGAACACCGCTGTCGCTCATTTTAACACCACTCGAAGAGGTGGCTGAACATCCCAGGCTCCCTGTGGGTGTGCGGCAAATGGTGAAACTGGTAGAAAAGAATGTGTTGAGGTTGTATAAGCTGGTTAACCAGCTTATGGATTTCAGGAAAATAGAATTTAATAAAATGCCGGTTTATGCCGCAGAACACGATCTGGTTGATTTTATAAATGAGATCGTACAGTCGTACCACAACCTGGCTAAAAGTAAACATATCAGCCTTCGCTTTATAACAGGCGAAAGAAAATTACCGGCCTGGTTCGATGCCGGAATGCTGGATAAGGTAATATTTAATATGCTGTCCAACGCATTTAAATTCACCAAAGAAAATGGATCTATACAGGTGAGCCTTCAGCAGGAGAACAGTAACGCCGTTATCAGCATCGAAGATAGCGGGGTTGGCATGTCGGAAGAAGTTATACAGCATGCTTTTGATCCATTTTTCCAGGGAGAATACGAAAACTATAAAGGAACAGGTTTGGGACTTGCCTTATCAAAAGAACTTATTGAATTGCACAAAGGCACAGTTACTGTAAAAAGTGAGAAGGGCAAAGGCACCACTTTTGAAGTACGTTTTCCACTCACGGCCATGCAGAGCGCCGCCGCCCCAACTGCAGGGGAGCCTGCTCCCAATAATGTAATTAGTGAAGACGCTAAAATATATACTACCGAATTGTACCCGGCGCTTCCTTTAACGACAGACGCGCCTGCTCACACCAGAAAAGAAAACAGCCTGTTGATCATAGAAGACAATGACGACCTGCGGCAATTTATGGCGAACCGGCTTTCTGCCCGGTACGATGTTTTTGAAGCAGCCAATTCAAACACGGCGCTGCAGGCGGCATTCGATAATTTGCCCGACATCATTATTTGCGACATAGTGATGCCCGGTAAAAATGGTTTGGAACTGACCAAAATAATCAAGTCGGATGTACGAACCGCGCATATACCGGTCATTTTACTCACCGCACGCAGTACCGACGAGCAAAAAATAGAAGGTTTTAAAACGGGCGCCGATGCTTATATCAGCAAGCCATTCAATTTTCAATTACTGGAGCAGCATCTGATTACCTTATTGAATAACAGGAATAGATCCAAAGAGCATTATTCCAGTGACACGCTGCCCGGTATAAATAACATCACCAGGAAAAAAACAGACCGGAAATTCATCAGTGAATTTTTGGCTGTTGTTGAAAA
This sequence comes from uncultured Niastella sp., assembly GCA_966211305.1. GTDB lineage: Bacteria > Bacteroidota > Bacteroidia > Chitinophagales > Chitinophagaceae > Niastella. The sequence goes on from CBIHPC010000153.1 coordinate 13,256, forward strand.
TAATATCAGTAATGATGCTTTCAGCATAGAAGACATTTGCCGCGAACTGAATATTTCACAGGCGCAACTCTCCAGAAAAATAAAAGCATTGATGGAATGCAACGTGAATGAATACATTGTAAATACCCGCCTGAAAAAAGCTAAGTATTACCTGCAGCATGAAAATCTTTCCATTGCCGAGATCGCTTTTAAAACGGGCTTTTCATCAGCTACTTATTTTTCAACTGTATTCAGGACAAAATTGGGTGTAACTCCAAAAGAATTTAAAGAAGGAAAATTTCCTTAAGTCTACAGCAAACCGGCTCACTGCGCAGCCACCAGCTCATTATACTTCTTCACCACCGCAACAAAATCTTCGGGGTGTTGCATTTTAAGCTGGTTGGCAGCAATAAACCGCGCGAGCGGTTCTTTTTTATCGGCAAAAATTTCAGGCAGTTCGGTACGGCTGGCGGGTAACAATACCATTTCGCCATTGCGCAGCAGGTAATAAAATTCTATCTCTTCCATACGCCGGTTAATGCGGCCGTTCACCGAAACGAGTTGTTTTTCTTCAATGATATTGCGCGCAACCAACCTTAGTAGTGAACTTTTATCCTGCAATAGCACGTGAAAATAGGTTTGATCGGTGGTTTTGTTCGTTGAAGGAAATCCGCGGCGGAATAAAAGCGAGTCTTTCTTTTTTGGATACAATACAAATTCCTTCACCTTGCTTTCGGCTGCGAAGGCGTTGCCTTCGAACTGCAGCAGTAACATATTCTTTAAACAATCGAACTTCAGTTTGAACTGGGTCATGGTACGGCCGCTGGTAAAACGCACCACCCCATCGCACCAGTCTTTCATGAGATAAGGATTGCCGGTAACCGAATTCATTTCATCTTCTCTCGGTGTTTGGCCCAACGCACACTGGCACAGCAACAGCAAACACCAGGCAATATGTTTCATGGCCGCAATTTTGATTGGTTATAAGGTACGAA
>CBIHPC010000154.1:0-14223 GCA_966211305.1 uncultured Niastella sp.
ACAAAACCGACCAATGCAATTACAACAAGCTGTAAACACAATCTTTGTACAATTGTCTGACTCGCTCGGTCAGTTGTCGTCATTGCAATACAGCCAGCCGTGTTCAACATTGTTCAATAATACGATTGGCCAGCATGTACGACATATTATCGAGCTGTTTCAATGCCTCGAGAATGGATATGGATCAGGAATAGTAAATTATGAAAAACGTAAGCGCGACACATTGATTGAATCGGATAAGGAGCTGGCAGGTCGCTTGTTGCTGGAGATTCACCAGGGTTTGGGTAAGCCCAACAAAACGTTGACGCTGGAAGCCAGCTACGACGAACACGCTTCCGAACCAATTGCCATTGAAACCAATTATTACCGCGAGGTAGCCTATAACCTCGAGCATACCATCCATCACATGGCCCTCATACGGGTAGGCATCACTGAAATTTCCAATATTCAATTACCAGAAGATTTTGGGGTAGCATCGTCTACCGTCAAGTACCGTAAACAATGTGCACAGTAACATTTATTCCTGTCCCGCTTAGGAGCGGGAATAAAATATTCATAACATCCAACCGCGATGAAAAGCACTGGCGTTCCAGTGCTATATCGCCGTTGGTATATGCAGGTAAAACAGGCGACCTGTTGTTCCCGAAAGACGGGGATGCAGGCGGCACCTGGATCGCAGCCCATGAGAATGGAAATGCCATCGTTTTCCTGAACGGTGGTTTTGTACGCCATACGCCTGAACCGCCCTATCGCAAGAGCAGGGGATTGATCCTGCTTTACCTGATCGATTCCCCCGATATGGAAACAGCCTTCAGGGCTTTACCGTTAGACAACATAGAGCCATTTACCGCCGTACTGTGGAATACCGGCCAGCTGCTTGAATGCCGGTGGACCGGAGCGCAGAAGTATATAAAACAGTTGCCGGTTACCGAACCACACATCTGGTCGTCGGCCACGTTGTATGATGAGCCTGTAGTGGAAAAAAGAAAAAGCTGGTTCAACAAATGGCTGCAGCAACACAAACAACCTTCACCAGACGATATACTGCACTTTCACCAGTTCACCGGTGATGGCGACACCCATAATGATCTGCGCATGAACCGGAACGGACAGGTTTTCACCGTAAGCGTTACGCTGATGGCGCTCACCGATGAAATGACGCAAATGCACTACCTTGATCTGAAAAACAATACCGCATTCACCCAACAATTAACAGTAGATAAATCACTGGCAGGCAGATAATGAATAGCATACAACGCATCCTGCACCGACCTTTCTTTATTAAATTATTTAACTGGGAATACTGGAGCTTTACCACAGTATACTTATGCATTTACCCGGTGTGGTTCCTGCTATGCCTGCGGGCCCGGTCGCTCTTTTTCTTCTCCGCTTCCAATCCATCTATAAAGAACGGGGGCTTTTTATGCGAAAGCAAAAAAGATATCATCACCATCATTCCGCCGGAATACCATCCGCCAACAGTTTTCTTTTCCATACCGGCCAATGGCAATATGGTTCTGCGCGATCTGCAGCGGGCGGGTTTACGGTTTCCACTGATTGGCAAACCGAATATAGGCGGCCGCGGCCGCGGTGTTAAAGTGCTGCGTGATGAACAGGATGTGATCGACTATACCCGTAAAGCGTATCTCGATTTTCATATTCAGGAATTTGTTCCCTGGAAGAACGAGGCCGGTATTTTTTATGTTCGTTATCCCGATCAGCCAAACGGGGTCATCACCGGTATAGTAGGCAAGGAGTTTTTATCGGTTAACGGCGATGGCAAACACTCCATACTACAGTTATTACAACAAAGTAAACGCGCGCTCATGTATTTGGGAAGTCTGCAGAAAATACATGGCAACGGGTTGAACCGCGTATTGGCCGAAGGGGAGAAGCTGATCGTATCGCCATTTGGCAATCATGCACGCGGTTCGAAATTCGTTGATGACAGTCACCTCGCAGATGAGCAACTGAACAGCGTTGTAGACAGGATCTGTAAGCTGATACCGGAGTTTTATTTTGGCCGGCTCGATATTCGTTTCGACACCTGGGAAGCATTGAAAGAAGGCCGTAACTTTTCGATCATTGAAGTGAATGGGGCAGGGGCGGAACCTACCCATATTTATGATCCGAAGCACTCGATATTCTTTGCCTGGAAAGAGATCATCAGGCACTGGATCATCTTATGCAAAATAAGCCGCATGAACCATAAAAAAGGGCACCGGTACCTGAGCTTCCGCGAAGGGGTGGCCATGTTTAAAGAGGATAAAGAGTGGTCGAAAAAGCTGGCGGCCATGACGGAGTAATTAGCACATTTGTCACTACTATACTTTACATTAAGAATTGTACTTAAGAATCTTTATAACCGGCATGTGCATCAGCTTCCTCGGTACCTTACCACTGGGAACGCTGAATATTGCGGCCATGCAGATCTCGGTAAGCGATGGTATTCGTCCGGCCCTGTACTTTTCGCTGGGCGCTTTGCTGGTAGAGATCATTTATGTACGTCTTTCACTGGTAGCAATGGATTGGGTGCAGCGGCAGCAACGATTGTTCCGCTGGCTGCAATGGTTTACCGTGCTGATCATTGCCGCATTGGCCGCAGGGAGCTTTATAGCAGCCGCCAGTCCCCATACAGAAAAGAACGTTATTCTTTCCCATACGATACACCGTTTCCTGCTGGGCATGGCCATGAGCGCTATCAACCCGGCACAGATCCCTTTCTGGTTTGGCTGGAGCACGGCCCTGTTCAATAAAAAGCTGTTATTGCCCCGCAACGATCATTATAACACCTATATCGCCGGAATAGGGCTTGGTACTTTCCTAGGCAACTCGGTATTCATTTTCGGCGGACAGCTCATTGTAAACCGCCTCAACGCCAACCAGGGGCTTATCAGCGGGATCATAGGCGGCGTGTTTGCGGTTACCGCTGTCATAATGGCCTGGAAGATCATTCGCGGTGGAAAGAAAGTTTAAATTAATAGAAAGAATTACTTAACACTACCACTCAGCCACTTATACGCTCCAATTATTTAATCTCCAACCAACACACCAAAAAAATAACCCATACGTTTTAAACCAGTCATGCGGATCATGGTCTGATACCGCGTAATAAACTAAACCCCATGCAAACCAGAAAATCCATTTTCCCCGGCATCATGGCCTGTTGCCTTATCGCCCTCTCATTTACAGCGTGTAAAAAAGATACCAAAGATGCAGATAGTGATACCGCCCCTGCGCAGGACAACTCCCTGGCAGAATCGAATTATAACGATGTAAATACCATGGCAGACGCATCGATGAGTTTGGGTTCCAGCTTTTCATTCAGACAGGCTACCAATGAATCGGGCGCCCGGGTAGAAGATGTACTTGGCGGATGCACTACCGTAACTATCGATTCGGCAAGCACCAATCGCACCCTGGTAATTGATTTCGGCACCACCAATTGTAAAGGCGCCGATGGCCGCAACCGCCGCGGTAAAATTCTCGCCACCTGGACCGGCAAGTACCGCGATCAGGGCACTGTTATAAACATCACTTTCGACAACTACTTTGTAGACGACAACCAGATAAAAGGCACACACAAAACCACCAACATGGGTTACAATGCAGCCCAGCACCTGGTGTATAAAATTGAAGTGGACGGTTCAATCGTAAAAGCCAATAACGGCGGAACCATTCTCTGGAAAAGTACCCGTGAGCGCGAATGGGTTGCCGGCGCCTCCACGCCGCTGAACATTCTCGATGATACCTATTCGATCACCGGTTCGGCCAATGGCACTACCGCATCCGGCGATGCGTATACCATCAGCATTACGCAGGCGCTGGTGCGTAAAATGAATTGTTACTGGTTTGAAAGCGGTAAGCTGGAAGTAACCCCTGCCGGCCGCCTTACCCGAATCTTGGATTATGGGAATACCGGCTGCGATAACAAAGCCACGGTAACTATCAATAATACCGTTTTCAATGTACAGCTACCCTAAGTATAAGTAAATGTGATAATTCGATAATGCGATAATGAAATACAGGATTGCGATATGCAATAAAGTTTCTTAGTCACAGAATAATAGTGTTTGTTTAAAGCCGCACTTTTTGAAGTGTGGCTTTTCTTTTTGCGGGAAAGATTACCGAAAGAATCAGCAATTGATATTTTAGAATGCAAATGTGCTAATGAATACAGCGTTTGCCCTAAATTAAAAAGCCAGGCAGCACCTGGCTTTCCATTAGCAAATTATCAAATTAGCACATTAACCAATTAGCTCATTTCCTGAACCCATTTATCCCTGTCATCAGGACTAAACTTCCACGGCGCGAAGTTATTCTCCACATTACTGAACATGGCGTTCCACTCCTGCGGGGCATTGCTTTCTTCCATGATCAGCGAGCGGCGCAATTCGAGAATGATCTCGAGCGGACTGATACTTACCGGGCATTCCTGCACACAACTGTTACAGGTGGTGCAGGCGCGCAATTCTTCTACGGTAATATAATCGTGCAGCAGTGTTTTTCCATCCTCTTTATACTCGCCGTTCTTATCGATATTCTTACCCATGTCTTCAATACGATCGCGGGTATCCATCATGATCTTGCGCGGCGATAATTTTTTACCGGTTATTGTGGCCGGACAAGCGGCACTGCACCGGCCGCATTCCGTACAGGAATAGGCGTCGAGCAGGTTGCGCCAGCTCAGGTCGGTTGCTTCCTTAGCGCCGAATTTCTCGGGCGGGGTAGCATTGGCCGGAGCCAGTTCGGGCTGCATGGCATACAACACTTCATTTTGAATGGAGGTCATATTGTTCATTTTACCCATTGGTTGCAGCCTTGCATAATAAGCATTCGGGAATGCCAGCAAAATATGCAGGTGTTTCGAATAAGGCAGATAATTGAGGAAAGCCAAAATGCCGAGGATATGCAGCCACCAGCAGAAACGTTCTACCCCAACCAGCGCATTATCGCTTAACCCGCCCAGTAACGGATGCAGCAGGGACGAGAAGATAAAATTGCCGGTACTGTTCTCGCCATAATGGCCATACCCGCGTTGCTGCAGCATGGTATCTGCAGCATTCATGGTAAGGAACAGCGACATCAGTACGATTTCGGTAATGAGAATATAATTGGCATCGCTGCGCGGCCAGCCGTTCAGATCGGGACTCGCAAGGCGTTTTACTTTTACGATATTCCTTCTTATCAGAAAAATCAAACAACCCAGCAATACAGTTACAGCAAGAAATTCAAACGCATTGATCAGGTACGGATAAACAACACCGCCATACCGGGAAAAAATTCGATGTGTACCGAATATGCCATCAATGAGGATCTCCAGCACTTCAATATTGATGATGACAAAACCGGCATAAACAAAAAAATGCAAAACAGCCACAAGCGGGTTGCGGAACATCTTTTTTTGTCCGAACGCCAGCAGCAGAACATTTTTCCACCGTTCGCCCTTGCGGTCGCTGAAATCGGCGTCTTTACCCAACAGGATATTACGGCGTATAGTCATTATCTTTTTACTAAAAAACCAAATGGCCGCAGCCGAAATGATGATGAATAGTATTTGGGGTATATATGACATAGGGCTAAGATAGTTTAAAAGTTGACAAGTTAACAAGTTGAAAAGGGAATAAAGACGGCAGCATCCTGTGGTTTTGCCCCGCTGCCTTACGGTGCCCTTTGCCTCGTTTCCCTGTTGCCTTTATGCTTCTTTGCCCCGTTGCCTGTATGCCTCGTTGCCTTGTTGCCTTTTTTTCTATAGTTTTGGCCCAAAATAAAAGCATGGCGCGTAATTATATCCTCGATAAGGATTCAGTAGCCCGGAAATTACAACGGATCGCGTACGAGATCATAGAGAACAATATCGACGAAAAGCAGATCATCCTGGCCGGTATTCGTGAAAACGGCAGCGTCATTGCCCGTAATATTGAAAAGCTGTTACGCTCTATAAAAAGCGACATTGTAATCTGGAATATCGATATCGCCCTCGATAAAAAATCGCCCCACGACATAAAACTGAGCGGTGAAACCGATTTTACCGATAAAGTGATCATTGTAGTTGACGATGTAGCCAACAGCGGCCGCACCATGCTGTATGCCATTAAGCCGTTCCTGGCCTATCTGCCAAAAAAAATTCAAACGCTGGCGCTTGTCGAACGCACGCACAAAGCATACCCGGTGAATACCGATTATGTAGGACTGTCGGTAAATACCACCCTGCAAGAGCATATTTTTGTTGAAGTGGAGGGGGATGTGGTTACGGGAGCTTACCTGGAGTAACCTGCTTTTTCAATGACCGGCTTTCTAATAATATAACGCGTAAGCCTTCAACTTACCTTTCGAACTTACCCCTAGCGCAGGAGCAGGTATTTTCACCATATTGGCTATCGACAACAGGGTGCGCACCCATTTTTTGCCGGTGTGGATCTTTGTAAGATCGATGTCGGGTGAAAGTAAAAAATGCCGCTCGCGACGGATATCGTCGCGATTGAATGTATTGCCCTGTTTATCGGTCCACTGATTGCCAAAACCGCCCAGCATGCCTTTACTGTTGTATCCCACGGCCATATTCAGCCAGGCAGGCCATTTTGAGTTTTTCAAAAAGGAAGCTATGTTGGCGCTGAGCCAGTAGGTTTGCGAATTATAGTCTTTCAGTAACCGCTCAGGAAGGCTTGCGCCAAACAACTGGTTACGGCGGTTTTTCAGGTCGGGCGAGTTATAATCATAGGCCCAGTAGCTTAGTTTAAACTGGAACCGCTGTTCACGCCAGCCCAGCTCCTGCGAAACAAAGGTGGCGGCGCCAAGGAAATTGGCAGCCATATCGCCCCAGCTAAATCCCCATTCGCTGCTGAACCCATCCTGAATTTCAATAATGCTTTGGTATGCCAGTCCGCTAATACCGCCAAGCACCGCGCTTTTACGCCCGCTCAGTCCGGCCCATTTCCATAACCCGGCCGACAACCTGCTCACCTGGTAGGCCGTCCATACATGGCCGGCTTTATCCATCTGGTTCCACTCGTGGTTATCATTAAAAAAATGGAAATCGCTTTTCTCGAAACCATCGTACCAGGCTTTATTTAACGCGATATAGGAACCCGTCCAGGCCGCCGCATGCGCCCCTGCAATGAGCCACACGCGCTTATTTGGTGGCCGGTTACCGGCGCCCGAATCAATGAAAGTCTGATTGCTATACGGCATGCCTGCATTTTGGCCCTGGTAACCGGTAACCGGCAACCGGTAACGCACCTGGAAGGCCGTTTCACGTTTGCCGTTTGCCGTTTCACGATTGTTCATTGCCTCCTGCGCTTTCATATTATGATGAAAACAGATGGCGGTCAGGAGCGTGAAAGCTGCCTTTACAATGGGAGGGTATATTTTTTGATAGTTATCAGACACCAGTAGCAATTTGTGTTAAAGCGATCCAATGAACCGGTTTTTATAGAAATTACCCCGTTTCATACGATTCCACACACTAACGTTTAGCCAATAAACCAATTGTTCAATCATAAAATTATATAACTTCAAACCTTCAATACTAACATCAAATTGAGCACTATGGATGATGCAATTAAGCAGCGCGTACAAGTTTGGGTAAACGGAAATTACGAAGAAGCCGCCAAACAGGAAATAGCCAGGCTTGAAAAAGAGAATCCCACCGAACTGGCCGATGCGTTTTACCGGAACCTGGAATTTGGTACAGGGGGTTTACGTGGTATTATGGGCATTGGCACCAACCGCATAAACAAATATACGGTAGGTATGGCTACCCAGGGGTTTGCCAACTATCTCAATCAAACCTACCCCGGAGGCATTGTACGGGTTGCCATTGCGCACGACAGCCGTAACAACAGCCGCCAGTTTGCAGAGATCACCGCCAATGTAATGGCCGCCAATGGCATCAAGGTATTTTTATTTGAGGCATTGCGCCCAACCCCCGAGCTCAGCTTTGCCATCAGGCACCTGGGTTGCCAGGGGGGTGTTGTATGTACGGCATCGCATAATCCCAAAGAATATAACGGATATAAAGCATACTGGAACGATGGCGGACAACTGGTGCCGCCGCACGACAAAAACGTCATTAAAGAAGTGGAAAAGATCGCTTCGGTCGATGAAGTGAAATGGAGCGGGGGCGAAGCCAATATCGCCATCATTGGCCGGGAACTCGATGAAGCCTATATTGAAATGGTAAAGGGCCTGAGCGTGTATCCTGAAGTGATCAACCGCCAGCGCGACCTGAAAATTGTATATACGCCCATACACGGTACCGGTATTATGCTGGTGCCCCAGGTATTGCAACGATTTGGTTTTGCCAATGTGCACATAGTAGAAGAACAGGCAAAACCCGATGGTAACTTCCCTACGGTTGTTTATCCAAACCCCGAGGAAAGCGAAGCCATGAGCATTGGCCTGAAAAAAGCCAAAGAACTGGATGCAGATATTTTACTGGGTACCGATCCCGATGCCGACCGCGTTGGTATAGCCATCAAAGACAAACAGGGCAACTGGGTGTTGATGAATGGTAACCAAACCGCCGTGCTGGCCTTCAACTATATCATCGAGGCCCGAAAAGCCAAAGGCATTGCCCAAAAGAACGATTTTGTGTGCAAGACCATCGTAACAACGGATATGATCGACCGCATTGCCGCCGATAACAATGTAAAATGTTACAATGTGCTTACCGGTTTCAAATGGATCGCAGAACTGATCAAGGAAAAAGAAGCCGGCGAAAATTATATCGTGGGCGGCGAAGAAAGTTACGGACTGATGATAGGTAGTAAACTGCGCGACAAAGACGCCGTATCCGCCGTTGCCCTGCTTTGCGAAATGGCAGCCTATGAAAAAGACAAAGGCAGAACGCTGTTTGAAAAACTGATCGATCTGTACGTTCAGTACGGCTATTATAAAGAGCACCTGATCTCCATCACTAAAAAAGGCATGAACGGCCAGAAAGAAATTGCCGACATGATGGATGGTTATCGCAGCAATCCGCCAGTGACCGTTAACGGCTCGCCGGTTGTACAGTTACTCGATTATGAGTTCCGTAAAGGTAAGAACCTGCAAACGGGCGAGGAGTGGGATATCAAACTGCCCGTATCGAACGTACTGCAGTTTATCCTTGCCGATGGCAGCAAGATCTCAGCCCGCCCAAGCGGCACCGAGCCAAAGATCAAGTTCTATTTCAGCGTGAATACGACGATCAAGAGCGCTGCAGAATTTGATGGCATTCAGGTGCACGGGGAGCTGGATAAGCGGATCCAGGGCATTATTGCCGACATGGGGTTGAAGTAAGTTGACGGGTTGACTTGTTGACGGGTTGACAAGGTTTGCCTCTGTTCAACAATCTGATCAATAGTTGAAAGGTTGATAGAGGTGATACAGTAGATAAAGGAAGAAATCGCCCGGCACCCTGCACCAGACAAGAAGGTCCTGATATTTGGAACGCGCGCTAAATGGCAGTGTACAAAATAAAAAAGCAGGAAATAAGAAATACGGGAATCCCTCGTATTTCTTATTTCCTGCCTCTTACTTCAGTAACTTATATTGAATTTGACTGTCGTTAAAACAGGAGCAATCACATACTACTTACCTCCGGTCTTCGGAGCAGCTGTTGCCGGTGCATCTTTAGCTGGTGTAATGTTCAGTTTTTTGAAAACCAGCGGTAAAATATCGTCGGCGGCGGGGAAGGCGATCAATTGCTCTTTAGGCAGAATATACGCGTACCCGTTCTCTTTGGCTACAGCCTGTGAAGTGTTAACCGCTTTTTCCTGAATAGGGGCCAGCAGTTCCTGTTCGTGCTGGTTCATCATTTGCTGCGCTTCCTGGTTAACGAAATTGGTCCATTTTAAATATAATTCATTCAGTGCTTTGCGCTTCACTTCTTTTACAGCCTGCGTCATTTTTATAGAATCTTCCACAAACTTTTTTTGATCTGCCATAAACGCCTGTTGGTAATCATTTCCCTGCTGCACCAGCGCTTTCTGGTATTCCTGCATATCGAGCTGGGCTTTTTTATATTCGGGCATGGCGCTAACCAGCTCCTGCAAGCTTACGTAACCGATCTTACCTTGTGCATCTGCCTGGAGTGCGTTCGCCAGCAGACCTATGGTAAATAATACAACTATTGCTACAAATTGCCTTTTCATGTTCTTGGGTTTAATTATTGGACCGCAAAAATAGCGGAATTCGCTGCTTTCCGGGAAAAAATCCACGGGGTTTATTTCGTCACAACTATTCCAGTACCTTTTCGGTGATCTTGCCGGTTTTCTTGTGTTTTATGATCACTTTTCTGGCGCCGTAATGGGTCACCTCTTCTTTAACGAGATAATGGTCGGCATCGTATTCGGTAAGGTGGCTATCTTTTGTAACGCCGGTTTTACCGCGCCAGATATCGAGCTGCACCGGTTCCCACAGTTTGCTTTTGGCCGAACGGTAAGCGGCATCGAGGATACAATTCACCACATACCCATCGTAAAAGGTTTCTTTGGGCTCGCGGCCGGCATCCAGGGCATTGAACATGTCCATGAACATGTGGTTGTACCCCAGTTCATTGAGCTCGTCGCCTACCGGGAACAGCCAACCGGTGTTGCTTTCGGCTTTTTCGGCCACATAATCGGCCCCTTTGCCGCTGGTGAACATATCGAAACCGGTGCGTAAAAAACTGTTGATCCAGATGGTGCCTTCGGAACCCATTACTTCATCGCGCAGGTCGAGGCCACCGCGGAAGGTCCAGCTTACTTCAAACTGGCCGATAGCGCCGTTCTCATATTTTACCAGCCCGATGGCATGGTCTTCGGCATCGATGGGTTTTACCTGGGTATCGGCCCAGCACATCACTTCTACCGGTTTTATATCTTTTCCTATATAGCTGCGGGTTATTTCAACGCAATGGCAGCCGAGGTCGAGAATACAACCGCCGCCGGCCTGTTCCATATCCCAGAACCAGTCGCTGTGGGGGCCGGGGTGTGTTTCCCTTGACTTGGCCCATAAAATGCGGCCGAGCGCCCCGGCCTTTACACTTTCCAGTGCCTTTATGAATTTGGGCGTATATACGAGGTCTTCGAGATAGCCATTGAAAATACCGGCCTGTTCAACGGCCTGCAACATACGCTTTGCTTCTTCGGCGTTACGGCCAAGCGGCTTGGTGGTCATTACCGCTTTGCGGTGAACACAGCACAGCATTACCGCCGCTTCGTGCAGGTTATTGGGCAGTGAAATACAAACGATATCGACATCAGGATGCGCAATGGCTTCCTCCATATTGGTAGTAAAATGCTGTACGTTGTAATCTTCGGCAAATTTCTTTGCGCTTTCCGTACGGCGCGAGTAAATACTTACGATCTTATCGCGGCTTCTGTACCCCTGAAGAGAGTCGGCATAAAACCGGCCAATAAAGCCTGAACCCAGCATTGCAATACGTGCCATAGAAGTAGTTTATGGTTTGTTGTTTATTGTTTGTGGTTGTTTCAATCCTAAACTCATGAGAAAATGGCGCCGGCTCTCGTTGCCTCTTTGCCTTGTTGCCTTTATGCCTCTATGCCTTTATTTTATTCTGCCTCTCTTTAAAGGTTACCATAAAGAACAGCAACACAAATGCAGCAAAACCGGCGGGCAGCCACCAGAAGTTTTGCCACTGCTGTAATGAAAGCGCTTCTGAGCCATCTAAAAATGAGTTGTATACTTTACCGGCTATCTGGGCGCCTACCAGCATACCCACACCATAGGTAACAAACACAATGAGCCCCTGCGCCTGCGCCCTGATGAGCGGGTTGGCTTTTTTGTCAACGTAGATCTGCCCGGTCACGAAGAAGAAATCGTAACAGATGCCATGCAGTGCTATTCCTAAAAGTACCATAAACGTAACCTGGTCGGGAGCGGCCAGCGCAAACAACGCATACCGTATTACCCAGGCCAGCATACCAACCGCCAGCATTTTCTTAACACCAAGGCGTACAAAAAAGAAAGGTATCAGTACCATGAACAGGGTTTCGGAAACCTGTCCAACCGTTTGCGTGGCGGCAATATTCTTAAACTGCAAACCCTCCATGTATAACTGGGTGTAATTATAATAAGCGGCCAGCGGAATACAGATCAGGAATGAGCTGATGAGGAAGATCATAAATGAAGGGCTCATCAGTTGTTTGAACGCATCTACACCGATGATACTGGCGGCCGAAACTTTTCTGCCGGCAGCAGGCGGCGGCGTATTGGGTAATGTAAAACTGAAAAGTCCCAGCAACAGGCTGGCACCGGCGGTCATATACAGGGGCATCGAAGTTTGTTCGGGTTTTATATCATCCGTAACAAATTTGCTCAATACAAAACTGATGATCAATCCGGCCACGATCCAGCCCACAGTGCCAAAAACACGGATCAACGGAAATTCTTTTTCCTGGTCGGTCATTTTATGAAAACAAATGGTGTTGGCAAGGCTCATCGTTGGCATATAACAAAGATTATAGGCCAGCAGTAATAAAATAAACAGGGTTGAGTTACCGGTTGCAGAAGGCGTAAGGAACATAAATACGGCGCCTAAAATATGCAGGGTGCCCAACACTTTTTGTGTGGCGAAATAGCGGTCGGCTATCAGGCCCACAAAAAACGGGGCAACAATAGCTGCAATAGGGTTCACCGTATAAGGCCAGTGGGTGAGGTCGGCCATATCGTGATTCTTCATAAAAACACCAATGGTCGTATACCACGAACCCCAGATGAAAAACTCGAGGAACATCATTACAGAAAGTTGGGCGCGCAATGCAGCTTTCATATTCAGGTTAAATTTTTAAAAAGAACTGTCCGCCCCGCTCTTCGGCTGCCATAGCGTCGGCGCCGGTAGCAGGGCTTCTGCCTCCGCTAAAGCTTCGGCAGATAAATCTGCGGACGAAGTTTGGTTTTTCGCTTTAAAGATATTGTTTCCGGTTATTCTTATCACATTAAAGATTGCTACATACCTGTAATATGACGAAGCTTGAAAATTACAACAAAAATGCTTTAGCCCGTTTACTCAAACGCATTCTGATTTATATTTTGAATTATTGAGAGGAATTGTACATTTGTATAAGTACTTATATAATTTTATGAGCTTTTACGAATCCCTCGGTTTTCTTGTTTTCGGAAGCCGTTTACGGCGGCTGAGCGAAGCATTTCTTGCCGATGTGAACAAGATCTACGCATCGCATGAGCTTTCGTTCGACGCGGCCTGGTTCCCGGTGTTTTATATTTTATCGCGACAGGAAACGGTTTCCATCAAAGACATCTCCGGTGAATTGGGCATTTCGCACTCGGCCGTTAGCCAGTTGTTGAGCAGCCTGCAGCAAAAAGGCCTTACAAAAACCAGCACCGCCAGCGACGATGCCCGAAAAAAAGCAGTAGCGTTCACCGCAAAGGGAAAAAAACTGCAACAACAGGTGCAGCCGGTATGGGATGCGCTGCAACAGGCCATGGAAGAATTAGTGCAGGAAGGAAAACACAGCAGGAGCATTTTAACCGCCATTGGTGAAATTGAACAGGGTTTACAAAACGAGTCAGTCTTTAACCGGGTGCAAAATATTTTGCATCACCAATAAAATAGTATGCAACAGGAATTCAATTACGGCATCGACCATTTAACTGTTGGAACCGCCCTGGCCATTGCCGCCGGTAAACAAAAAGGCGTGTTGAATAAAGAAGCCGTTGCCAATATTCAGAAAAGCCAGCAGCATGTACAGGAAATAGTAGTGAACAACAGAACGGTGTATGGGGTGAATACCGGTTTTGGCGTGCTGGCCAACAAACCCGTGTCGGAAGAAGATACCCGCATTTTACAACATAAGATCCTGCAAAGCCACAGCGTAGGTGTGGGCGAGCCCATAGGCACTGAAATTGCGAAACTGATGCTTATCACCAAAGTGCATGCTTTGGCACGCGGTTATTCGGGCGCACAGCTCACCACCCTGCAACGCATACTTTGGCATATTGAAGAAGATGTTATTCCCGTTGTGCCTGAAAAGGGGAGTGTGGGTGCTTCCGGCGATCTGGCGCCACTGGCGCATTTGTTCCTGCCCCTGATAGGATTGGGCGAAGTGTTTTACAAAGGCGGAAGATACAGATCGCAGGAAATATTACAGCGGTTCAATCTGTTGCCTATTCAACTGGGCCCAAAGGAGGGACTGGCATTGATAAACGGCACCCAGTTCATTCTGGCCTTTGCGGTAAAGGCGGTGCAACGGTTGCATTATTGTCTCGAAGCGGCCG
>CBIHPC010000155.1:0-14184 GCA_966211305.1 uncultured Niastella sp.
CGCCTTGCCCGGCCTGATGCAGGCGGAAGAAGAGGTTTCGATTCGCAGAACGGAACCTATAACCGCGAACGCTTTGTCCGCCCTGATAACAACGGAAACGACAGGGGTTGGAGAAATAACAATGATCAGCAGGGTGCTATACGCCCGGGGCAGGGCCGGCAATTTGCCAATCCCAATGGCGGTAACCGCGATTGGAACAATAATCCGGGCCGCACGCCAGAAAGGATCCGGCAATCGCCCGGCAGACAGCCAGGATCAACAGATCGCCCTTCCGGCGGCTGGCAACAACCACAACAACGCAATTTCTCAAGGCCTTATGGCGGCAATAGCGGCAATGGTGGCAATAGAGTATTCTCACCAGGTCGTGGTTCGCAATCACAGGGCGGAGGTTTTAGCCCTCGTGGCGGTGGTAATAGCGGTGGATTCACCCCCCGTGCCGGCGGTGGCAACGGTGGCGGCTCAAGACCCTCCATCGGCCCCAGAGATAATGGTGGTGGCAATTCATCAGGCGGTGGCGGTGGCCGCGGTGGAATTAGAAGGCAGGGATAGCATTATTCTATAAAACTAATTTTGCAGTCCTCCTGATTAATTGTCGGGAGGACTTTTTTTGTTCTTCAAAAGCCAAACTTCTTCTCATGCAATCTGAAAGCATTATTCGCGGACAGTATATAGATCTTGAGCGACTTTCAAATGATCATATATCCGAATTGGAATCAATTGCATTTGACCCGCGCATCTGGCAGCATCTTCCCTTCAATATAACGGATAAACAATCCTTCGAAACATTCATCAAAGAACAACTACAGAAAAATCTGAACGCTCAACAATTTACGTATGTGATCCGTAACAAAACAAACGGGCAGGTTGGCGGGTGTACGGGGTTTTTCAACATCGATACAGTCAATGATCAACTGGAGGTCGGTCCTACCTGGCTATCACCAATTGTTTGGGGAACAAAGATTAACATAGAAAGTAAATATTTACTATTGGCTTTCTGTTTTGAAAAAGCCAATCTAATGCGGGTTGAGTTCAGAACAAGAGAGCGCAACATACGATCGCAAAAAGCCATTGAAAAGATAGGTGGGGTTAAAGAAGGATTACTAAGATGCCATCGAAAAAACGACGATGGTACATTCCGCAACACCGTCGTATATAGCATCATTCGCCCGCAGTGGCCGCTTGCAAAAACATCGCTTGAAGTATTGATTAGTAAATGATTGCTAAAGGTTTTTTTTGCTTAAACATTTCACTTTTACAGAAATAATATTGATCTTTCGGCGTTCTATTTACAGAAAGTCGTTTCTGTGAATTATACCCTTAATCTTATACTATGAAACGAATTTTAGCTTCTTTAATCATTTGCTTTCTATTCATCATTACCTTGTACGCGCAGTACGATACTTCGCAGTTTACCGGTGTATGGGTACTACAGTCTGTTAAATTTAAACATCCCGTCGACCTCAATAAAGATGGCTACCGCTCTTCCGATGCCTTTTGGGAATTTGACGAATGCCGAAAAGATCAGCAACTTGAATTGTTTCCCGATTTAAATGCCAAAACTTATTACGGTTCAAATAAGACCGGTTGTACAAATGAAGTAAAGTTGTACAAATGGAATATTAAAGAAGAACTGGTTAAAGAAGTGAAATATGAATTGGGAAAAAGAGTGGTTGACGAAAGAAGACCAACCGTACTGAAGCTTAATGACGCTACCGGCAATGATGCCAAAGTGTTTGTAGTTATTGGTGTTGATGAAAACATCCTAACTTTGAAAGGGATGGTAAAAAGCGATGCGAACAGTACCGAAGAGGCGATCCTCATTTACAGGAAAAGAAAAAAATAACAGCAGCGAGTATATAACTGCCACTATCGTAAACGGCTATCTGTGAATGCATAGATAGCCGTTTTTATTTTGAGAATGAAAGGTTCGACGTAAATTCACGGTCATTATGGAACCAGTGATCTTTTATTGTTACGATGCTTATTGCAACTGGTGTTATGGCTTTAGCCCGGTTATAGAAAAAATAGCCGGTGAGTTCAATAACAGGCTGCATTTTGAAGTACTTTCAGGCGGCATGATCTTACCCGAAACGCCAAAGCCAATAAGCGTAATGGCTGATTATTTTCTACAGAACTGCCAAACGGTGGCCGAACATACCGGCGCGGAATTTGGAGAGGATTTCCTGTGGCATATTAAAAACCCCGATCTCAGCGACTGGTTCCCCAATTCAGAAAAACCGGCCATTGCCTTGTGTGTTTTTAAAGAATATCATCCCGGTAAACAGGTAGCCTTTGCAGCCGATCTGCAATATGCATTACAATATGAAGGCCGCGATCTGTGCGATAACGAAGCTTACAGGCATTTGCTTGAAAAATATGCAATTCCGGCCAATGCATTTTACAATGCTTTAAAAGATCCCGCGTATAAAGAAAAGGCCCGTTACGAGTTCTCTATATGCAAACAGTTGCAGGTTACCGGCTATCCGGCCGTGTTGATGCAGGTAAATGAATCGAAGTTCATGTTACTGGCATCGGGTTATACAAAGTATGAAGTTTTAAAACAGCGCATAGAAAGCGCTTTGAAAGATATCAGTTAAGTAAATTAAAAATACTACCATGATCGTTACAATTACAATGAATCCTGCCGTAGATAAAAGCACCTCTATAGATAAACTGGTGCCGGAGAAAAAAATGCGTTGCAGTGAGCTGATAACAGAAGCCGGCGGCGGCGGTATCAATATCAGCAAGGCTATAAAGGAATTGGGCGGCGAGTCGCTGGCCGTATTTCCATCGGGTGGCATGAATGGAAAATTGCTGGAGAATTATTTATCACAAAAGCAGATCAGCTTTAAAAGCATTCCCGTTGCCCATGAAACCCGGGAAAACTTTGTGGTTCGGGAAACGGATACCAATTCGCAATACCGTTTTGTGATGCCGGGCGCTGTTTTGTCGGAAAAAGAAGCTCATGCCTGTTTTGAATTATTACAACAACTGGAACCGCGTCCCACCTGTATTGTTGCCAGCGGTAGTTTACCGCCCGGTTTACCGGAAGATTTTTTCGGTCAGTTAGCCAGGGTAGTGAGGCAGTTGAATGCGCGGTATATCATAGATACGTCGGGCAGGCCGTTACAGCTGGCTGCGAAAGAAGGCGTTTACCTGTTAAAACCAAATTTAAGCGAGTTGTGTGCATTGGCAGGCAAAGAACACCTGGAGGTAAATGAAGTGGATGATGCGGCTATGGAGGTTATAAAACAGGGTAGTTGTGAAGTAATGGTAGTTTCCATGGGGGCCACCGGCGCCCTTCTGGTTACCCGCGACCGATGCGAGCATGTGCCTACGCCAACGGTAAAAAAGCAAAGCACAGTCGGCGCCGGCGACAGTATGGTAGCCGGTATGGTTTGGATGCTGGAACAGGGCAAATCGATTTCAGAGACCGTTCGTTTTGGCGTGGCCTGTGGTACCGCTGCCACAATGAACCCCGGCACACAATTGTTTAAAAAAGAGGATGTATACCGGCTGTATGACTGGATCAATAAATATGCTGATACGTATAAGATGAAGCTGGATTAGTTCACAGCGTGTAAGGCGGTCATTCTTCTTCCGGATCTGCAATAATAAAATACAAAGGTGGGTCACTCTTCAGGAGTGACCCTTTAAGCGTAAACCGGCATCGGTAAATTGACAACTGGCAATCGCGAAACGGCAAACGGCAAATGTGAATTAATATAAAACTGCTGCACGTCCCGAACCCCGCGAGCCTACACCCCATTCACCATTGCCCATTCACCTTTTATACCACCGGTTTTACAATTCTACCAATACCATTTAAATTGGCATAAATTCTTAGCATGCGAAGCCTTCTTATCGTCACCGGTTCCCTGCTGGCAATACAATTTGCCAGTGCGCAAACGTCCCATATGGATTTTGAAAAATACGCCCCCACTTCAACCCTGGTGGTGCCCGAACATAAAATTTCCCGCGCCCGTTTTCCTTTTATCGATGTACACAATCACCAGCGCGGCATGTCGGCCAGCGATCTCAAAAGGCTGCAGGCTGAAATGGACAAACTGAACATGGCGGTGATGGTAAACCTCAGTGGTGAAAATGGCAGCCGTCTTCAAAATAAGATCGACAATATTCGCTCAACCAGCCCCAAACGGTTTATAGTTTTTGCCAATGTAAATTTCAACGGCATTGGCGAACCCGGCTGGATGGAGAAAGCCGTTAAACAACTGGAAGAAGATGTAAAGTATGGCGCCAACGGATTAAAGGTTTTCAAAAACCTGGGGCTTTCGGTTAAGGATAATACCGGTAAACGGGTAACAGTTGATGATCCGCGGCTCGATCCTATCTGGGCCAAATGCGGCGAACTGAAAATACCGGTGCTTATTCATACAGCAGATCCTAAGCCTTTCTGGGATCCCGAAGATGAGCACAACGAACGCTGGCTCGAGATCACTTCTCACCCGGGCAGAAAAAGAGGCCCCAACGATCCTGCTCCCTGGGAGGTGTTGATTGCAGAACAGCACCGCATGTTCAAAAAACATCCACGCACCACTTTTATTGCCGCGCATTTTGGCTGGCACCCCAACAACCTCCCGAAACTCGGACAACTCATGGATGAAATGCCGAACGTAGTAGTGGAGTTTGGCGCTGTGATCGCAGAACTGGGCCGTCAGCCACGGATGGCCCGCCAGTTCTTCGAAAAGTACCAGGATCGTATTCTCTTTGGAAAGGATAGCTGGGTGCCTGAGGAATATGCCACTTATTTCAGAGTGCTGGAAACCGAAGATGAATATTTTCCTTATCACAAAAAGTATCATGCCTTTTGGGCTATGTATGGCATGGGTTTACCCGATGCTATTCTGAAAAAAATATATTACAAGAACGCCCTGCGCATTATTCCCAATGTCGATAGATCGCAATTTCCCGAATAAAACGATTCTAAAAAAAATAAACCTGATGGCCCTGCATTGCAGAATAGCATCAGGTTTTTTTATTTATAATCTATCAAAAGCAATAGCCGGTTCGTTCGGCTTTCAGAATTCGTCAACCCCGAAATTGTAATCTTTTCAAATCTCCCAACTTATCAGGCTGCTGCCATTTTCAACTTTTCAACCCGGCTTACGCATTAACTTAACAGCCATCAACCTTTCAACTCGTCAACTGGTTAACTATTCAACCCTACCTCAATGAACCCTGATATAATTAAAATCCGACCCCATTTCCTTTCCATTTTTACTGCCCTCGATGCGCGCCCTGAGGTCGTTCATTGATACCAGCTCATAGATCACCCGCTGCGGATAATCGTGCTCTTTGTTCTCAAACACATACCGGTTGCCACTGCAGGATATCAGTTTAAACGGAACCGGTTGTTGATTGTTCTGATTGCTGACTACCGGTGTATAAAATATATCATCGCCCTGTAAAGAAAGGACCACGTTTTCAAGTACCATTGTATCCTTATTGTTGAGCCTGTAACTACGCCCTGCAAGCCGGCCCGCTCCTCTCATCTGCCACTCTTCGTATATAGTACCGCGTTTTGTATCCATCTTCCATAACCCGGCTAAACCCTGCAGGGGTTTAAATTCTTTGTCTGAATAAGCCTGTTGCGCCATTGAGCAGGTTATACTCATTAACAGGACGGAAATAGTAACGGTATACTTTTTCATAACGCCGTGTTTTGATATTACTTATAGCTGAAGGTACGAAAGGTAACCGGTTCACTGCTGTTTTCATCGGGTCGCATTCCTGCTTCATCATGCTTTAATTGATATTGATCAGTTTGAACATTGGTACCTTTTTTGATTTTGTAATTTTAATAAAACTAACAGTTATGAAAAAACTAGCCATCGCGGCTTCGGCCGTATTGTTCATTATCAACAGTTTTAATGCCAGCGCGCAAACCCAGGACCAAATGAAAGCCTGGACTGATTATATGACGCCTGGCGATGTTCACAAAATGATGGCCAAATGGGATGGAAAATGGAATGAGGATGTAACCTTCTGGATGCAACCCGGTGCACCTCCTACCAAAAGCAAATCAACCTGTGTAAACAAAATGGTATTGGGCGGGCGCTATCAACAAAGTACGCACAGCGGTAACATGATGGGCCAACCATTTGAAGGCCAGGGAACGCTGGCCTGGGACAATGCCCGTAAAATGCTTATCAGTACCTGGATAGATAATATGGGAACCGGTATTATGTACATGGAGGGCACATGGGATGATGCAAAAAAAATGGCCACAATGAAAGGCAAAACAACCGATCCCGCAACCGGAAAGGATATGGATGTAAAACAAACCTTTGCCGTTGTTAACGACGATACCCAAAAGATGGAGATGTTTATGACCCAGGACGGTCAGGAATTCAAGACCATGGAAATTACGCTCACAAGGGCTAAATAATTTTTATTAATAACACTCACGTTGCAGGCGCTCCGATAAGTCGGGGCGCTTTTTTTGTTTTAACAGTAAGTGATCCCCTGCTTACCATCCCCGGCGCCTTTACCAGCCAGGGCACAATACAAAGATACCGGGCAAAACCCGGGATCAGTATAATGCGTTATGATTGTGTTTCTATCCGGCAATCAGCTATTCAACATCTCTTTCTGTCTTTGCTTTTTATTTCGCAGATCAATTCCGCCTTCTACAATCGACTTCAGGTTTGCGAGATAGAACGTCCAGCCGGTTTTGCAACCCACATGAAAATTAAACCTGCCCTGTTCATCGGTCGGTACTTCATCCTGCGTTAACTCAACAATACTTTCACCATCTTCTTCCTTAATGGTAACAGTAACAACGCCAGCCTTACCAAAACTGAGCTTCAAATGGTCCTTGTTGTTCGTTTCGAGAATTTGTCCATTTTCAACAGAAGTATCGGGATAACCATGCCATAACCATTTATAGGTATCGCCGGTAACGATCTTTTCTTCTGGTGATCTTTCAACTCCATTTTTATCCTTGTATTCACATAACCTGAGAAACCAGCTTTCCATACCACCCCGGGTTGCCCAGGCCTGGTAAATCGTTTCAACAGGTGCGCCCACATTTATGCGCGTTACAAAACGGCTCCAGTCTATTGCTGACATAAAATAACGTTTTTTGTTTTTCTATTGCGCCGGAATGGAATGTATTCCAATACGGTTTCCTTCGGTATCTATAAACACGGCCATATGGCCGTACTCGGGTGCAATTTCGGTTTTTGGAACAATTATTTTTCCACCCGCTTTCTCAACTTTATCCAATACCCTTTGTACATCGGGGTTAGCATTTAAATATAATAGCGGTCCGTCAGTGGCCGACGGTTTGTGAAACGTGCCGCCTGTATCGGCCAGCGCTCCGGTAACACCGGTCATTTGATCATCAACCGGGAACACCCGCATTTTTATATTAGGCAAATCGATGGGGTTTAATTGTATACCAAATACCGTTTCATAAAACTGCTGTGCCCTGCTAAGATCGTTTACCGGAATTTCGAACCAGCTGATAGAATTATTCATAAACGAAATATTATTATTTAAAGTTAAGCCTTCCGGGTTTGTCGTGACCTGATGCCATTCGCCTGCCCGCTAACCCGCAAGGTTTTTCATGGCTATACATGTTTATGTACCGGAATCTATAACAGCCGTTGCGGTAATTCTTCCATTTTATCGCCAGGCGCCTATGATCGCGCCCATCAGTATCAATGCTACCACACTATAGAATCCGTTTATGAATATCAATCGCCAGGGTTTTAATTCAAACAAACTATGAATGGCTATGGCGCAAAACGTCCAGACGCCGGCAAGAAAACCGGCAATAGCACCCCAGGTTATATCGGTTTTTGCGGCACATTGCGGTGGACAATCGGCCGGTGTTGATAAAAACATAGCGAGGTTAACGGCCATCAGCAGGGAAAAAATAAGGGTAAAGCCAAAGATCTTTCCTTTATTGCCGCCTTTTCTGATTTCTTCTTCGGTGAAGTTGTTGTCCTTCATCCAGGCCTTGCCAAAAAGGCCGGGCGAGTACCAGATACCGCCAACTACAAATGAAGAAATACCGGCCACCAGTACGGCCCACCAGTTTATTAATGGCATTGTCATAAACATTTAGTTTTTTAAAATAAAACCCACCGGGTTTGCCCGCCAGTGGCAGGTATAAGTGGGGATTGCTTATTACAACATATTTTTCATGGCTGATTCATTCACTTACGCCCGGCAGGTTTTATGATTATATCAAATCTATTTGCTAATTTTTATACCTTCAACTAAAAGGGAATCAGGCTGGAAAAGCAGGCGATCAATATCAATAATAAGCCGATCAAAAAACCGGGCGGCGCCGAACGTTTAAATGACATCGGGTTCAGGGTAATTCTTATACCTGCATTTGGCGTAGTTATTCCGCTGATCACGGGTATGGTAAACGATCAAACGCCTTCTACCTGGAAGTTCAAGCTCAGTTTTTTATTTACGATCGGTATCGCCTTTTTAATATGGGAAGGCAACCGTTACCTGCTGTTCACCCTTCGCAGTTATTTCGACTGGTTCAACAAACCGGTTCGTAAAATAGCCGTGATCGTTCTCGCTATTTCATTCTATACCATTCCGATCAGCGCTTTAATGCTGGTGATATGGTATAAGATATTTAATAATGGAATAGTGAACTGGGATTTAATAACCACCACCACACTTATTATAATGATATGTGTATTGTTCATTACGCATATCTATGAAACGGTGTTTCTGGTGCGGGAAGCTGAAAATGAAAAGCTGAAAAAAGAACAACTCGAAAGAGCGAGAGCCGAGGCAGAACTGGAAGCATTGAAAAACCAGATAGATCCGCATTTTATATTCAATTCTCTGAATACGTTATCGCACCTTATTGAAAAAGAGCCGGCCAAAGCCAAACAGTTCAATGATAATCTGGCAGATGTTTACCGGTACATTCTTCAAAACAAAGCCCGTGAGCTGGTATTACTGCATGAAGAAATGTTATTTTTAACCGACTATTTTTCTTTGCTGAAGATCAGGTTTGAGCAGGCCGTACAATTACAAATAAATATCGACGCGGCGTTGTTCGATCAGTATTTGATTCCGCCCATATCTTTACAGATCCTGGTTGAGAACGCCATCAAACACAATGAGTTTTCCGATGCCGTTCCCCTGATAATTACCATCGACATGCAAAACGATGAACTGATCATACATAACCAGGTACGGAAAAAAATACTGCGTAAAGCATCTTCGCGTATTGGGTTGAATAACCTCGGCGAACGCTATAAATTAACCACCAGTAAGGAAATCAGTGTAACAGCATCAGCCAGTGATTTCATTGTTTCGTTACCGGTTCTAAAAATTGCCTGATGCGGGCCCAGGTTCTCCCGCCCACGAGTGGTCGGAACTAAAACCAAATAAATGATCTCAGATGAAATGCGTTATTATAGAAGACGAAAAACCGGCAGCAGAAAAATTAATTTCTTTACTTGCTTTAAGCAATCAACAGGTGTATGTTGAAGCAGTACTGGGCAGTATCAATGAAGCCATGGAGTGGCTGCAACATCATCCCACACCTGAATTGATATTTATGGATATTGAATTGAGCGATGGACTTTCTTTTAAAATATTTGAGCAATTCAATATCGAATGCCCGGTTATTTTTACAACAGCGTACGATGAATACTGGCAGGAGGCCTTTGAACATAACAGTATAGACTACCTGTTAAAACCGATAAAACCTGAAAAGCTGGATGCCGCGCTAAATAAATACCAAAAGCTAAAGCAACATTTTACTGCTAATTATCAAAGCCTTTCCCGGTGGCCGGCTACACAGTCGCAAACTGGTTATAAAAAACGGTTCCTGGTAAAAAGGGGCACCGATTACATAAGTATAAAGACAGAGGAAGTGGCATATTTTTATGCAACCCATAAACTGGTTTGCATGGTTGATAGCAGCGGGCAAAAATTTATAATGGACCAGTCGCTGGCCGATATTGAAACCCAGGTTGATCCCGCGGCTTTTTACCGCGTGAACCGCAAATACCTGGTAAATATGAGCGCTATCAAAAGAATAAAGGCATACCCTAAAAGCAAATTGCTGCTCGAAGTTGTGCCGCTGGTTACAGAAGATATTATAATAAGCCAGGAAAACGCTGCTGCTTTTAAGCAGTGGATGGGGCAGTAGGGTAATGTGATAATTTGCTAATGTGATGATGTGATCATGGAATACAGGGCAGAACCTGATCGCAGGCCTCGCTACGAATTGCGGGCCGCTAAAGCCACGCCATAGTAAAATAAATAAATCGAAGAATAAGTCATAAATCTGAAAATTCGGTCGGCCAGCATCATGAATATTAGTTCAAACGTCAGGCGGCCCCATTCACCTTTCACCATTCACCAATAAAAAACCCCGATAATATAAACTACCGGGGTACATCCTATAACGTGTGCATCAAAGCCATTAGTTGTTGCCGCCGCCACGGTTACCGCCGCGTTGAGGGCGCAAAGAAGGCTCTATTTCATCCTTCCATTTCTTATACTGATCTTCGGTAAAGATCTTTTTCAGCTTTTCATCGCGCTCTGCGACCAGTTTTTGATTTTTTTCACGCATCTGCTCGCGATCAGGAGCCCCGCCGGCACGCATTTCCTCAAACATTTTACCCTGACCCCTGAAGAATTCCATGAAAGTGCTATCGCTTTTGGTCGTCTGGTCACTATCCAACTTCAGGTCAACCAGCTTCTCTTTAACCTGTTTTAATCTTTCTTCAGGCGTACGGCGTTGAAAACCGCCCTGAGCCTGAACGGCAACGGCACCGGTTATTGCAATCGCTAATAATAATATCACTTTTTTCATGCTATGAGATTTAGTTTAAGGAAAGTATATAAAAGTTGGATGCCGCCAGGGCAAAAAACCTGCGCAGGATCATAAAATATTGTATGGGAAGGTCAAAAAACGCTCCCAGGGCACCAAAATTGGCCAAAATACGGGGGTTTTGGGGCTCGTTTTACCGGTTACCATCTTTCCGGACTATTTTGGAACACCGTTTGCCAAAATCAGATTATCTTGCAACTCCTTAAAAAATTTGTATTAGATATGGAATACGCTAAAATTGTTGCTGTAACAGGTTTACCAGGATTATTCGAATTGGTGAGCAGTAAATCTGATGGCGCTATTGTAAGGTCACTGGAAGACAAAAGCACAAAATTTGTTTCGAGCAGGATACATAATTTTTCTCATCTCGAAAGCATTGAAGTATATACAGTTCGCGATAATGTGAATCTGGTGGATATTTTCACCGCTATGGACAACAGCGGCGAAAAGCTGCCCGATGAAAAAGATAACGCCGCCGTTAAGAAATATTTCGAAAAAGTATATGCCGACCTCGATTTTGACCGGGTATACTCGAGCGATATGAAGAAAATGATAAAATGGTTTGGCGTTCTGAAATCAAACAATATTGAGATCAAACTGAGAGAAGCGGCTCCTGAAGAAGAGCCGGTTGAAGAGGAAGTTGCTGTTGAAGAAAAAGCTTCTGTAAAAGAAGAAAAACCCAAGGCTGCTAAAAAAGAAAAAGAAGCAGCAGGCGAAGAGGAAAAGAAAGAAGCAGCCCCTAAGAAAAAGGCAGCGCCTAAAGCTAAAAAAGAAGAAGACGAAGCCGGCGAAGAAAAGAAAGAAGCAGCCCCTAAGAAAAAAGCAGCGCCCAAAGCCAAAAAAGAAGAAGGTGATGGGGAAGAAGCACCCGCTAAAAAGAAAGCAGCTCCCAAAAAAGACGCTAAGAAGTAATTTAATAAACTTTAATAAACTAAAGCTACAGGCTGCTGGTTTTTATACCGGAAGTTTGTAGCTTTCTTATTTTAAAAAGGTGAACTAATGAATCATACTGCAGACATAAAAAAATTGCCCCGGCACTTTTTGCCGGAGGATTTTACGGTAACTACCTGGGATAATCTTGAGCCATATTTCAAAAACCTGCTCGACAGGCCGGTTAACGCTAAAGCCGACCTGGAAAAATGGCTGCACGATATGAGCGAGCTGGAAGCCGTGGTGAGCGAAGACGCCTGCTGGCGCCAGATAAAAATGACCTGCGATACCGAAAACAAATCGCTTGAAGAAGCATTTGTGTTCTTTGTTACCGAAATACAACCCAAAATTCAGCCCTATGCCGATAAGCTGAATAAAAAACTGGTTGAAAGCCCTTTCATAGCGGAACTTGATAAGCAAAAGTATTTTACCTACCTGCGGAGCGTTAGAAAAAGCATTGAGTTGTTTCGCGAAGAAAATATTCCCCTGCAATCTGAACTGGCCGTGCTGGCCCAGCAGTTTGGCACCATTGCCGGCAAAATGACGGTTGAAGTGAACGGTAAAGAATACACGCTGCAACAGGCCGGCAAGTTTTTGGAAAGCCACGATCGCAGTTTACGCGAAAGCGTTTACCGCAAGATCAATGAGCGGCGCATTCAGGATAAGGAAGCATTGAACAGCCTGTATACGCAACTGGTGCAGAAAAGGCACCAGGTTGCTAAAAATGCCGGGTTCGATAATTACCGGGATTATAAATTCAAAGAGCTGGGCCGGTTCGATTATACAAAAGAAGACTGCTTTCAATTTCATGAGGCGGTGAAACAGCATGTGCTGCCGTTGGTAAACATTATCAATGAGCGCAAAAAGAAAAAACTGAACCTTACTTCCTTACGCCCCTGGGATTCCGAAGCAGAACCGGAAGGCGTTGCTCCACTAAACCCGTTTAGCACCGGTAGTGAGTTGTTGGAGAAAAGCATTCAATGTTTTGATCAGGTGCATCCCTTTTTCGCCGATTGCCTGCGCAAAATGAGCGAAATGAAACGCCTCGATCTCGACAGCCGTAAAGGCAAAGCTCCGGGTGGGTATAACTGTCCGCTCGCCGAAACAGGCGCCCCCTTTATATTTATGAATGCGGCCGGGCAAATGAGTGATGTTACCACTATGGTACACGAAGGCGGCCATGCGGTACATTCGTTTCTCGCCCATCCATTGGAGTTAACTTCCTTTAAAGAATACCCGATGGAGATAGCCGAAGTGGCCAGCATGTCGATGGAATTGTTCAGCATGGATGCCTGGGATGTTTTCTTCAATAAAGAAGAAGACCTGATCAGGGCCAAAGAACACCAGCTGGAAAGAGTGATCACCATCTTCCCCTGGATTGCCACCATTGACAAATTTCAACACTGGGTATACGAAAATCCTTCACATACAGAAGAGGAAAGAGCAAAGAAATGGATGGAGATCCTGAATGAGTTTTCGAGCAGTGTTATCGATTGGGAAGGCCTTGAAGGCTATCGTACATACGCCTGGCAGCGCCAGCTTCATTTGTTTGAAGTTCCTTTGTACTATATTGAATACGGTATTGCACAACTGGGCGCAATTGGTTTATGGATGCAGTTCAGAAAAGATAAATCAGCAGCGCTTGACAACTATATGATGTCTTTACAACTGGGCGGCACCAAAACATTGCCTGAACTCTACAAAGCAGCAGGACTGGTTTTTAATTTTTCACCCGACTATATAAAGCAGTTAATGGAGTTTGTAAAAAGCGAAATGGACAAACTAAACGTTCATCCCTAGCCGGGAAAAAATACCCAGTTCATGGTATGCGAAATATTAATTCATTCTATTATATTTGTAGCACTAAAAATATATTGATCAGGGTAGCAATTCTACCTGCCATCATAAAATAGCTACTAATCAGAGCCTTAACCAAAAGTCCCGGTGTTTCTACATCGGGGCTTTGTTTTTTTAGGCATTTAATGTTTTGTTAATAATCCTTAATAAATGAAGACCAATGCCGGTGGGTATTTCGTTTGATTCAGGCAAAATTGATTAAGCATTGAAGTTTTGCAAATCCTTGCGGTGATTTTTAATGCCGCTTTAATTTTCACGCCATTTACTTTCAAAATGTAACACCGCTTATGGTACACCGATATCCGCAAAGGAAAACAAATTGGAAATAGGCGGGGATCGCCGATGTTCAGGCTTCCTTGAACTCCTTTTTTTGCCTATTGTTTATGCCTACAGCTTATTGACACTTCCGCTGCCGGATAACCGGAGATAGCGGTTTCATGATCTTCGTCAAGTTTTAGCGGCACGCTGCACACAATCCGGTTACTACCATCTGGTATTCGTGTGGTAAGAACCCACCCGGTAATTTTACTTCCGGAATATGAACATCG
>CBIHPC010000156.1:0-14161 GCA_966211305.1 uncultured Niastella sp.
AACAAGGGTCAGCTTTATTGGTATCAAAAAACTTTTCATTATTACATCTTTTTAAAAATATTACATAAACGTTCCCAGCAACATATCGATCAGCTTAATACCAATGAAGGGCACTATTACACCTCCAACTCCATAGATCAACAGGTTGCGGCGCAACAGGGCGCCGGCGCCAATTGGTTTATAAGCTACTCCTTTCAACGCAAGCGGTATAAGCATTGGAATAATAATGGCGTTGAAAATGATGGCTGCAAGAATAGCCGACTCGGGACTTTTCAAACCCATTATATTTAAATGCTGCAAAGCGGGAATGGAAGCAATGAACAAGGCCGGTACAATGGCGAAATATTTGGCCACATCATTGGCGATGGAAAATGTTGTTAATGTACCACGGGTGATCAGCAACTGTTTACCAATTTCAACCACTTCAATCAATTTGGTAGGGTCGTTATCGAGGTCAACCATATTACCGGCTTCTTTGGCTGCCTGTGTGCCGCTGTTCATGGCAACGCCTACATCGGCCTGTGCCAGGGCCGGGGCATCATTTGTTCCATCACCCATCATAGCCACCAGTTTACCGGATGCCTGTTCATTGCGGATGTAGTTCATTTTATCCTCGGGTTTTGCCTCTGCAATAAAATCATCTACCCCCGCTTTATTGGCAATGTATTTTGCGGTGAGCGGGTTATCACCGGTAACCATAACCGTTTTCACGCCCATTTTACGCAAGCGTTCAAACCGCTCCTGTATACCGGGTTTGATAATATCCTGCAATTCGATCACGCCTTTTATTTCACTGTTCATGGCTACCACCAGCGGGGTACCGCCATCACCGGCGATCTGCTTCACTCTTTCTTCCACTTCAGCAGGCATACCTTTCCCGGCTTTCAAAGCCATATTGCGAATAGCGTCAAATGCGCCTTTACGGATCTTTGTGCCATTGGGCAGATCAACCCCACTGCTACGGGTTTCTGCTGTAAATTTTACAAAGGTGAGCGGTGCCGCATACACCGACAGTTTCTGCTGACGGAATTGTTCAGGGGAAACGTTGGCATTTGCCTGTTTGGCCGCCAGTTCTACGATCGATTTTCCTTCCGGCGTTTCATCGGCCAGGGAGCTATATACCACCATATCGATAAATTCCTGCTCATTAACATTTTTTGCGGGGTAGAAATGAGTGGCCTTCCTGTTGCCAATAGTAATGGTACCCGTTTTATCGAGTAACAATACATCCACGTCGCCGGCAGTTTCTACGGCTCGCCCGCTTTTTGAGATCACATTGGCCCGCAAGGCCCTGTCCATACCTGCAATACCAATGGCCGATAACAAACCGCCGATAGTAGTGGGAATTAAACACACAAACAGGCTAATAAAGGCTGCAATAGTGATTGGCGTATTGGCATAATCTGCAAATGGTTTCAGCGTTACGCACACTATAATAAATATAAGCGTAAATGCAGCCAGCAAAATGGTCAATGCAATTTCATTGGGCGTTTTCTGCCGGCTCGCGCCTTCTACCAGCGCGATCATTTTATCTAAAAATGTTTCACCGGGCTGTGTGGTCACCTGTACAACAATACGGTCGCTCAATACTTTAGTACCACCGGTCACCGATGATTTATCGCCACCGGCTTCCCTGATAACAGGGGCCGATTCACCGGTAATAGCCGACTCATCGATGGTAGCAATACCTTCAATGATCTCGCCATCCATGGGTATCACATCATTGGCTTCACATACAAAATGATCGCCTAACCGCAGTTGCGAAGAAGGCACCAGTTTTATTTCCTTTACAAAAATTTCGCCGGGCGACACTACCATTTTAGCGGGTGTTTCTTCCCTTGTTTTGCGCAGGGTTTCAGCCTGGGCTTTTCCTCTTGCTTCAGCCAGTGCTTCAGCAAAATTGGCAAAGAGTACTGTGAGAAACAGAATGGCGAATACCACTATATTGTACGACAGCGCACCCTGGGTGGTGTCATTTGTTATCATTTGCCATAACACTACTGCCAGCATCACCAGGGTACCGATCTCTACAGTGAACATCACGGGGTTCTTTACCATTAACCGGGGGCTCAATTTTACAAAGGATTGTTTGATGGCAGTATTCACCAGTGCCGGTTCAAACAATTTTATTTCGCGTTTTCTTTTTGACATGATCAGTTCAAATTAATGTAATGTGAAGTATTCAGCAATTGGACCTAATACCAGCGCCGGGAAAAACGACAGCGCATTTACAATGATAATAACGGCCAGGGTCATGGCTCCGAATGTGATGGAATCGGTTCTTAAGGTGCCCGCTGCTTCGGGAATATATTTCTTCTTAGCCAGCAAACCGATTATTGCTACCGGCCCAATGATGGGTATAAAGCGTGCCAGTATCAGCACAATACCCGTGCTTACATTCCAGAAAATATTGTTATCGCCCAATCCTTCAAACCCGCTGCCATTGTTGGCGTTGGCTGAAGTATACTCATACAGCATTTCTGAAAAACCATGGTACGACGGATTATTTAACCAGGCCGATGGCTTAACCGCCCATGCTATATCAGGATGGTGAGCTACCATATACGCAGCCAGCGCGGTTCCGCCTTTTACCAGGAAGGCCGTTAGCAACCAAACCAGGGATGCAATCTTAATTTCCCGGGCCTCTACCTTGTGGCCCATAAATTCAGGTGTTCGGCCTACCATCAATCCACTGATAAAAACAGCAATGATGATGAAGATAAAAAAGTTCAGCAATCCAACCCCCACGCCGCCATACAGGGCATTGATCATCATGTCGAGCAGAACCACCCCTCCCGATATTGGCATTAGACTATCATGCATGCCATTGACCGAACCGTTTGAAGTGGAAGTGGTGGCTACGCTCCACAATGCGGTGGCCGCAGAACCCAGCCGTATTTCCTTGCCTTCCATACTGCCGATCTGCTGTGCAATTCCCAGGCGGTCAATGGCCGGATTGCCTTTTGTTTCAAAATAAGCATTGATGCTTACGAACGCTAAAAACAAACAGGTCATAACGCCAAAGATCACCCGGGACAGCTTTTTTCGGTTGAGATAAAAGCCAAGCGCAAATACCAGTGCTATAGGAATAAGGATGATGGCAATGGTTTCTATGATGTTGGTAAAATAGTTCGGGTTCTCCAGCGGATGTGATGAGTTGACGCCAAACCAGCCCCCGCCGTTTGTTCCCAATTGTTTTATGGCTATCATCCCGGCTGCCGGCCCACGTGATACCTGTACCGTATCTCCCTGCATTGTGGTAATGGTATCCTTACCATCAAAGCTGGCAGGGGTGCCATTAAAAGCAAGTACGATGCCCATTACAAGTGATAATGGTAACAGTATGCGCGTGGTTGATTTTACCAGAATAGCCCAGAAATTGCCGAGGTTATCGGTTGTCTTTTCTTTCAGTCCGTTAAACAAGGCCACAAGTGCTGCAATACCTGTAGCCGCACTTACAAACTGCAGGAATGTGATCACAAACAACTGGGTGAAATACGTTAAGCCCGATTCACCGGAGTAGTGCTGCAGGTTACAGTTCACCAGAAAACTGATGGCAGTGTTAAATGCCAGATCGGGCGTTTGCCCTGCATTGCCATCGGGGTTCAGCGGTAATTTATCCTGAAAGATCAGCACAAAAAATGCATACACAAACCACAGCAGGTTAATGCTGAGCATGGCTTTCAGGAACTGTTTCCAGTTCATCCTTTCCGCCGGGTCAATACCGCTGATGCGAAAGATCAGCCGTTCCATGGGATGCATAAAATCGGTGATGGTGCGTTCACCTTTGAATACTTTGGCAATATATTTCCCGAGGGGAATTGCCAGTAGTACTGCTAGGAAGAATGTTATTACTATCCCCAAAAGCTCGGTATTCATATTTAACTATAGAGTGTTTAGTAAAAAAGGGAGTAGTGAATGGTGAATGGTGCGTATGGCTCACTATAATTTAAAGTTTTAAAAAATGCAAGCCTTGCTATTATTTTAAAAATTTAAAGACACGTGAATTTCATTGACCATTGCCCATTCATTGACCATTCACCATCAAAATCTTTCAGGTTTAATTAATACATACAACAGGTAACCAAATACCAGTATCGATAAAAAAAATAATACGTTGATCATAGTTTATATTTTTTCAAAGAAGTCGATTGATATATAGAATACATAAAAACAAACGAGGCCTGATAGCAAAAGAATGAGCGTTAGCATAATTGAATTTTATTTGTGCCCTTAAAAAGCCAACGAAATGCCGCGATTGAAAAAAAACGAAGGGAGAACAACAAGCAATTAATTCACAGGCAAATACAACAAATCACCAACAAGCGTTCATATAGCCGGAAACCATAAACCCTTTCATTTTGAAAGGGTGGTTTACCAAATTGAAAAGGTTTTGTAACAATTAGGGTATAGCATATACTAATAATAAACCTGAAAAGATAAAATCGCAGCCTTGACCTGCGTTGAAGGCATGGTTTAAAACAAGAATAAAATGAGCTCATCTACATCACCGGCTGTCTTTCATAAGCGAATCACCGCAGCCGGTATTTTAATTGCCGCCGGTATTGTGTTTGGCGATATCGGTACTTCACCATTGTATACTTTAAACGCCATCTTCCACGGTCGCGTTGTCACGGAAGATGTGGCCCTGGGTGCTTTATCGGCTATTTTCTGGACCCTCTTTTTTCAAACAACTTTAAAATATGTGATCATCACCCTGCAGGCCGACAATAAGGGGGAAGGTGGTATCCTCTCGCTGTATGCGCTTATTCGCCGTTTTTGGGGCAGATGGTTGCTGATACCTGCCATGGCCGGCGGCGCTTTTCTGCTGGCCGATGGTATTATTACCCCACCCATTTCTGTAGCTTCTGCTATTGAAGGGCTGCAAAAGATAAATCCGCATATAGATACGGTGCCTATTGTGATTGTGATACTTGTTATCTTATTTACTTTTCAACAATTTGGTACAGATAAGATCGGTAAGGTATTCGGCCCCGTAATGATGGCTTGGTTTACGTTTATCGGCGCACTGGGTGTTATGGCGTTGAGTCATGAACCCCGGGTACTTAAAGCGTTAAACCCTTATTATGCATATGTGATGCTGAAAGAAGTACCGGGTGGTTTCTGGTTGCTGGGTAGTGTGTTTTTGTGTACAACCGGTGCCGAAGCGCTTTATAGCGACATGGGTCACTGCGGCAGAAATAATATACGCATAGCCTGGATCTATGTTAAAATAATGCTGATCTTAAGCTATGCCGGACAAACCGCCTGGTTGCTGCAACATACCGGTAAGCAACTGGATGGCATCAGTCCTTTCTACCATATAGTTCCCGAGGTTATCTATATTCCTTCAGTTATAATTGCCACCCTGGCCACCATTATTGCCAGCCAGGCGTTGATAAGTGGGTCATTTACGCTGGTTAATGAAGCCATCAGGTTGAACATGTGGCCCCGCCATCGTGTGGTGTTCCCGGGAAATATAAAGGGACAGATCTATATCCCTTTTGTGAACTGGTTGTTGCTGGCCGGCTGTTTAGGTATGGTATTGCATTTTCGCGAGAGTACCAAAATGGAAGCTGCTTACGGCCTAAGCGTTACCCTTACCATGCTGATGAGCACCATACTGATCAATTTCTACCTGCATGCAAAACGGGTAAAAATGATCTGGGTGGTGCTGGTTATCGGATTGTTCTTGCTCATTGAGATCTCGTTCCTGACGGCCAATTTTCAAAAAATAAAAGAAGGCGGCTGGATAACGCTGATCATTGGCGCGGTTTTATTCTCAGTCATGTACGTATGGCGTAAGGGCCGTAAGGTTGTGAACGACTTTAAAAAGTTGGTGCCTATCGAGGAATATATTCCCAAGCTGAAGCGGTTAAGCCTCGACGAGAATATTACCAAATACGCTACCAACCTGGTATACCTTACCGGTTCCGGTACGCCGCGTAAAGTGGAAAAAACGGCCATCGATTCCATTCTGTCAAAATCGCCAAAACGCGCCGATATCTACTGGTTTGTGCATGTGAATGTGCTCGATGAACCGTACGCCATGAACTATCACGTTGATACTATCGTAAAGGACGACGTTTACTTTATAGAGTTCAACCTGGGTTTCCGTATTGAACCGCGTATCGACTACTATTTCAGGCAGGTGGCGAATGAACTGGTAAAATCAGGGGAAGTAGACGTATCGGGCCGTTACGAACAACATTACCAGGATAGCAAGATCGGCGACTACCGCTTTCTGGTGATGGAAAGCTTCCTGTCGTACGAAAACGATATGCCCTTCTGGAAAAATATAATGATGAAAAGTTATTTCAATCTAAAATTTCTGGGTGTAAAAGAATCCATCAACTTTGGTCTTGACCCCAGTAACGTAACCATTGAGAAATATCCGGTGGTAGTTAGTTCGTTGCAGCACCCGCCGCTGGTTAGGCAGTAAGATATATTGGCTAGTGGTTAGTGGTAAATGGCCAGTGGGGTTTACATCGAAACCCGCTACTATCTTTTAGCCTTTTCCTACTCGCCACTAGCTACTAACTACTTGCCAGGTTATACTCTTCCATCTTCCGGTATAAAGTCGTTAACCCAATTCCCAGCAGTACTGCGGTTTTGGTTTTATTGCCATTGGTATAACGCAGCACTTTCTGAATATGATCTTTTTCAACGGCGGCCAGGGTAAGGCCTGAAGCGCCGGTTGATTGTTTCTGAATGTCAAACGGCAAATGTTCAGGCAAAATAATGTCGCCATCGGCCATTACGGTGGCCCGCTCCAGCACATTGCGCAGTTCGCGAATATTTCCTTTCCAGGAATGATGCTGCAGCAACTGCAAGGTGTCTTTATGTATATGCAGCACCGGGCGGTTCTCTTTTGCTGCAAAGTACGCCAGGAAATGACCAGCCAGGGCCTGAATATCTTCTGCATGTTCGCGCAATGGCGGCAATGAAATAGAGAAAACGTTCAGGCGGTAATACAGGTCTTCCCGAAATACGCCTTCGGCAATCGACTTTTCCAGGTTGCGATTGGTAGCCGCAATAATGCGCACATTGACCCTGGTTGTTTTTACATCGCCCAGCTTTATGAATTCGCCGTTTTCAATTACGCGTAACAGTTTGGCCTGAAGATCGATATTCATTTCGCCGATCTCATCGAGAAACAGCGTACCGCCATCGGCCAGTTCAATCAGTCCTCTTTTATCTTTCGTAGCACCGGTATAGGCGCCGGCTTTATGGCCGAACAGTTCGCCTTCGAGCAGGTCGCGTGCAAAGGCGCTGCAGTTTATGGCCACAATGGCTTTATCGCTTCGTTTGCTGTTTGCATGAATGGCGTTGGCAAATACTTCTTTGCCCGTACCGGTTTCGCCAAGCAACAATACATTGGCGCCGGCCGGTGCAATTTTCTGCGCCATTTGTATTGCCTGTTTTATCAACGGGCTTTGTCCAATAATATCATCAAAAGTATAGGCGCCCTTCTCTTTTATTTTTACAGCCGCCTTCTTTTGCGCAACAGCCTTTTCGTATGCCTGGTACAACAGGGGCACAATGCGGTCGTTATCGTTGCCTTTGGTAATATAATCGAATGCACCGTTCTTAATGGCCTGCACACCATCGGGAATATTACCGAATGCGGTAAGCAGAATGATCTCCACCAACGGGTATTTTGCTTTCAGTTCTTTTACAAAACCTACCCCATCGCCATCGGGCAGCTTAACATCGCACAAAACAATATCAGGTTCTTTGTGAGCGAGCGATGCCCGGGCCGCTTTTAACGTGGCGGCCTGCTCAACAGTAAATCCTTCCAGTGATATGATGCGGCTTAACAATTTCCGAAGCTGTTCTTCATCATCGATGAGTAAGATATTTCCGGTCATAATGCGGTTTGATAACCCAAAGGTAGTGGTTCTTCATTACGTCATGCTTAGTAGCACCAACCACAAGGCAACGGCACAAACGAAAAAAGCCCCCGATACATCGGGGGCCTTTTCTATACCTATGAAGACTAATTCCTATTATTAAGAGTGCACTGTTTGCGTCACCTGTATTTCATTCCCGCTTTTCCGGATTAGCACATTATCAATCAGCACATCCTGTATATGGCAATGCGCGTACCATGCCAACGGGGCCACGAAAGGGCCTTTTTTACACTTAGTCACAAATTCACATGCTACTAACTGACTTTCAGCCAGTTGAAATTAAAATCGAGGTATGAAAATAATTAAAAGAATGCAGATGCAACAGCGTAGGAATACGCAAATTTTGTTTCAAAACCGGAATTAACACATCTTTTTGGGAAAGAAATTCACCATTTCCCACAAGCGCCGGCACTGGGTTTCACCCTGTTCTTTTCTGTTATACCACGCCTGCGCGGTACCAACCACCCACTATCCAGGTCGCATAACGTGTTGGGTATACCCCGTTTCTTATTATTTTTGACCATCAATAAAAACCGATGACAATAACCCTGATCATTATTATTATTACCGTTATTACTTCCATTGCAGCCTTTTCATATGATAAAGTTTTTAACGATTTCATTTTTTACCCGCCGGCCGTTACCCACAATAAACAATGGTACCGCTTTTTTACCTGCGGACTAATTCATGCCGATATCGGCCACCTGTTCTTTAATATGTATGCTTTCTATATGTTTGGCGACAGCGTAGAGGCAACGTTTATTCAGATCTTCGAACAAAAAGGAAAACTGCTTTACCTGTTATTATATATTACGTCCCTGGCAGCCTGTTTACTGCCCACATATTCAAAACATAAAAACGATGAAAATTACAGAAGCCTTGGCGCTTCCGGTGCTGTTTCGGCGGTGATCTTCGCTTATATTATGCTCAATCCTTTGCAAAAGATAGGTATCATATTCATCCCCGGTATCGGGTTGCCGTCGTTTATATTCGGGCTTCTTTATATCGTTATCTCTTCCTGGCTCGATAAACGGGGCGGGGGTAATATCAATCACTCGGCGCACATTTTCGGCGGGTTGTACGGTATTGCGTTCCTGATCTTTGCCGGTTACGTTTTCTCCGATTATCATGTGCTGGCAGAATTCCTCGAGCGGGTACGGGGTTATTCCAGCCGCTACATACCATAATAGTAAAGAAGGGTTGTTAGCCGGCAGGAAAACAACCCTTTATTATTTTGTAAACTGTATTTTCAACACCTGCTTCGTAGCTTTCGTGAGCTTAAAGCGGTCATCTATCCGAAGCCCCACCACCCACAGGATCTTTTTATTGCTTTCCAGCACCCATACCTTTTCCTTATCGGTGAGCGATAGCTTCTGATCGATAAAGAATCGCGCCAGTTTCTTTTTCTTTTTCATCCCCAACGGGTAAAAATAATCGCCTTTTTTCCATTTGCGTAATAACAGGGGAAACTGTAACGCAGCCCTGTCGATCAGGGCAATGGCTGCATCATTCACCAGTTGTACATTTTTGCCTGTCAACTGCTCAAATGCCAGTTCGCCGTTCTCAAATACCACTTTGTTTTCGTCCTCATCAATCACCAGCGTTTGGGCCTGCTCCGATTGGGCGGGCGCTATGATCAGCCAGCGCCTGTTCTTTATAATGCGATGGGTGGCAGATTGCACATAACGGCCCGACTCGCTACCGAGCAGTTTGATCACTTCTTCTGTTTGTGCGGGTGAAAAACCAAATACTTTTATTATTTCGTATACGATAGCATACAACGGCTCCGCTTTTTGCAGCTTCAGCACAGGAATATGCACCTCCGCCCCTTTTTGCTCTAACAGCTTTTTCCTGTGCTGGTCTACAGCCTGTTCATACAATTGTTCCATCTCTGCAAACCGGCGTAAATTGTTCACCAGGTTATTTTCTGCTTCGGGATATATTTTTTGTACCAGTGGTATCAGCTGGTGGCGGAAATAGTTTCGGGAATATTTATCAGATGCATTGGAACTGTCTTCAACCCAGGTAAGATCGTTCTCTGCGGCAAACTGTTTTATTTCCTGCCTGCGGGCAAACAGCAACGGGCGTACTATACGCCCCTGTTTAGGCAGCATACCCCGCAAACCATGAATGCCCGTACCGCGGAAGAAATGCATCAGCATGGTTTCTATGTTGTCATCTAAATGATGGGCAGTAAGAACGCTGGTTGGTGAATGGTGAGTGGTGAGTGGTGAGTGGGTCGCCGGTTGCAACAGCTCTGCAAACCACGAGTATCTTAGTTCCCGGGCAGCTTCCTGGATACTTAATTTGTGCTCACCGGCATACGCCCGGGTTTCAAATTC
The DNA here is from genome assembly GCA_966211305.1 of uncultured Niastella sp. Taxonomy (GTDB): domain Bacteria; phylum Bacteroidota; class Bacteroidia; order Chitinophagales; family Chitinophagaceae; genus Niastella. The sequence goes on from CBIHPC010000156.1 coordinate 10,256, forward strand.
CTTTATCAACACAGGAACGTTATACGTTTGGGCCAGCTGCTGTACAAACGCGGCATCGCGTTCGCTCTCGGCGCCCCTTAATTTAAAATTGCAATGTGCTATTACAAAATTATAACCCGATCGTTTGCATAATTCACACAGTACAACGGAGTCAATACCGCCGCTCACGGCCAACAGTAAATTATCCTTTGGTAAAAAAAGACGATTATCGGAAATATATTGTTGAAATTCCTGAAGTAAGGCCATGAAATAATAAGTGGTTCTGGAGAGATGGAAGTTGTAGATGCTATAAGTATATTGTTGTATCCTTTTTTAACTGCTCAAGTATCGCCGGATCATCGGTAATGTGCCGGTAAAAGATCAGATCTGAAATAAAGCCTGCTTTCTTTCGGTATCGCTTTTCCAATGCCTCGCTGTTCCTGTGTATAATATGATCTTTGGTTATATTACTTATTATTTCCCTGATCAATAAAAGCGCTCTTTCATCATCGATAGCCGCCCAGTCGGCAACAGGTTCTGTAAGTAAGTTCTCACAAAAATCATTGAGGCAGGTGTACGAACGGTACCCCCTTATTTCTGCACCGGTACAATCTTTCCCCGTCAGTTCTTTTATTTTGTTCAGGGTTTGTTGTTCGTTTTCCTTTCCGCTTTCATATGCTTCAACAACGCCCTTAAGTTCTTCTTTTTTATCCATTTCATTCAGTTAAAAGGTCAACTCCTCATATGCACTCCGCAACTCGCCATAGGCGTGTTTTTCTCCCGCCTGTTTAGCCGCCTCCATCCCCTTTTCATACCATGTTATTGCCGCAGGAGTATCGCCGGTTCGCTCCAGCAGTTTGGCCAAATGATAATAAGAACCAATATAACCCGGATTTTGGGTCAATATTTCCTCAAAAATTGACCTCGCCGTACTGTCATCGCCCAGTTTTATGTACTCCAGGGCCAGTGCATGTCTTAAAAAATTGTCACCGGGCGATGCCTGCAAAAACTCCTTCAGTTGGGTTATACGGTCCATAATTCCTCAATTAAAAAATCCATAAAATATCAAAATGTATCTTTATGGCATGTATATTTGTATACATGGTTGCATAAACAACCAATGAACCAATAAATCTATTGCCAATGAAGATATTAGTTTGCATCAGCAAAACGCCGGATACCACGGCAAAAATAGCTTTCACCGATAACAATACGAAATTTGCACAGGATAACGTACAGTGGATCATCAACCCATACGATGAGTGGTATGCCCTTGTGCGCGCTATTGAATTAAAAGAAAAAGATCCTTCTACAGTGCTGCACCTCATTAACGTGGGCGGCGCCGATGCTGAACCGGTTATCCGCAAAGCCCTCGCACTTGGCGGCGACGAAGCCATCAGGGTGAACACCACCAGCACCGATAGTTTCTATATTGCCTCACAAATTGCCGAGGTGGCCAAACAGGGGAACTATGATCTCATTTTTACCGGTAAGGAAACCATCGATTTCAATGGTTCTTCCATAGGCGGTATGGTGGCCGAACTGCTCGACATGCCATATGTTTCTCTCGCCATTAAATTTGAACTGAATGGCACTACCGCTACCATCACCCGCGAAATTGAAGGCGGTGAAGAAGTTTGTGAAGTGGATCTGCCCGTTGTAGTTAGCTGTCAGAAAGGGATGGCCGAACAGCGTATTCCCAACATGAAAGGTATTATGGGCGCCCGTACCAAACCGTTGAAAGTACTGGAGCCGGCTGCTGCCGATACGCTCACCACCATTGCCAGTTTTGAATTGCCCCCAGCGAAAGCAGGTGTAAAACTGATTCCGGCCGATAACCCGGCCGAACTGGTGCGTTTACTGCACGAAGAAGCGAAAATCATCTAAACCAAATGTGCTGATGTGCCAATTAGCTAATGTGCTAATGCCGTCGCACTTTCTACGCTGGTTTTATTATTAAACAGAACTACAATTTACCAATGTGCCGGTTGCATTCTCCATTAGCATATCAGCACATTATCAAATTAGCAAATTATGGTTTTAGTATTTATAGATCAGGCCGATGGACATGTTAAAAAAGCTTCTTATGAAGTATTGAGCTATGGTGCCAAAGTAGCAGAACAATTAGGCACATCCGCCGAAGGTGTGGTATTAGGCGCGGTTTCAGCCGGTGACCTGGCTGCATTGGGAAAATATGGGGTAAAAAAGATACACCATGTGGCCAATGATGCCCTTAATCACTTCGATGCACAGGTTTTTACAAAAGTAATTGCCCAGGTTGCGCAGGCAGCCGGGTCAAAAGTGATCATATTTTCAAACAATGTTGATGGTAAAGCTATCGCTCCGCGGCTGGCGGCCCGTCTCAAAGCCGGTTTTGTGCCCGGTGCAGTTGCATTGCCGGATACTGCCAACGGTTTCACCGTAAAGAAAAACGTTTTTTCCGGTAAGGCTTTCGCTAATTTGACTATCAATTCAGCTATCAGGGTAATTTCGCTCAATCCCAACTCCTACCAGGTAACGGAAGGCAGCGGCACCGCTGAAGTTGTTCCTGCTTCAGTAACTGTCGATGCCCCAAAAGTAAAGATCAAAGCCGTGAATAAAGCGTCGGGCGAAGTACCCTTAAGCGAAGCCGAAGTAGTGGTAAGTGGCGGCCGTGGCTTAAAAGGGCCCGATAACTGGGCACTGATCGAGAACCTGGCCCATGCCCTTGGCGCCGCAACCGCCTGCAGCCGCCCTGTGGCCGATGAGCACTGGCGCCCCCATCATGAACATGTTGGACAAACTGGCCTTACTATTGCTCCTAATTTATATATTGCAGTCGGCATTTCGGGAGCCATTCAGCACCTCGCGGGTGTGAACCGCAGCAAGGTGATAGTGGTTATCAATAAAGATCCCGAAGCCCCCTTCTTTAAAGCAGCCGATTATGGTATTGTGGGTGATGCATTTGACATAGTTCCCAAAATAACGGAAGCGGTTAAAAAGCTGAAAGGAATGGCATAAATAAACCCGGCATATTCAATGAAATGAGGCTAAAGGATTAAGGCTCATTTTTTGAATAAAATCCCTTAGTTTCGTGCTTTCGTTATGAAGAAAATAGAGTTGGAAATAGTTGCCTTGTCACACAGCATTACGCAAACTCATTCCTATGCTGTTGTGTTGGGAGAAGTAAACGGGTTGCGCAGGCTGCCGATCGTTATCGGGGGCTTTGAGGCTCAGGCTATAGCCGTTGCACTGGAAAAAATGCATCCAAGCCGCCCGCTCACGCATGACCTCATGAAAAATTTCATGAATGCCTTTAATATTGACCTGCAGGAGATCGTGATCTGCGATCTGCAGGAGGGCATATTCTATTCAAAGCTGGTTTGTGTAAGCGAACACGATACTGTTGAAATTGATTCAAGAACATCCGATGCGTTGGCCCTGGCCGTACGCTTCGGATGTCCTATTTATACCTACGATAATATCCTCGAAAGCGCCGGTATTTTGATGGAAGATCCTTCCGGTAAGAAAAAACAGCCCCGCGAAGCCGTGGCCGCCGAATCTTCTGCCGGTACCGACGATCTGAAAACCCTCACCCTCGATGAACTGACCACCTTGCTGAACGAGGTGCTTGAACAGGAAGACTATATCAGGGCCATCGCCATTCGCGATGAAATAAATAGCCGCAAACGGAACAGAGGGTAAAATCAAAATTCCCAAAATACAAATCCCAAGCTCCAAAAAAATCCCAATTTTCAAATTCCATTAGGCAATTGAAGTGCTAAGCACTTTTTTTTATATATTCTGTGGTTTGAGGTTTGTCTTTTGCGTTTTATTTATTTGATTCTTGCGATTTGAAATTTGAGATTTTATAAAAATGGTTGTTTTCCCCAACTGCAAAATAAATCTGGGCCTTCATGTTGTACGCAAACGGGAGGATGGTTACCA
>CBIHPC010000157.1:0-14155 GCA_966211305.1 uncultured Niastella sp.
GATCCATTAAATGCCCGCCTCACAAAACTCGAAGATGATTTTTCCTATACCCTGGGCGAGGGATCACGCTGGCTCGAAAACCTGGTGCTGAAATTACTATTTGCCATTGCCCTTTCGGTTGAAGTAACCGGGTTAACACTGGCTATTATAGTTAGCCGTAACATACAGAAAGGATTGAACGAAATCCTGCAATCGGCCAAAGCTGTGGCAAAAAAAGAATTCAACCGAAAAGCAAAGGCATTCTCCAAAGACGAGATAGGTATTCTGGCCCATAACTTCAACAGCATGGCCGAAGAACTGGAGCGAAGCATCAGGGAAATTGAACAGGCGCAACAAAAGTTTAAAGGCCTGCTTGAAAGCGCGCCTGATGCTATTGTTATTGTTGGTGAAAAAGGAACCATTCAACTGGTGAACAATAAATGCGAACTTATTTTCGGGTATAAAAAAAATGAGCTTATCGGTTATAACGTAGAATTATTATTACCCGAACGGTTCCGCGCCGCGCCAAACGAACAGCGAAAATTATTTTATGATATTCCGGGCGTTCGTTCAACAGAGGTTGGCCTTGAATTACTGGGCCGCCGTAAGAACGGGGACGAATTCCCGGTAGAAATAAGTTTAAGCCCGCTCGATACCGAAGAAGGTTTACTGATAACGGCCGCCATTCGCGATATTTCAGAGAAGACGCGCCGCGAGAAAGAGATCAGGGACGTTAACCTTTCACTGGAGAAAAAAGTTAAACACCGCACTGCCGAACTGGAGATCTAGAACAAAGAACTGGATCATTTTGCATATTTAGCTTCGCATGACCTACAGGAACCTTTGCGCACTACTTCCAGCTTCGTTGAGCTGCTTCGCAAACAATACTATGGCAGGATTGACGAAAACGCCAACAGGTATATCGATTATGTGATACAAGCCTCAGACAGAATGAAAACGCTGATCAAAGACCTGCTCGATTACTCGCGCATTGGCCGCGAAAAACAATTTGAACCGGTTGACTGCAATACCGCATTCGCCGAAGTAATGGCCGACCTGGCAAAAGTGATAAAGGAAAACAAAGCGATTATTACCGCGGAGAACCTGCCGGTAGTAAATGCTTTTCCAACAGAACTGAAACTATTATTTCAAAACCTGGTCAGCAATTCGATCAAATTTCAACAACCGGGTATTGCCCCGCATATAGACATCTCTACATCCAAAGAAAACAGTCACTGGCACTTTAAGTTCCGCGATAATGGCATTGGAATAGAAAAACAATACCAGCAACGCATATTCATCATCTTTCAACGGTTACACAATCGCTCGGTGTATGAAGGCTCGGGTATCGGGCTGGCGCATTGTAAAAAGATAGTTGAACTGCACGGCGGCACAATATGGGTAGAATCGGAAGCCGGTAAAGGCAGTATTTTCCATTTTACGATTGCCGAAAATACATAACGACCATCCCTTCACGAAAGCACATCTTTCTTTCTGAATATGACAACAGCTGCGGTTACAAAAAGTATGATATGCACTACCAGTATGGATGCCGATCGAAGTATCCCCGGCAGGTTCTGGATGCTGCCCGGCACGGCACTGTTGCCGGTGGTTGCCTGAATATCAAAGAATCCCTTCCACCCCAACATATGCGATGTGAACAGGTATGGTTTCATTGTTAAGAACAATGGCAGGTCCATTGTGGTAAGAATGGTACAAACAATTACGATACTCATGGCTGCCACAATGGGACCAATTGAATTTTCAGCAAACAGCGATAAAAAGAACGACAGGGCCGCTACCGTTGTCATGGCAATAGCGGCAAAGCCAAAGGCGGCTATATAACGCCAGAATACATCCGAAGCAGGTATTTGAATGATCACCTGGCTTTGGAACACCATGAGGTCGCCTGAACCAAAGATCAGCAGCGAAAGGAACAACGACAGAATGGCCATCCATATCAACAATAATAAAGTATAGATGGAAGCGGCCAGGAATTTACTTACCAGTAAAGCAGAGCGGCTGATGGGTTTGCTTATCAATAAGCGTAATGTACCCATATTCGCCTCACCGGCTATCATATCACCACCAACCAGCGCTATCAGCAACGGCACATGAATCAGCAGCGTTTGCAGTATAAAATAACATACAAAATACCCATTGAGGATCTTGCCTTCCACATTGAAGCGCTCTATGCTTTGTAACATGAAACCCACATAGGTTTTACCATCGAGGTACAGGGCCAGCTGAATTAACGTAACGATAGCCGCAATGGCAATAAAAGCAATATAAGTACGAGGACGTTTGAATATTTTAAAAAGCTCAATTTGTAAAAGTGTCCACATGCCGGTTTTCGGTTGTTAATGACAGAAAATAAGATTCCAGGGAGTTCTGCGGTTGTAACGACATAATACCTGCGCCGGCATTTACCAGTTCGGTAGTTAACTCAGGCACCTGCGCTTTATTCATACGCAGCAGAATAACATTCTTATTCTGTTCCTGAGCCTGCAGGCTTGCCTTCCACCTGCTGTTTTGCAGCCAGGCCATCACTTCCTGAACATTGGTAACTTCAAGATGCACGATGGTGTTGGCCGGATCAACCAGTTCGGCAACAGTTCCCTCCATTACCTTTTCACCCTTGTCTATAATGAGCATGCGGTTGGCTATCAATTCAATTTCATGTAACAGATGCGATGACACCAGAATGGTTTTTCCCTGGTGCCTGCTCAGGTGCAGGATCAAATTACGAATATCTGCAATACCCTGTGGATCGAGGCCATTGGTTGGCTCATCGAGTATTATCAACTGCGGATCGTGTATGAGGGCAATCGCAATTCCAAGGCGTTGTTTCATCCCCTGCGAAAAAGTTTTCACTTTGCTGTGCGCCCGTTTCGAAAGCCCTACCTGCTCGAGCTGATCATTCAGTTTTTTTTCAGTGACCGTTGCGCCACTCATTTTCGCAAACAGCGAAAGGTTCTCATATGCGGTAAGATATTTATACAGATCGGGCTTTTCAATTACAGCGCCTATTTGACGCAATATTTCCTTACGGTGGGAATATAAATTTTTACCAAACAATTCTATGTTCCCTGCTGTTGGCTCAATGAGCGTTAGCAACATGCGTATAGTGGTGGATTTACCGGCGCCATTTTGTCCCAGAAAACCATATATATCGCCTGCATTCACAGTGAACGAGATATTATTCACCGCCTTCAACTCACGATACTGCTTGCTTAAATTACTGACATTTATGATCGCAGACATACGTATTAATAAGTTGTACAAATTACAACCCGAATTGGTTCGGGCCTGAAAAATATAGTTGCTACCGGCTATTATTAAGACCGATTTAACCAAAATATTTTTTTATCCGGTCCAGCTTGCAAAAGACAAAACCGTTAGTTACATTTGTAACATCCCTACACATCCTCTGATAATTCCGTAGTCCGCAGATTTAAAAGATCTGCCTGCAAAATTCCAAAGACCTACATAAGCCGCTGACTATTTGAATGATAGCAGAGTTCAGATGAAACAGTCGACGGTTTTAATCTTCCTTGAACTGCATTTTATCGTATAAATACCTTCCAATTCCTACGTAATTTCCTCGTTTTCGTATTACCCTCCCGTGATCGTTTGTATCCTTTAAACAACGCATTGCCTTTGAATACCCATGCGGGCTCATTTACAAACCGCATTGGCGTATCTATTATTTAACGCTGAAACTGTAAATAATGAAGCGCATCTCATGCTTACTGATAGTAACCGGTCTGCTGGTTTCAGGAACCAGTGCCCAGGTTACCGAAAACTTCGACACCAGGAACGGTGTTGTTCTCACGCAGGTGAAAGGATACTTACAAACTCACTGCTGGTCATTGTCTGAAGTTGACATCACCCGCGCCACCGCAGAAAACGATGGCTGGCTGGTGCCGGGGCCGGTAATTTCACCCAATGCACGCACCGGTATTTATACGCCGGTACTGGATGTAACCGATCAGGTAAACGTATCGTTTAACTGGCAATTCGACCAGGCTTTTGAAAAAGGCGCCCGCCGGTGGATAAAGGTTTATTTAACCGATCCCAACAATATCATCGTAAACCGGCTTGACAGCTTTGAATGCCCCAACATTGCCAGATCGATGTACAATTACAACAAAACATTTAAGCACTTACAACCGGGTGTATATAAAGTATTCCTGAACTACCAGGGTACCGGCGGCAATACCCGCATTGCCATCGATCAACTGGTTATTTCTGCCGGTTTACATTATAGCGAAGGTTGCAATACATCACCTGTTGCGGTGAATGATGATCTTACCGGTTTCCCCGATCGTACCGCAACCGGACAGGTTACCGTAAATGACCGTGATGCAGACCGTGATTATTTCAACGCTTACCTCATCAGCAATTCACCCGATGGGAAAGTGCAGTTGCGCGGCGATGGCAGCTTTATATTCACCCCCAACCCGGGCTTTAGCGGTAACTCAACCACTTTTACCTATAAAGTTTGCGACAATGGTTACGGCCGTCTGTGCTCACAGGATGCAAAAGTGAAACTGAGCTTTCCCGATGAATCGGTAAGCCTTAACGATTTCGCAGGGCTGTATAATGATGGCGGTAATGTAGTATTGAAATGGGCCACCGCATACGAATTCAATAACGACCGCTTCGAGGTGGAAAGAAGCCTCGATGGCCGCAAATGGCATACCGCCGGAACAATAAAATCGGAAGGTGTTTCAACCAAAAGAAAAATATATTCATTCAACGACGAAGTTGGCAAGAATACGGCACTGAAAAAAGATTTGTACTACAGGTTGAAGCAGGTTGATATTAATGGTAAAGTAGCAACAAGCCGGCTACTGGTAGTGCGTGTGTACAATACGCTTGCGGTGAAAATGGTGAGTGTTACACCCAACCCGGCGAAGAATGATATTTCGGTAACCGCGCAATTGAATTCAAGCAGCTATGTTGCCCTTAAAATATTAAATGCCGATGGCGCTATAGTGATGAATAAAACATCCAAAGCCGATGCAGGAGCCAACAATTTTATAATGGAGGGAAGCAGCAACCTGCAACCCGGCGCTTACACGCTCGATGTTACGGTTAACAGCAAGGAACGCATGATGGTTAAACTGATCAAAGAATAAATTGAGTTTCACAGGTAAGAAACCCCTGCTTTTCCAAAAAAGTGGGGGTTATTTTATTTTTACTCCGAGGTAGGTTTGCAAATTCTTTACATACTCATCAAACGCGGCAACACCCGCCGGGGTTATTTTACACATGGTTTGCGGATAATTATCTTTAAACTGTTTCACAACCTCAATATACCCAACCTCTTTCAGTTTGTTTATCTGCACGCTTAAATTACCGGCTGTTGCATTGGTCTTTTCACGAATAAATGTAAACTCTGCCTCCTTCACACTAATGAGAAGCGAAACAACCGCCAGCCGCAGTTGGGAATGTAATATCGGATCCAGATCTTTAAACTCCATTGCAATCGCTTTCAACCTTTAATGATACCTTATATTAACACAGTTACAGTCGCTAATTGTTCGCTTTCCTGAATTTCATCCGCAATAAATATCCGGGAATGATCCATGCTATAATCATAGCCGCCGACACCAGCAACAACTGATATTCCAGTGGTACTATAGTACATAGAACACTCAGGAACCAGCAACCTATGCCGCCTGCCATCAGGGGTTTAAAACGTAAAATTACGCCCGACAAAAAGGTTGGCATCCCATATATAGCAAGGAACACCGGATCGATGAGCTTATAATATTCCTTTCCCTGAATGTAGCCGATGACCACCGCCATCAGGAACATGATGATGACAAAAGTTAACCATACATATTTCACAATATCATCGGTATAGGTACGCACGGTTTGTTTTCGCCGCTTTTTACGCAGAAAGAAGATCTGAAAAATAACGGCCACCCACGTAAGCGACCATACCAGGTAATGCTGCTTGAAATGTACCTGTAGTAAAATGAACTCGGTTACGCTGCAAAGAAATACCACCCAGCCCCATAATAAATACAAAAATCCGTCTTCATTAAAACGGTTGGTAGCCCGGTTGATCATCGATTCAATCAGCGCTAAACTTTCAGCGTGCGAAAAACTGGTTTCTTTTTCCATATAACAGGAACCTTAGTTAAATGTTCGCGCGGCGAAAACTGTTGCCGCTCCAATTCATATAGAAGAAAACGGTTCACACACCGTTGCATCAATGTGTGAACCATTTTGTTTATTTACAGGTAGCCAGCACTTTTTCAGCCTGGGCCTTTCCCCAACTGGGCGCAATGGCAGAAGCAGGTTTAAATGCTTCAAATTTTTTCACCGCTTCCTCCAGCAAAGGTTTGGCGCTGTTACAGCCGCCGCCGAACTGCTCGGGTGTATTGCGCAGGTTCTGCCCCTGCAAATAATAAGGTCTCGGATTGGCAGGGTCCTGCTTTTTTGCATTCTCCAGCTCTGTTTGAATGGTAGCACCATATTGCTGCCAGCGTGCCTGTGGGTTTACCAGCATGCGCATTGTTGCTATCATTGACTTTACACAGCTGATCTCTGAATTATCCGGTTGCAACCCGTCGGCCTTTGTAAGCAGGGCTTCCGCTTTACTGGCATATGCATCGTTATTAGACATATCGTTTTTCATGAAAGCATACAATACCTGGCCCAGTGAAGCATAATAATAAGGCAGCCATTGTGTTTTTTCAGCTTCGGCAATTCGTTCAAAGGTTGCTGAAACCGACAGCATATCGTCAGCGGTTTTAGCCGAATCCCATTGAGCGATGGCGGCAGTCATTGCCTTTGTAAACTTTTCGCTTTGCGCAAAACCCTGTGTCGCTATGGCAAGCGAAAGAAATGCAACAAAAATTTTCTTCATGATGATTGATTTTGTTTTTACCGTTTTTTTCATTTGTGATTATCGTTCTGTTATTACAAATTACTATTGATAACATCATCGCTTCTGTCGACCCCAAAGCTCAGGAAACATCCCAGAAAGAAGAACCGCCGGGAAGTTGGCAGAATGGGGTCTTTTCGCAAGCCGTTGTAAGAATAGTTATAACCGAAGATCTGATCGCTGCCCAAAACGTTGTTAACTGAAAACACCCATACTGCAAATCTTTTTGCTTTCGGATTGCCGATGTTTGGTAAATAATTAACGCTAAAGCTAAGGCTGTTGTAGGCGATGGTTTTTCCCTGATCGGCGATCAGGAACTTTCCGGCGCTGTTGTTATATCGTATATTATAATAAGGCCTGCCCGTAGCAAACGTATAGGAGCCGTTGAACTGCGTCTTTAATTTGGTAACGAACTTTTTCACTACAAGGCTGGCAGTATGGGTAGCGGCAAAATTAGGTTGAATGGCATACGGATAATTCAGGTAATCCCTTTTTGTATCGAGGTAAGAATACGAGATCCAGTAATCGACATTCTTCAGGGTCTTACGATCGCGCCAGAACAGTTCAATACCTTTGGCATCGCCAAAACCGCCATTGCCGATACTGTCAATAATACCACTGTTATTGCTGCCGTACGTTTTTATCAGATGCTCATATTTTTTATAAAAGCCTTCTATGCGCAATGTATAATCCCTGCTTACCATCTGGTAGTTGGCTATGTAGTGGGTGGCTTTCGTATATAAAAGATCATTAAAGGCATAACCGCGCAGGAAATAATCTTTCTCCGGTTTCTGATAAAAGATGCCATAGGCCAGCGAAGCCTGTGCTTTACTGCCTACTTTATACGCCAGTGACACCCGGGGCACAACGTTCGTTTTTTTCATTATAGAACTGTGCTCGAAGCGGCCACCTATTTTAGCGGCCAGGTCGTTGGTTATGTACACATCCGTTTCGGCGAAAGCAGCTTTAAAATGATCGTCGGCCTCATTTATATAATTGGTTGTATACGTATTGGTAAAGTCATTTTTATCGGTAAAGTACATATACTCGCCGCCAAAGCGAATGGCGCTTAAACCATATAATCTTCGCTCGAGCACTGTCTTTATCGTAGCCAGGTCGCCGTATTGCTTTACCTGAAAGCTTTTGGTATCATACGGTTCATCGGTAGCCATTACCACCTGGTTGTGCTGGTTCTGCAGTTCATTCCCGATCTTATCGGTATTGGTGCTATAGGAGGCGCCGAGGTACAAATGCCATTTTTTACCGAGCTTTTCTTTCCACGACAAATTACCGTACAGGTTGAAGTTGGTAAGATCAAAAGCGTTTTTCAGAATGGTTGAATCAATATCGGGACGGCGTACGCCAAGCCGGTTATAATTGAAATAGCCATAAAACTTCAGCATTCCTGTTTTGGAAGTCTTAACGCGAAAGTTAAAATCGGCGTTATGAAATTCAGGGATCTTAAAGTTATCGGGACGCTGTTTTATCAATGCAAAGGAGGCTACCAGGTTCACATAACTGTAATTAACACCCCAGCTGGCGTTTTTTTTCTTTGATAGCTTTTGAAACCCGGCATTCAATGCAACGGTTGATGCGCCTACACTGGCAGAGGATTGATCGGGCAGGTCGACCGACTCAAGGATAAGGGCGGAAGAAAGCGCCTGGCCATACAATGCCGAATAACCGCCCGCGCTGAAAACGGTGCCTTTGAAAATAAAAGGGGAAAACCGGCCCCGCTGGGCTATGTCGGGAACGCTACTAAAAAAGAAATTGTTCACCAGCGTGCCGTCGATAAATACTTTGGTTTCCTGGGCGGTACCGCCGCGAACGAACAATCCTTCGCTCTCTCCCACCTGTTGTGCGCCCGGTAACGTTTTAATGGCGCCGGTAACATCGGCATTGGCGCTTGCCGTGGTAACAATATCAATTGAGTTCAACACGGTGGTACGTTTGGTATCGCTGGCTTCAAAAGAACCGGCGGTAATTGTAACGGCAGTCAACTCATTGGGCTCCTGCTTCAGTACCACATCAAATCGCAGGGCTGTACCCGCAATGGTGACCTTTTGTTCATGCAGTTTAAACCCTATTGATGTTACCAATAAGGTTTGCTCGCCCTTTTCGGTTGTTTTGAATTGAAATGCGCCCAATGAGTCGCTGGTAGCGCCATCATAGGTGTCTTTTATGGTTATACTGGCCCCCTGTACCGGGCGGCCTTTTCCGTCTTTTATTTTTCCTGAAACTACAGTTTGGGCCGAACCGGCCAGGAAGGATAAGAGTAACACAAGCAGCGGAAGTATCTGAAGCATTGGTTGTAATTTGTACTTCAAACATAAAGTAGTTTATACTATAAACCAAATTATTTCTGAAACTTATCCCCATATCTCCCAAAAACGGAATATATGGCAATATACAAGTATATCATTGTTTATCAACAAATTAATTCGTTTTTGCCAGAAATGAAATCAGGACGTTATTTGTTACTTATTGATTTAAACCTTGTTTCAATATCGATTAATTCTTAATGTATCCACTCAAAAACGGGTACATATTTACCCGTAAAATATCCATCGTGCTTTTGCGTTGTACGATTGACGAAAAGGTATCAACTTTCGTCTTTAATAGAATATATCCGTACCGTAAACTATGAAAAGGATCAAAACTCCTTCAATAGCATCTATTCATTTAGATGTATTTAGCCGCTGCATGACCCCAGCAGGCTACCAGGCCCTGCTGAAGCCCCAACGGTTAAAGGAAACTTTTTCCTTTTTAACCGAACCCCTGCGCTATATAATCCTTTCATCATTGTTCCAGCAAGTTTACCCGGTTATAATTATCAGGTGCAAGGCACTTGTACCCGTAAGCAACCAACGTTCACAAAAAACATTGAAAATACATATTGACTGAACTGATACTGAACAACTGATACAATTACTATAGATAACATTTAAAAACCGCGAACAAATGAAACAAAACGAATAAGTATAGAAAACTAAATAGAAATCATATAGGTTATAATTTATGAAGCAGTGCGAGGCCTGTTTCTTTATTATGATGACTGAATTAAATTAGAAAACTTTCATGTGTAAATCCGGAACCTATGAATTTTAAATTCTACCCTTTGAGCGCCCTGCTCTTTACCTTATTGCTATTTGGCTTTAAGGCTGCGCAGGCACAGGACATTCTCTTTTCCAAAACAGTGGAAAACTTCACGACTGGTGGCGACGGTACAACAGCAAGTGTAGGTGACGAGTTAATTTATCGCATCAACATCACCAACATGACCGCCCAAAACTTCGTTGCATGCAGAATGTACGATAACATCCCTGCGGGCGTATCGTATATACCCAACTCAACAACAATGAATGGTGCACCGTTTGCTGACGTTAGCGGCAGAATGCCTTTTTCGGCCAGTGGCGGTTATGTAAGATCTCCAACGTTTGGCGTTGGTATTCTCGCGCCCGGCGTAACCTGTATCGTCGTATTTCGTGTTTTAGTAACAGCCAACGGCGGTAGTGTCTTTAACAACGCTACCATCGATGCCACCCAAAACGGTGTTGCCACCATTCAGGCAACCAATACCGTTGTTACCAACCTGAACCAGGAGTCGGCCTGTAACGTGGTTTACCAGGTAACGCCTTCCAATGCAACGAATACCTCCCCTTTCAGTTATTTAAGAGATGTAAATACCACTTCCGGTGTTGGAGGAGGTCTTCTTTTCAACGGCACCAGTGGCACCCAGCGCGATGCCTTTACGAATAACTTAATCAGCCATAACGGCTTCTCGGGGGTAGATCTGTTGAATAATAGTGCCGCTATCGCGTATGATATAAACACAAACAGGGTTTATTTCGTGAATAACACCAGCAGCAGCGCCGCAACACTTTGTTACGTTGACCTAAGCAATAACACGGCATACAGGTTTACCGGTTACCCGCTGGAAACCACAACCGGTGGCGGTTGGAATGTGAACCGTATGGGCTTTGGCTCCGATGGCTATTGCTACGCGCTTACTTCAAACTGCCAGGACTTCATCAGGTTCTATGTTGACGCTTCCAATGTGCCTCAGATCACACGCATGGGCCCACTCATCAACGCAGCAACCAATGGAAGCAGGGATGTACTGAATGACGGTGGGGGCGACCTTTTTGCCGATGGTTCGGGCAAGTTATATATGATCGCCAACAGCGGTAACATGTATAAGATCAACCCAACTACCAAGGTAGCCACCTTTATGGGTACGGTTGGTTCTTATGCGCCAGGGAATACCGCTGCGCTGGCCATCAATGCTGCAGGCCAGGTATTCATCGGCGGACAGTATAACGACGTATACAGAATCGACCTCGGAACAATGCAGGCTACGCAGATTAATGCTACAACAACAGGTGTTTATCACGCCGGTGACTTTACATCCTGCGGTTTTCCTGTACTGGCCAGTTCTATCATTGCCGATAAAACTTACCACAACATAAACGGCAGCCCAACAGTAAATGGCGGCGATACGGTTGAATATGTAATTACAGTTACCAACATCGGTAATATCAACGCTGCCGGTGTGTACATGTACGATTATATTCCGCCAAGCACCACTTACCTGCCAGGCACAACCAGATTGAACAATATACCCGTTGCCGATGTAGGTGGTGTAATGCCATATGCCGTTTCGGGCGGCCGCCTGGTAAATACCCTCGGCGAAGATGGCGGTATCGTTAGACCCGGTGCAGCAAATGCAGCTGTGGTAACCTTCCGGGTTGCAACCCAGCCTAACGTACAGGTATGTAACCAGAGCCGTATTACCCTGCTCGATGCCGATGGTAACGTAATGTTCGTAAACTCAAGCGACCCTACGAATATCGGCCAAACACCTACCTGCTTCTATTCAGATGGCGTGCTTCCTTTGAACAACCTGAAATTTAAAGGCAGCCTGAACGATAATAAATCGGTATTGAACTGGACAATGAACGGCGATGAAAGCGTAGCCTACTATGAAGTTGAATACTCTGACAACGGCACTGCATTTAAAGCGAGTGGTAAAGTAGCCGGTAAAGGTACTAACCTCGTTACAGCCAACAGCTACCAGTTCATTGACCTCGAGCATACCTTCGCTCCCGTTCGCTATTATCGCCTGAAGGTTTATCAAAAAGGCGGCAGCTTCAATTACTCAGGTATCATCAGGCTCAATGCCAACGACCTCACCGTTGAAGCTACTCCAAATCCGTTCGATCGCGATATCAACGTTCAGATCAGATTAAAAACTTCTGAACAGGTTCGCATCAGGCTGATCGATATCCTCGGAAAAGAGGTGTATACAACTACCGAACAATTAAGCGTTGGCAGCCATTCAGTGCTTATCCGCGTTCCTGGCGGCCTCGCAAAAGGCATGTATGTGCTGGATGTGAAAGCAGGTGCTGAACAGGTTTATCAGAAAAAACTGTTGAAGAAATAATTCAGGCCGGAAGGCTGAATAATATAAAAGTCCGAAAGTGGCGCTCTTAACCGAACGCCGCTTTCGGACTTCTTCTTTTAAACCGTTTTAAAGCGCATTTACAGTCCGGGGCTGCGGTCCCCTTCTCCCGTTCTTACTTCATCTTAACAAAACGCTGAATGGCCGTTTCCGTGCCATCTGACACCTGCAGCAGATACAATCCCGGCGGCAGCGCGCTCACGTTCACCGTAGCTGTTTGTCCGGGTACGCTATTGCTTATTCTCTTTATGTTTTGCCCGCCGGCGTTTATGATCTGGATGTTCACCGTTCTATCCTGCCAGCTGTTTGCCAGTGTTACCCTTATTTCATTTGCTACCGGGTTGGGGTAAACGGTAATGCTTTTTGCCGCATTACCTTCATCGATCCTGATAATACGTACCGCCGAATGCTCGTACTTTCCATCCATATCAACCACCTTCAGGCGGAAATACACAAGCCCCGAAGTGATGGCCTTTATATCGTCTTTAAAGCTATACTCTTTCCGCAGGGTGCTGTTGCCATCAGTAAATATCACACCGGCATCGGTAAAGTCTTTCCCGTTCAGGCTTCTCTCGATCACAAAATGACTTACGTCTTTCTCAACTTCCGTGCTCCAGTTCAACAACGCCTGATTGCCGTTCTTTTTTGCGGTAAAGGCGGTCAGTTTTACCGGTAACGGGCTGTTCACAGGCGCCTGGTAAGCAAACGATTTGAACCAGAAGGCATACATGCGTTCGGTATCGATGTCGCGGCCATCGCTATGCCCGCCGGCGCGCACCCTGAACGTATTCTTATTGACAAACCTGGCGGTAGTCATCAACCTGGTAGCACTGGTATCTATGCCTGAATAATCTTTAAGCGGGCCGGAAAACTTTTTACCGGTAAGCGTCAGAACGTTTAAAATGCTTTCCAGCAGATCATCTACCTGTAATGATGTACGATATTCAGTTGTGTACGATTGAAAACCATACAACGCCACCCATTCGTTAATATAGTTTTCATCACCGTCTATATCAAGCGCTGTAAGGTCCATCGATGAAATGGTTACGGGCGTGTTGTCGATGGCAGAAAGGAAAGAGATCTCGAATTCCATCCACCAGTCCCGCTCGCTTTTACCTGCCGATCTGTTCTTGTAAGCGATATGGGGCTGAAATGCCTTGCTAAAACCGGTACTGGTTAAATCGATGGACGATAGTTTAACCGCAGAATGTGAACGGCCAATGATCTTTACATAGCCATTTACGTTATTGGTTACATTGGGGAACAGGTACACCGCACCATCCCTGCCTTCATCGCCTTCTTTCAATGTAGCATTTTTAAATTCGAGGCCCTGCGCCTGCAATGAAACGGGTGCAGCCAGCATACATGCCATTGCCAGCATAGCACCAAACAGAATATTCAATTGTTGACTGGGTTTGAGGTAAAGTTTGACCATCTGATAAAATTTAAATAATTACAGTATGACGTGCCCATAGGAAAGCACGCGGGAATCCCGGAGGGCCGGCGTACAAACAGCCGCTTGCCATAACAGCATGCTGTTACGTTATTTTAAACACATATCAGGTAAAACAGTGCGGTAAACAGGCTTTTCTGACGAGCAACAAAAACCAAATAGTTACTCAATCAGTGTTGATATCGGAGCAGTAAAAGGAAATGGAATTTCAGTAATTCACTAACAGCGGATATTAATGCAATGGGCAATGAACTTTTTCCCTGGGAGCGGGCAGTCATTCTCTGGATCTTTTTAAAAAAACCATCCCGTAGAAACGGGACGGCGTTGTTGATCGTACCCTTTAAAATAAACTCTTATG
>CBIHPC010000158.1:0-14132 GCA_966211305.1 uncultured Niastella sp.
ATTCATTGTTGGGATTGGCCGTTACGGCATTGGGTATTCCGGTGTACTATTATTACAAAAAGAAGAAGTTATTAAATTCTAAGTTTTAAGGTCTTAGTTCCGCTTTAGGCTATGGTCAATTCTTGCTGTCAAAGGCGCCAGAACCGGCGAGCGGTAGATCTCTTTGAAAGCGCCTCCTTCTATATGGGTAGCCAGTTGTAATTTGTTTATCCAGTATTCGGCTGTTCGTTTACTCATACTATTATGCTTAATGCTTAAGGCTGAACGCCTGCCTCCGAAATGCGTTCTTGCCGAATAAATTCAAAATTCCCGAAATTCGGGAATTGGCGTTTAGTGTTCGGCCTCAGCGTTCTGCATTTTTAAGGCTTTACGCAAAACGCTTA
This sequence comes from uncultured Niastella sp., assembly GCA_966211305.1. Taxonomy (GTDB): domain Bacteria; phylum Bacteroidota; class Bacteroidia; order Chitinophagales; family Chitinophagaceae; genus Niastella. Next base: position 384 of record CBIHPC010000158.1, read on the forward strand.
ATAAACTGCCTGACGCAGTAAAGTAATCCTCTAATCATTATCTCCCTCGCCTTATCCGCTTCATTTTTAAAGGCAAATGAAACACAACCTTTTTACTACCCATTTACCTGGAAATGGGTAGTGCGGGTATAGCGCAGATACGATCCTGATACTAAACAGAGGTAGTTCAGGAGCACCACTGGCGGTATCAGGGACACATTTGATATCCTTCAATGCAACAATTGGCACCCTTCAAAGCAACAATTGATACCCATGTGTTTGCAAATGAGCCCCTACCTTCGATTAAGATCAATAGAACGGCAAAGTAGTTACAATCGAATGCAACCCATGCATAGCCTATCGATGTATTAAAATCAGAAAGCGTAGTAATTAGTAATCAGACGGTGGGTAGTACCAATTGCCCTAGCAACGGGAAATTTATGGTAAAAAAGTATTGCTTTTGACAAAAAAGCATTAGCCTTTTTTCGGGGTACCGTCTTGTTAAGCACCTGGGTAGAAGCAGGTGCAAAATCAAATTACTTAATTTTAATAACATCGGGGGATGAGCCATAAAAACTTCCTCATTAGTCTTATCGGCACTCAGCTTGCCGCTAAGTTGATTAATTATGGGACTTTTACCAGTCCTACTATACATTGCCTTAACCGGTACAAGTGGATAGGGCAATTTTTGATTACAGTTTTGGATCGGGTAAGGATTGCTGCCAGTGTCTCCGCCTTAGATGTAGCCCCCGCGCCGCACATCATAATGTCTGAATTTCCTTTTCATTTTTAATTGGCCATTATTTACTACAATCAAAAAAAGGGTTGAATGAAAACCTATAACCTGGTTTTATCCTGCTTACTTGTTTTTGCTGAACCGCTCAGTGGTTATACTCAAGACTCCACATTTAATAAGCTTGCAAAATACTCCGCAACATTTACAAAAGATATAGCTGACAGGTCTATATCGATCAGCAATAAAATAGATAAGAGATCGGCCAGGGCGTTACGTAAGTACGAAAAACATGAGAAATCTATTTTACGCAAGTTGTATAAAGTTGATTCTGTTGCGGCCCGCAATTTCTCTATCGTTTCTGAACAAAAGTATAAAGACCTTCAGCGTAAACTCGCAGCACCCGGTACCCTTTCCAGGTATGTGCCGGCATTGGATACCATCACTTCATCACTTAAATTTTTACAGCAATCTCCATTCGCAGGGACGCAGGCGGGGGAAGTACGGTATGCTATTACAAATGTTACCGCGTTGACCACCAAATTGAAGAATGCAGAGGATATTAGGCATTACCTGCAGGAGAACAAAACCTATATAAAAGATCAGCTGAACCGGTTTGGGTTATCAAAGGAGCTTAAAAAGATCAATAAAAACCTCTATTATTATTCAGAGGAGTTGATTGGAATAAAAGAAACGCTCAGGGACAGCCGGAAGATGGAACGAACAGTATTGTCGATCCTGGGCCGCATGAAACCATTCCAGGAGTTTATTCAAAAAAATGGCATGCTGGCTGGTTTATTTGCAGCAGGCAACCAGGGCAATGGATCGTCAGCGGTTGATCTGTCGGGTTTACAAACCCGGGCGGGTATAAATGAAATAATCCGGAACCAACTGGCTGCCGGCGGCCCCAATGCGCAAAGTGTAATGCAGGCAAATATGCAGGCAGGCCAGGCGCAATTACAGCAACTGAAGAATAAGTTGAACGAGTTAGGTAACCGTGGCAGCGATGATATTATGCCCGAAGGATTTAAACCAAACTCACAAAGAACGAAATCTTTTTTAAAGCGGCTCGAACTCACTACCAACCTGCAATCACATAAGTCAAACGGATATTTCCCTGCAACATCAGAACTGGGTCTGGGTGTCGGATACCGTTTGTCCGATGCCGGTACTATCGGCATCGGCGCTTCCTATAAGCTGGGGCTGGGCGAGAGTATCCGCCACATTGTGCTTACGCACGAGGGCGTTGGTGTCAGAAGTTATATTGATCTGAAATTTCCCGTTACGCTTTTCGGATTAAAGCAGGGCAGGGGACGCTGGTGGATCACGGGTGGTTACGAACGAAATTATCTTTCGGTGATCAAAAAGATAACCGATCTGAAAGATCAGTCGGCATGGCAGCAAAGCGCCCTGCTCGGAATAAGCAAAACAATTTCTTTCAACTCAAAGCCCATGAAGGGTACAAAGCTGCAGTTGCTATGGGATTTTTTAAGTTATAAGCAGGTACCCCGGCCGAACCCGCTGGTGTTCAGAATAGGGTATAGCCTGCGTTAAGTTGTTCCAATCTCGTATTTAATTAATGTATGAAAAATAGAACCAAAACCCTTCTGTTCTGCCTGATTTTGCTGCCAGTAGCAGAGCTCATTGCCCAAAGCAACCTAAATAACTTAGGTTTTCCATCTCCGAACAATAGCTTTCTTAATGCTGTTGGAGGCACATCCGGCGTAGGTGTAGACCTTTACACCGGAGCTGCTCAGGTCAGTATCCCGCTTTGTGAATTGTCGTCCCGTGCGCTGAACGTTCCGGTTTCCTTGCAATATACCGCAGGGCGGGGTGTAAAAGTACAGGACTTTGCAACCAGTGTAGGCCTTGGCTGGCAACTGGCTGCAGGTGGAAGCATTTCACGCGTGGTGCGTGGATTTCCCGATGAATTTCCAAACGGCTACCTGGGTACCAATCGCTATGGCCTGAAGATAAAACAAAACATGGCCGACGGTGTTGGCTTGTCCGCTGCCGATTACAAAGCCATCACCGGATGGGATGCCACCTCGTATGTGGGTGTTACCGCCGATGGGGAACCGGATATCTATTATTTAAGAACGCCAACGTTTAATCTTCAGTTCACCTTCGATGAGAACGGCAACGCGGTCTTTAATAATGAAACAGGTATTAAGATCACTTCTTCCGGTTTCTTTAACACAGCGAGTTACCAAAACTCCTCCTTTACCGTAACCGATCCCGCCGGTAATACGTACACCTTTGGCACCTTCGACAACGAGAGAGAGAAAACCGTAACTACACTCTACGGCAGTTCATATACCTTTACCACCACCTGGTACCTGAGCAGGATCACCAGCTTCAATGCCAAAGATTATGTAAGTTTCGGTTACATCTCTTCTTCCAATAATGATGTGCTGAATCATTATCAATGGACGAGGACGTATTACTACAACACTGGTTGTGTTACCAATACCAGCGACCCTATTCCCATGACGGTCGTTCAGCCCAAATACGTTGCGACCATTGCCTGCCCAACCGGACATATCTATCTGAACTATGCCTTCGACCGGCGTGACATTACCACCGCGGCCAGGCTCACGTCGGTTACCCTGCAATCTACCGGTTCAATTGGTACAACTGACCTAAAAACATTTGGCTTTAACTATAGTTATTTCGGCGATCCCACTACCGATGTGAACCTGTTGCGGCTGAAGCTGGATAATATCACCATGGCGGGCGGAACCGTGGCCACCTCCACGCCGGTTACGTATCGATCATTTACCTATAACACCAATCAACATTTGCCCGCACGCAATTCCGAGAATTTCGATTACTGGGGATATTATAAATCGTTTTTCCCTTTATCGAATATGGATCCAATGAGCGACCCCTCCATAAGGTCGGCAAATGAGTATAATTCGAAAGCCGACATATTGACCAATATTGCAGAATTGGGTGGCTCCACATGGACGATCAACTATGAAGCCAATACATACTATAAGTCAAATCCAGGTTCCAATATTCCTGTTTGCGGTCTGCGGGTTAGCAGCATTGCCAGGAGCCTGTCGGCCGGTGATATTATACAGACTCAGTACATATATAATGATGCTACCGGAAAATCAACGGGGCAAATACAAACAGAAGCCTACCAGTACCTGGTAGTGAACGCCATCGATGAAGACAACTGCCAGCTATTGGCACAGAAAGTGCTTTCTGAGTCGGCGGTAAACATCTACGACCTTAATGGCACATTCATTGGTTACTCCGCTGTGAAAACGGTGCAGCAGAATGGTGGCTACACGGTTTGTAACTTCCAGAACTTCAGCGATTTTGGCGATGTGTTCAGCACCGGTATGCTTTGCGGCGAAACCAACGTGCCAACGCTTACTTCCTCCGTCAGTTTCGCATTTAAGCGAGGCCTGCTGAAATCTACCATCGAATACACTGCCGCCAATGAAAAAATTACCGAAGAGATCAATTCATATACAAGTCTGTCTAATCCAGTCACTAAATCAGGCTGGGCCTATCGCTCGTATATTGCCAGCGCTTCGTGCGATGGTAATTCGAGCCTCAGGGACCTCAGTTCCACTTATTATACTAATATCGAGAACTACCGGTTATCGGGTGTGGTGAAGCGGGAGTATGATCAGCTAACGCCAGCCAACTATATAGAAACGGCTACCAACTTTAGCTATTGCACCAATAAACGTACCATTCAAAGCATATCAAGTACAGACTCCAAAGGAAATACCGCTACCAAAACGGTTTATCACGCACATGATGCGGGCATTCCCATGATCACTTCCGATGAACAAACCGTGGTGAACACCTTGCAGGCGATGAACAACCTCGATGCGCCGGTACATGAAACAACGAACAGGAATGGCGCTATCAGGCAAACACATTATACGTATACTTACCCTTATCAGGGAAGTACGGCCCCTTACCTCACCAGCGCGGCCAGTTACAAAGGCAGCACCCTGCTCACTACCAAAACAATGAAGTATGAAACCAGCAACATGAACCTGGTAGCTAGCAAGGAAACCGGTGGTAAAAGCATCAGCGTATTATATGGATATAACAATACCTATCCCGTGGCAACGGTTGCCAATGCCGACGTTTTTCAACAGGTGAACCAGGGAACAGCCGGTTTTGGCAATACCGTTGCCGCTACCTACACGGTAACCATAAACGTCGATTACGCAGGCATGCTCATCTGGAATATTAATCTCAATGGGCCCCTGACGAGCGTTATTAACTGGAACTGGACGATCACCGGCTCCTCGAATATGAGTGGAAGCCGTTGCATGGGTCCTTCAGGTTCAAACTGTCCTCCCAGTATAACGCATGGTGTTTACCTGCAGGCCGGTACCTATACTTTAACGTTTACGACAACCAGTTCGCCGGGCTTCGATTTTCAGATCTACGGAACATATCCGAAGAATTCTGCGTCCATGACCAGAGAGTATTTTTATGAAGGGTTCGAAGATGTTAACCTTGGTGTGGCCGGTAGTGCGCATACAGGCAACCGGTACAGCAATGCGGGCTCTTATGCGGTGCAGTTCACACCACCCAATAACAGGGACTATATTATGCAATGGTGGACGTGGGTAGGCGGCAAATGGTTGTTCCATGAAACGCCCTATACCGGCCCTACCACCATCAGCGGCATTGTTGACGATGTACGTGTGTTCCCGGCCGATGCCCAGATGAGCACCTTTACTTACGATCCGCAGGTAGGAAAAACCGGTGAAATAGATCCCGGCGGAAGGACCACCACCTATGAATTTGACGGTTTGGGAAGAATAAACGTTGTGCGGGATAATGACAAGAATATTGTATCAAAGAACTGTTACAATTTTGCCGGGCAACCCGAAGCCTGTCCTGTAGCAACGGTGTATTCGAATACTTCCCGTTCACAATCCTTTACCCGTAATAATTGTTCCAGCGGCTACCTTGGTAGCCAGGTTACTTACGTAGTGCCCGCCGGTACTTATACTTCTTCCATCAGCCAGGCCGATGCCGACCTGCAGGCTTATAATGATGTAGTCCTTAACGGACAAACCTATGCCAACAATAATGGTACCTGCAACCAGGTTTGGTATAATACCGCGCAATCGGGCAGCTTTACCCGTAATAACTGTGGCGGCGGCAGTACCGGTAGCACCGTCACTTATACGGTAGCTGCAAATACTTACATGTCTTATATCAGCCAGGCCGATGCCGATCAGAAAGCGATCAATGATGTGAACACGAACGGGCAGGCTTATGCAAATGCCAATGGCACCTGCTCCACCCAGGGTTGTACGGCTACTATTGCCAGCGGCTTATATCCCATTGCCAGCGGGGCAAGCACTTCTAACGGTACGACTACCTTTTATATGATATTTAATGTGAATGGCGGCACTATAACCCTAAATTCCAATATTATCATTGGACAGATCACCGGAGAATGCCGCCCATCCGCAGTCAGGTATGTAACAGTGAATACCGATGGCAGAACCTGGGTGCTCACCATCTATACCAGCGGGCAGGTAGAGGCGCGTCTCGTCAATGGTGCTACCGTTAACCCGGGTACTACCGTTGCTTTCTCTAATGTTCAGTATAACCTTTAAAGAAAAAAAACATGAGATCATTTATCATATTTGCTGTTTTACTTACCTGTGGCCTGCAACGGTCATGGGGGCAGGATACATTTTATTTACGTGTGGGGAATATCCGCGCTTCATCACCGGCCCAGACTTCAAAGTTCCTGGCAAACCGGCCCGGTGAACAGTCATTGTCACCCGATTCAACACTTGCTTTTCGCATGAGGGACGCCAGGATCCGGGAACTGGCCGATACCTCGAAATTTGTTCCGAACCGGCAGGGCGCCTGGTCATTGTACTCCTCGTACCTGGCGGCGGCAGGGCCCGATAGCATTTTACTGGAAGCTGCCGTTTCGCATAACCGCGATGCCGACTGGAGCCAGTACCAGCGTTTCGGCCGGATCAGGGATAAACAATTTTGGCCCATGACTACCGTGGAAGCAAGATCTCTGCTGCTGGCCGACGTGTATGACATCAGGGTAGAAAAAGATGGCTGGTGTTTCATAAAATTGAGTAAAGGACAGCTTCCGTCAACAGATCCCGTTGTATTACCCATCCGCATAACCTTTAAAGGCAAATGAACATGATTAACAATAACAAAACTCTCCGGCAATCAATACGGATCCTCGCGATCGCAGCGCTGTTGCTGAACGCTTTCACCAACCATGGCCAAACATATAATAGTCTGAAGTCGTGGGTGCCCCAAAAACCGTTTACGAACGAGGCAGATATTGTAGGCACGGGGGTGTCTGTGCAGGAGGTGATACAAAGTAATGAGTTCATCGATGGTTTTGGCCGAACCGTGCAAACAGTGAGTAAAAGAACAAGCCCTTCGCAGCAGGATGCGGTGGCGATGCATGAGTATGATAGCTGGGGAAGGGAAACAAAGAAATACATGGCATTCATCAGTGGCAACGATGGGGCCTTTAAGAACAATGCCCTGGCCCTGCAGACTGCTTTTAACCAGGGCCTGTTCCCCGGCGAATCGAATTTCTACTCACAAATAGATCTGGAGAATTCGCCCAGGAACAGGGTATTGAAAACCTATGACCAGGGCAGCAGTTGGGTAGGCAGCAACAAGGGCACTACCGTTCGCAATGTAACAAATACGGCAACGGATAACGTGCGTATATGGAATATCGCGGCAGCTTCAGGTAGTTTACCTGCCTCCCCAGGCGCCTATACGGCGGGTAAATTATATAAAACGATTGGCACCGATATAAATGGCAACCAGACCATAGAGTATACTGATATGAATGGCCTCACTATTTTAAAGAAAGTTCAGTATACAACCGCTACAACAGATAACGGCAGCGGCACTCCGCATGCAGGTTGGCAATGCACTTACTATGTATATGATGATTTTGACAATCTCCGCTTAATCATTTCTCCCAAGCTGGTGGGTTTAATTGACGGCACCTGGACCATTTCGGCCACGGATGCCGATGAATTGTGCTACCGTTTCGAATACGACGATTTTGGAAGGATCACCATACGCCACAATCCCGGCACACCGTCCGGTACGGCTGGGGAAATCTGGACCGTATATGATCAGCGGGGCAGGGCTGTAATGCGGCAGGATGGCAATTTGCGCGCTTCAATGCAGTGGCAGTACTTTCAGTATGATGCGCTTGACCGGCTCGTAGCCATGGGGTTAATGACAGATCCCAACTATTACAGCAACCTGGCTTATCATCAAAACCTGGCAGCCGTTTCCACCGCCTATCCTAACCTCGCTTCTTATACTACTGAACTGTTGTCGCAAAGCTGGTACGATAACTATGACTGGGTGGCCAACTCGGGTTCGGGCCTTAGCGCCACCCTTGATGGTTCCAGCACATCAAACACCAATTTGTTTTATACACCCAGTAATACGGTGTCGCCCTTTCCGCAGGCTATTGTTCCAACTCCCATGGTTAGGGGCCTGCCTACCGGTACCAAAACAGAAGTGATGGGCAGCAACGGTTCGCAGTATTTGTATGCCGTTAATTTTTACGATGACAAGGGGCGCAATATTCAAACGCAAGGTACCAATATGGCCAATGGTACAGATATAGTAACCACACAGTATAGCTGGAATGGAAAGCCCTTGCGCATGTACAGACAGCATACTAAACCGGGCACGGGCAACCAGTCGCACAACCAGCTTACAAAAATGAGCTACGATCATTCCAGCAGGCTATTGACTGTAGTGCAGAATATCAGCAGTAATGTAGGCGGCGTGCCTGTGCAAAGCAACGATAAAACGATTGCCAGTTACAATTATAACGAGTTGGGTTTGGTGCTTACGAAAACCATAGGGCCGTCGCTCGAAACGCAAAATTTTGAATATAACGTAAAGGGCTCACTCACCGGCCTGAACAAGAATTTTACCATTGCCGGCAATACAGGAAGTTGGTTCGGCTTTGAGCTGGGCTACGACAAAACAACTACGGCGACTGGCACCACCGGTTTTTTACATCCAGATCTTAATGGAAATATCAGCGGCCAGATATGGCGAAGCAAAGGCGATGGGGTTGCCCGTAAATACGATTACCAGTACGACCGGGCTAACCAATTGATCACCGCAGATTTTCTGCAGAACACCAGCGGCGCGGCCTGGGACAATAGCTATATTGACTTTACAGGCAATAACAGGACCTATGACCTCAATGGAAATCTGAAAACGATGAGCCAAAAGGGGTTTGTTTTGGGTGGACAACCGGGCATTGACAACTTGACTTACCAATACATCAACGGCGACAACAGTAACCGGTTGCAGTACGTGGCCGACAATGCCAATAATCCCAACTCAAAACTGGGCGATTTTCATTATGCTGCGGTTACCAAAACGACAGCTACCGTTGACTATGGTTATGATGCAAATGGCAACATCACCAGTGATGTGAACAAGGGCATTACGGCTTTCACCTACAATTTGCTGAATATGCCCAGGGTGGTCACCTTTGCAAAGGGCACCGTCACGTATGTGTATGATGCGGCTGGTATTAAACTCAAAAAGATCGTTCAGGAAAATGGAGCCTCAGTGAAGTTGGGGGCCAATACTTATACTTCGGATATAACTACCACTACCAGTTATTTTGGTGGGTTTGTGTATCAGTCGAAATCGTATTCCCATGCCTCGTTATCATCGCTTAACCAACCCGAAGCTCTGCTATATGCAGGTCATGATGAGGGACGTGCGCGGTTAAAGCAGGCCGGCAGCGGATGGCAGTGGGTATTTGATTATTTCGTCAGTGATCATTTAGGCAATATCAGAATGACGTTGACCGATGAAACAGCTACTGATTATTATCCGGCGGCCACACTCGAAACAGGCGGCATGGCTACCGAGCAGCAGGTTTACAATATCGTCAATGATGCCAGCCATGTGGTGACCATGAGCTCGTTGCCCTGGTACAACACGGTAAGCGGCAATAGCTATACAAATAATAGCAATAGCGGGCTTGCTGCTCCGCCCGATGTCACCATAAACCCCGCTCAAAACAGTAGCCGCATGTACAAGCTGAACGGCGCCACAGGCGACCGCTTTGGTATGGGCGTAGCGCTGAAGGTGATGGCGGGCGATGCCGTACAGGTATACGGGCGGTCACTCTGGCACAACCCTGGTGGCACGGTAAATAATTCATTATACCTGGTAAGTGAGATTCTCAATACATTCCTCAATGCATTTGCAGGTACCAGTGCGGCTATTAATGGAAGCAAGGGCGCAGCTACCGGCCCCGTACTGAATGGCAACCTGCCAACTACCAGTAGCCTGGCGCCGCTGCTCAACAGTTCAGGGGTGCCGGTCAATTCGCCACGGGCTAACATTTCCTGGATACTGTTTGATGAACAGTTCAAACCCGTGCAAAGCGGTAGCGGGTTCGATCCCATATCCACCATGGCCGATGAGTTCAAGCCGCATTCGGTGAATGTAAATGTGGTGAAAAGCGGTTACCTGTATGTGTATTGCAGTAATGAAAGTGATTGGGATGTGTACTTTGATAACCTGCAGGTAGTACATACCCGTGGACCTTTACTGAATGAAATGCATTATTATCCCGATGGGCTCACCATGTATGCCCTCAGTAGCAGGGCATTTAACCGGTTGCCGGCAGGCTTTGGTTACCAGGGTAAAGAAATGCAGAATGGCGAATACTATGATGGCGCCGGCCTTGACCTGTATGATTTCCATGCACGGCAGTATGATGCGGCGTTGGGAAGATTCTTAGGAGCAGATCCACAAGGACAATTTGCTTCGCCTTATTCGGCAATGGGTAATAATCCCATACTTATGGTTGACCCTGATGGTGAGTTTGCTTTTGTTCCGGTTATCGTTGGCGCAGTTATTGGCGCGTATATGGGTGGTACCTTGGCCAATGAAGGACAGATGAATCCTGGGAAGTGGGACTACAGCTCCGGAAAAACCTGGCGTTATATGGGTGCAGGAGCGCTTGTAGGTGCATTGTCAGGTGGGTATGCGCATGCGGTGGCTACTTCTGGAATGCCTTTTGCAAATACTGCTGCTATTATGACAGGATCAATGATTAATTCGATGGGAACTGCCATATACACGGAGGGACAGACAGACCTTAGCATATCTTTGGGAGTTGCTTCTTACAATTTCACTCAAGATGAATGGGGATATCTGGGTAAGAAAGGAAATTCATTATTAGCCAATGTGGGCTACGGAATAGGAGCGTTAGCACTCGCCTCAGATGTTTTGGCAGGATTTAAACAAGGTGATGTTCAGCTTAATACGGAAAAATCAGATGCAATTGGTCATAGTGCTTTAACAAAAGTAGGCGAAACCAATTCTCATAATTCATTGGTGTCAGTTGGACCTGATCCTGGAGGAAAATGGATATTTAATCCATTAAAATTTAACAAGGGTACAAATAATTGGGACAATTATGTTAACGCAGGGAGTGATGTTTCTAAAGTAATAGTAAAAGGTGTTAATGTTTCAAGAATTACCAATTATGGGGCCAGGCTAAATGGCGGGGTGAGATATAATTTATATTTTAGTAGTTGTGTCAATCACACAGCACGGGCATTGACAATATCTGGAGTTCCAGCACTTGGCATACATCCTTTTATTCTCCATGCGCAAATGTTTTTAAGGTCAGTTGGTTTTAGGCCCATTTATTTTTCACAATATTTAACTCAATAAAGCAAAATTAATATGACCGGTTTATTAATATTAATCATGGCTTTTTCATCACCATTTATTCCACCGGATGAGATCTATGTAGGAAAAAGCTTTCCCTGGGAGATTTATTACGATTTACATAAAGAGAGAATTACAATAGAGATATATGGAATTAAATATGGTAAACATGATAACCTGAAAAGTACTTCTTCAACAAAGGATATCATTGCTAAAAGTGACATAGGGAAATTGTACCGGAAGGGGGATGATTTGTACTATGCAAACGAGGAGTTAAAAATCAATGTTAAATTAGAGAAGAAAAAATATTCGCAAAAGATCGACAATAGAAGGTATAAGATCTTTGAGATAGATGCTTTCAACAGGATATCCATTTTGAAAGATTCCCTGGAAGTCAAAGATTATAAATTTGATTGGAATGTTAAGAATGATTATCTCTACTTTAGAGATAATCATTTGTCAGATGACTATAAGCCGGAATATATAAGAAAATTTTACGGACAAAAATAATAGTGCGATGCGTTTTGGTTAATAAAGCATTCCTCCCGCGGGAGGAATGCTTTATTTTACAACCCGGGGTATAGGGGAGGTATACATACATATTTTGGGTATTATAACCCCTTTACTTTATATTGACAAGCATGAAAATTTGGTATTGTTTATTAGTATATTTTTTTGCCTCTGGATGCGTTGGCATAAATACAACCCGAAGATTGACGACGGACATAAAGCAGAATTTCACGAACCGTCTTGAAGGGAGGAGCACGGGTTTATTCAATAAGATAGAGATCAATGGATATTATCGTTTCTGGGTCAAAGATGAATGGGAGCGTTACAAAACTATTCCAGATACCCGGGATACATCTTTCGTTGACATGATTTTTTATGAAGATGGAACTTTTTTGTATAATATGTTCGTTGGGAGTAACTTTTCTAATTACAATGATTATTTCAGGTATGTAACAAGCAAGGGGAAAAATGACCTATTTTATAAAAGTAATTTATGGGGCGTTTATTCAATATCAGGCGATACCATAAAAACTCAATTTTTAAAGCATGCAGCTCATTTTACCCCTTGGTACACCGGAGAGCGATGGTTTTTAATCAAAGATCGGAGAACATTGCAACTTATTTTTGCGGGTTATCTGGTAAATCAAACAAGAGATAATGCAGAAAAACTTAGGGAATACGTAAGAAACTCCAGTGCTGTGAAGTTTTATCCGCTGGATATTATACCTCCGCCATACGCGTGGTTAAAGAATGAGAAGTTCTTTTGGCGACATGAAGCTGACTGGGAAAATTATAAGAAGGCCGGAAAGTGATTAAATACTGTTATTACAATATATTTCACATATTGGTGACATGCCTCTAAGTAACGCTCTCTTTGAGCGATCACTACTATAAACTTTTATAATAATATTCATTGTATGAGAAGCAGAATAAAAAAATTATATCCCCTCTTCTTTTTGTCTTTATTAATTTTCGCAAGGAGCAATGCACAACAAGCGGATTCCAAATTCTTTGTCCAGGTATCAGCAGGCGCATCTCTGCCTGTTGGAAAATTTGGGAAAAAGGAAATGGTATATCGAAACACGCCGGCCAAGACAAATGAAGGCTATGCCAATGTTGGTCCATCCGGTAGCATTTCCATTGGTTTCAGGTTTCATAAATCTTTGGGTGCAGTACTGTCAATAACAACAACATCTAATAGTTTGAACAAGAAACCATTTGCTGATTATTTTAACACCAGGGTCAGCAATATTATCCTTGACGCCGACAATTGGAAAATTTTGAATGTTATGGCTGGCGGATTTTATCAAATCCCAATCAATAACAAGTTAAATATCAAATCGCAAATACAGGCAGGTATCAGTAGTTCGAAAAAACCTGCATATAAAGTCACCTTAAAAGACTCGCAAAATGACCTTACTTATTTTGGAAATGATCTAAAAACTGTCTTTTGCTATCGTTTAGGAACTGAATTTAACTATTCATTATATAGAAGCATTTACTTGCTTGCAGATATAAATTATTTCAGTACCAGCGCGGCAAAAGCTTCGAATAGTAATGACATAAGCGCTTATCGTTATTCCTCGCTTAATATGTCAGCAGGAGTTGGGTTTGGGTTTTAACTAATCAACTTCCATAAGAACGCCCGTCGCTAAGTGAATCATGAATAGATATTTTATATATTTTATTTAGGTTGACACGGGGAATGGGGGTTACCCGGTGACACCCTGGTTGTTTATTGCATTTGCCGCTTTTTACCTGGTAAGTACGATCGTTAATGATGTGGT
>CBIHPC010000159.1:0-14045 GCA_966211305.1 uncultured Niastella sp.
AACCATTACCACGAATGGATCTACCGCGAAGCCATCAATGAAAAGCTGGCGAATATTTTCCCGTCAGATCAACTGATGCCATCGCAGTTTCAGGAACGGGCCCTGCTCACCGGGGTGGGACTGCACGATAGTTCTGCCGCCCTCATACCCTACCTGTTCCACTTTACGGAGCCGTTTGTATTATTGTCAACCGGTACCTGGTGTATTAGCCTGAACCCGTTCAACCAAACCAGGCTCACGTACGAAGAACTGCAGCAGGATTGTTTGTGTTATATGGAATACCGCGGCAAACCCATCAAGGCTTCACGTCTGTTTGCCGGTTACGAGCATGAGCAGCAAACCAAACGCCTCGCCGCTCATTTTAACGTTGCACCTGATCATTACAAAAACGTAGCCTTTAATGCCGACCTGTTAACGAACCTGGCGCAAACCGCCGGTGTTACAGGCGAAAGCAGGGATGCTAAATCGGCTATGGTACAGGGATCGGCCTTTGGCACGCGCGATCTCAACACCTTTACTACTTACGAAGCCGCTTATCACCGGTTTATGGCCGATTTGATGACGCAGCAGGTAGCATCGCTTAACCTGGTGTTGCATAACAGTCCGGTTAAAAAGATCTTCGTTGACGGCGGTTTCAGCCGCAACCCGTTATACATGAATTTACTGGCGAATGCATTTCCGCAACATGAAGTGTATGCCGCTTCCATGGCGCAGGCATCGGCCATGGGCGCCGCACTGGCAGTGCATTCCTCATGGAATAAAGCCAATCCTTCAGGTGATTTGATTGAATTGAAGGCGTATACGCTGGCCGAAAGCCGTTAGATAGCCAGCTGATGAGTTTATAAAGGTGATAAGTTGACAACGGCTTTTACATTTGTCAACTTTTTACCATGCCGGCTTCTTTATTTCAAATGATTACCCGCTACCAGCTCTTCCAGTTCCGCCAGTTTTACATTCCACTTAAAGATCTTCCCTTCTCTATCGAGCAGAATATGACAGGGAATGGCTTCAATACCATAGTAGCTGATGATGGCGTCTTTTTTATCAAGCGCCTGCGGCCAGGGCAGGTCTTTACCGCTCATTGTATTGATCCATTTTGAAAAATCCTTGTCGGTAGAAATGCCTAATATCTCGAGGTCTTTATTTCCGTATTTGGTATAGAACGCTTTGATCTCCGGTTGTTCCCTGATGCAGGGCGCACAATGGCTGCCCCACAGAACGATATACAGGTATTTGCCTTTATACCGGTCGGTATCGATGGCATTACTGTCCCTGTCGATAAGTGCAACATTTTTAAAAGCGTTGCCGATAACAATATGTTCCTGGTGATTTTTATATCTGGCGATCAGTTTTTCGGCCTGCGCAGTTTCATAACTGTTGGCAAGGGAAGGGGCCAGCAGTTTGTACAGGATTTCGAGTTTTTCAACAGGCAGGCTGTAGGCTTTGCTTAAAAGATATGGGCTTACTTTGCTGCCGGGGTTATTTTGCACAACGGTAAACAGTTGCTGATAATATTGCTCGTTGACTGCTTTTTCATCGAGCCCCGATTTTGATAGTTTATCGAACCACGATTCAAAATTCCGTTTTAGTTCTTCCGTACGCGAACCTTTCACCCCGGTTATTTTAAATATATTGAAACTGTCTTTGTTCCTGATCTCATTGGTGCAGGCGATCTCCATTTTTGGGCCCTCGAGGTATACGTCGGCTATTAGGGAAAAACGACCGAGGAAAAGCCTGCCGAGCACCGGGGTTTGCCGGTTAAGCTTAAAATAAAAACTGCCATCGGTAACAGGAGAGCTGATGCTGTCTTTCCTTTTATATTCATCCTCGAAAAAAATATAGATTTTACTGTTATACGATCCTGAAATGGTGCCGGAGATCTCGATGGTATGATGCTGTGCCTGCAGTTTGGAGCATAACATGCATAATAACAGGATAAAATAAGGTATTTTCATTGACTCGTTTTAGGGGAAATATGGGATTATTTTCATTTAAAAATAGGTAAAATACAGAAAGCGGATCTTCTATAGTTTTCTTAAAGTTCTTCAGGATAGCGCAGGATTGTAGAGTGTCTATTAGTTTGTAAGTTGTTAAGTTGTTCAGTTTGTGAGTTCCTTAATTTCACAGGCTTGCGATTAGCAGCGAGTTTCAAACTGAACAACTGAACAACTCAGAACGCCATATGAAGAAAATAACCAACACGTTACTTTTATCACTGATTGCATCACCGGTTTTCTCTCAGGTTACCAAACCAGCCAACGACGTTACCGCGCCATTACACGCATTACAACCCGATTATCCCATTCCATACAATGCCATGAGCGAAGGGGATATTAAAAAGGTACTGGATAAAGTATATACTTATCTCGATGCGGTTACGCCGCCGCAAATGATCAATAAACAAACCGGGCAGGAGGTGACCGATGCGTCGAAGTTCGATACCGCCTATGGAATAAAACCCGGCGATTTCCGGCTTACCGCCTATGAGTGGGGTGTTACCTATAGCGGAATGTTGCTGGCGGCAGAAACCAGTGGAGATACCCGTTACAGCGATTATGTAAAACAGCGGCTGTCGTTTATTGCCAAATGGGTTCCGGCGGTTAAAAAGAAAGTGGCCGAAGGGTCATTAAAAGGCAATTATGTTTTTCGTCAGCCTGTTGAACCCCATGCGCTCGACGATGCAGGCGCGGTATGCGCAGCGATGATCAAGGCAACGCGCCGCGGTTTGAATAATGACCTGCGCCCAATGATCGATAATTTCATCAATTATATCAGCACAAAAGAGTTCCGGTTACCGGATGGTACGCTGGCACGCAACCGTCCGCAGAAAAATACCATCTGGTTAGATGATCTGTATATGAGCGTTCCCGCCCTTGCGCAAATGGGTAAACTTACCGGCAAAACCGCCTATTACGACGATGCGGTAAAACAGATAAAACAGTTTTCGCAACGCATGTTCGATAAAGAAAAAGGATTGTACATGCATGGCTGGGTACAGGGTATGAACCCGCATCCCATGTTTTACTGGGGCCGCGCCAATGGCTGGGCTATCATGGCTATGGTAGAACTGCTTGATGTGTTGCCGGAGAATCATGCCGGCCGGGCATTTGTGTTACAGCAGTTGCAGGCGCATGCAAAAGGGCTGGCAGCGCATCAGTCGGGCACCGGTTTCTGGCACCAGCTGCTGAACCGCACCGATAGCTACCTCGAAACATCGGCTACCGCAATTTATGCTTATTGCCTTGCCCATGCCTGTAACAAAGGCTGGCTCGATGCCAGGGCATATGCACCGATGGCCATGCTGGCCTGGAATGCGGTGACCACAAAAATAAATGCAACAGGGCAGGTAGAAGGGGTTTGTGTGGGAACAGGGATGGCATTCGATCCGGCGTTCTATTATTACCGCCCGGTTAACGTTTATGCCGCCCATGGGTATGGACCGGTATTGCTGGCGGGGGCCGAAATGTTGCGTCTTGTCAAAAACGATCCCTTTAAGATAAATGACAGTTCATTACAGTATTACAAATAATGAGTTATTCAGTTCATGAGTTATTGAGTTCTGAAATTTATGAACTCACAATAAATAGCGAGTTTGAACAACTGAACAACTAAGAATGATTGCAAATGAAACTCATAGGTATCTTATTATTACTACTCACGACTATAATCACAAAAGCACAACAAACCTCCTGGAAATTCGACTTTGGTACCCGGGCAACCGCCAAAGGTTATACGCTTGTTACGCCCGCCACGAAATTCAGTTATGAAACCGGTTATGGTTTCGATTGGGGATCTGAAGTGAAGGCAATTGACAGGGGAGGCAATGAACTGACCGGCGATTTTATCACCGGTAAAAAGCCTTTTTATTTTTCGGTAAAACTGCCCGATGGAAATTATGATGTAAAAGTATTACTGGGCGATACCAAAGGCACTTCTGCAACAACCGTACGTGCCGAATGCCGGCGCCTGATGCTGGAAAACATTATTACCAGGAACGGCCTGCAGGTTACCAAAACCTTTACAGTACATGTGAAAGACAGTATGATCAGGGATGCGCAACAAAACACCATCAGCCGGGTGAAACTGAAACCGCGTGAATCGGAATACCTGCATTGGGATAACCTGCTTACACTGGAGTTCAACGATTCCTTACCTAAAGTTTGCGCCGTAGAAATAACGCCGAATACAAAAGCGCCCACCATTTTTTTAGCGGGTAACTCAACGGTAGTTGATCAAAGCCGTGAGCCCTGGGCCGCGTGGGGACAAATGATCCCGCGATTTTTTCAGCCCGGTACGGTAGCTGTTGCCAATTATGCCGAATCGGGCGAAACCATGAGAGCGTTTAAGGGGGAACGGCGGTTGGAAAAAATATTGAGCCTCGCAAAACCCGGTGATTATTTGTTTATAGAATTTACGCACAATGACCAGAAGCCCGGTGGCAATCATCTCGATCCGTTCACGACCTATAAACAAACGATAAAGGAATGGATAGAAGAGGCCCGTAAAAAAGGCATGACACCCGTGCTGGTAACCTCCATGCATCGCCGCAATTTCGATTCAACCGATCATATCGTCAATACACTGGCTGAATATCCTGAAGCCATGCGCCAGACCGCTGCCGAAGAGAAAGTGGCGTTGATCGATCTCAATGCCATGAGCAAAACATTATATGAAGCCTGGGGGCCGGAAAGATCGCTCAGGGCATTTGTGCATTACCCGGCTAATACATTTCCGGGGCAGGACAAAGCCCTGGCCGATAACACGCATTTTAGTCCGTATGGCGCTTATCAACTTGCAAAATGTGTGGCCAGGGGTATTGTGAATACAGGTTTGCCGCTTGCATACGCATTGTACAGGAATATTTCCTTCGATCCGGCCAGGCCTGATCCGGTGGAAAGATTCTACTGGCCGCAGAGCGGGTTTGTTGGAACGTTGAAGCCGGATGGAAATTAGAATTGAAAAACAGGAATGTTGAATATCGAATATCCAAAATAAAAATGTAGAAGTGGAATACATGGAAATGAGAAATGAAAAATTAAGAATTAGGAATGAAAAAGGGAAAGGCAAATACAAATGTCGAATATCCAATAATGAATGTCGAAGTAAGGAAAAATACTTTCTGTATTAGCTTTCGGCCTTTGGCTTAGGGCCTATAGCTGTATTTGCTTGCAGCGTGCAGCCTGCAGCTGTATTTTGTATTCGCTTTAGGCTTTGGGCTTTCAGCTTAAAGCTGTATTTTGTCCCCGCCCGGTGTTGATGACAGTCGGCACTATAACATCCCTTGATATTATTACTATCCATGTATTCGTATTTTTACGTTTACTAGTTTTGCTATAATATAATAATGAATAACTATTAACGTTTTCCAACTGGATATTTTGTTCAGGAGATCAGTCCTTTAAAATAAAACCCGTTCAATATCTTATAAGGCAATATGAAAAAACGTACACTCATCGCCTCCATCCTGGTACTGACTGGCATTGTACCCGTTTTCGCACAAACACCAAGACCGGTAGTGGTTAATCCCCGTGTTGAAAACCTAACCAATCCGGCCGGTATTGAAACCCTGCAGCCACGTTTAAGCTGGCAAATAACAAGCACGGGCCGTGCAATTATGCAAACCAAATACCGCATCCTGGTGGCCGACGATCTGTCGAAGCTCAACCTCGCTACCGGTAATATTTGGGATTCAAAAGTTGTGGACAGCGAACAATCGCTTTGGATCCCGTATGCCGGAACACCGCTTAAGGCCGGGCAAACCTATTTCTGGAAGGTACAGGTTTGGGACAACCAGGGCCAAATGTCTGAATGGAGCAGCGACACCGCTAAGTTTACCATTGGTTTAATGCAACCTGCCGACTGGAGCAATGCGCAGTGGATCGGTTATGATGAACTGGACGCCGCCAAACGTATTGTGCCCGGTATTCATGCGCCCGGCAGCAGCAAGGAGCATAAAAACACGGTAAGCGGAAATCACGTATTGCCTTTACTTCGGAAGAACTTCGCCATCAGCAAACCGGTTAAAAGAGCAACCGCCTTCATCACCGGTTTGGGTCAGTATGAACTGCATATCAATGGTACAAAGGTCGGCGATCAGTTTATGGCGCCCGGCTGGACCAACTACGATAAACGTGTTTTGTACAATGTGCTCGATGTTACCAGGCAACTTACCAACGGCAACAATGCCATTGGGGTAATGCTGGGTAATGGTTTCTATAACGTTCCTAACGAGCGTTATCGCAAAACCCTGCTGGCATATGGCAATCCCAAAATGATCATGAAACTGTTGGTTGAATATACCGATGGTACCAAATCGGAAGTGATCACCGATAACAGCTGGAAAACAGCCCCCGGCCCTATTACTTTTTCAAGCATCTATGCTGGTGAAGAATACAACGCTACCCTTGAACAGGATGGCTGGGATAAAGCTTCATTCAACGATGGCGCCTGGAAAACGGCTGTTGTTGTAAAAGCCCCCGGCGGCAAACTGGTTGCTGAAACCGGTACGCCCGTGAAAGTGATGGCTTCCTTCGCTGCACAAAAAACGGAAAAGAACAGTGATACTACCGTACTGGTTGATTTTGGCCAGAACGCAAGTGGTATCATAAGAATAACTTTACGTGGAGAGAAAGGACAGGTGGTACGAATATTCCCAGGTGAACTGGTGAATGAGGAAAAACGCGTTAACCAGAAACATAGCGGAAAACCTTACTGCTACTCTTACACGCTGAAAGGTACCGGTGAGGAAGTATGGGAACCCCGCTTCTCTTATTATGGGTTCCGTTATGCAGAGGTTTCACATGCCGCACCCGATACCATTAAGGGCAAAAAGCTAAAGACCGTTATCACTGACATCAAAATGCTGCATACCCGCAACTCGGCGCCACAAATAGGTAAGTTCGAAAGCAGGGAAGACCTGATGAACGAAACGTATGCGCTGATCGACTGGGCCATTCGCAGCAATATGCAAAGCGTACTTACCGATTGTCCGCACCGCGAAAAACTGGGCTGGCTCGAGCAAACCTATCTCATGGGTGAATCGATCCATTTCAACTACGATATTTACAGCCTGTACAAAAAGATAGTGGCCGATATGATGGCCGATCAAACGGCTAATGGCCTGGTGCCTAATATCGCGCCCGAGTATGTTCTGTTCGATGAATTGTTTCGTGACTCACCAGAGTGGGGTAGCGCCGCCGTAATACTTCCCTGGCTCATGTACCAGTGGTATGGCGATAAAACCATTATGCAGGAAGCATGGCCGATGATGACAAAGTATATTAGTTACCTGAAGTCAAAAGCCAACGGACATATTCTGTCGCATGGCCTGGGCGACTGGTACGATCTGGGCCCTAACCCGCCCGGCGTGGCTCAACTGACGCCCAAAGAACTTACCGCTACAGCCATTTATTATTATGATCTCGACCTGTTATCAAAAATGGCGAAACTGATGGGCAAAACTGCTGAAGTAAGCCAGTATGCCACATGGGCTGCCGATGTAAAGAAAGCCTTCAACGCTAAGTTCTACGATGCAGCAACAAAAAAATATGCAACCGGCAGCCAGACCGCAATGGCAATGCCGCTGGCAGTAGGGCTGGTTGAAGAAGCCAACAAGGCAGGCGTGCTCGACCAGTTGAAAACCGACATCATTACCAATGAAAGCGCACTGACAGCCGGTGATATAGGTTTCCACTTCCTGGTTGATGGGTTAACGAAGAACGGTTCTGCCCAAATGGTATACGATATGAACAGCGACGACAAAGTGCCCGGTTATGGTTACCAACTGAAAAAAGGCGCAACGGCTTTGACCGAATCATGGCAGGCGCTGGATTCAAAATCGAACAACCACCTGATGCTGGGTCACCTTATGCAATGGTTCTTCGATGGCGTAGGCGGGTTAAAACAGGAAGATTCTTCTGTAGCTTATAAGAACCTGATCCTTGCTCCGGAACCGGTTCTGGGCCTTGATAAAGGAAACGTATCCTTCAATTCACCATACGGAAGGGTGTATTGTGAGTGGGACCACCAGTATTCATTCCGCGTATTTACCTTCCATATCCCGGTAAATACAACCGCAACGATTTATTTGCCAACACCGCCAAATAAAACCATTATGGAAAGCAATTCGTTGCTTGCAATGCGCAGGGAGATAAAATCGCTGGGCTATCAGAATGGCCGGCAGGTATTTAAACTTGGTTCGGGAAAGTATAAATTCATTATACGCTAAATGCGGAACGCCAGGCGCCAAACGCAGAAAGCCAAACGCGGAACGCAGAACGCTAAATTCCGAATTTCGAGATTTTCGAATTTATTCGGGTAGAACGTATTTCGGAGGTTGGCGTTAAGCGTTAAGCCTTCAGCTTTAAGCGTTCGTTCAGCGTTCAGTCAAACATCCCGGCAAAGCCGGGATGTTTTTTTTATGCTTATTTCATATGAACATAAAAGATGTGTAATATTTTCGCGTTATTGTTAATTGAACGTACGCCATGAAACCAGATAGATTGAAAATGACGACCAGAAGTTTACTTTTACTGTTTACCCTTTTTCAAAGTTATGTGCACGCCCAGGCCCAGGAACTGCAGTATACCTGTCACAAAAAGTCTGTTTGTAAAGAGCGGCTCGTACAGGTAAAAAGGTTTTCGTTATCCAATTCAGATACTACCTTCAGGTCGAATGACAATGGTATTTGTTACGTTACCAAACTGGGAACCTATTTTCTACTTTCCTCCGAAATAGATACGGGGGTTGAACCGCCAAAAGTAGAATTCAAATCCTTTGCCGATTACCGGGATACGGTGCAGTCATGGGCTATGTTTCCCGTGCTGATAACCGGGTATGGCGATGATCTGGAACCTGGTGACTGGTTATATTGTGATAACCGGTGTGAAGGCAATAAAGTGGATTATTACAAAAACGGCCAAAAACGGGTAGAAGGAACTTTTAAAAAGGGCAAACCGGTTGGTCATGTAAAGTGGTACGATATGAATGGTAAGGTTATAAACGTAGAGCAGTACGATAAAAACGGCAAGAAGATAAGGAGTGTGCGGCTTAACTTATAAAATAGCGGCAGATCCTTACCGTTTATTACACCAAAGTTGCACTGTTGACCTCCGCTTCAGTGCAACCCCGAGAGCACTCCCGGGCCTGATGTCTACCATTCCCAATACCGTTCACTGCCCCTACGGTTGTTACCGTTAAACCGGCCTTACCAGCAGCTTATCACATACCTTATTACTCAGCATCTCTTCTTTTCTGCCCCCGTAACTTACCCTCATACTGTCGTCGAAAGGCTCAATGGATCTTACCTTTATTTTTGAGCCAAGTGATAACTCGCGGCTGTTAAGGAATTTCAGCAGGTCATCAGAGGAATGGCTCACCGCCATAAACGTTACCGTATCGCCTTCCCTGCAGTCGCTTAATTTAATATACCTGATATATTGTTCTGCTTCAATTTTGCCGGTTTTATCGGGAATTGGGGAGCCGTGCGGGTCAACCTTCGGGAAGCCCAGCAGTTCATCCATTTTCTCAAAAAATGCAGGGGATTGTATATGTTCTATCTGCTCGGCAATGTCATGAACTTCTTCCCAGCCAAACCCCATTTTCTCAACCAGGTACATTTCGGTTAACCGGTGTTTCCTGATGATCAGGGCCGCCTGTTTTTTGCCTTTATCGGTGAGTTTGAGCGGTTTATAACTTTCATAAATAACCAGCCCTTTTTCGGCCAGCCTTTTCATCATGCTGTTCACAGTAGGCATTTTGATTTCGAGCTGTTTACTAAGCTCGTTCACACTGGCTTCTCCCTTATTGCTGATTATATTCCAAAGCGCTTTCAGGTAGTTTTCCTCTGTCTGTGAGATCATAAGGCAAATTAAATGAATTTATTACTCAACAATAGCAATCGCATTTGCGAAATAATTTTGTTAGATCAATCTAACATATTACTTTTGTTATACCGAAATATAGTTTTAGCCTTATAAAATGAAATTAATGTCGAGATTTACGCTACTCTTTTTACTTGCTTTTTCAATACTTGCCGGTTTTTCAGTTTCAGCCCAAACCGGCGCCATAATAGGGTCGATCTCCGGTTCCAATGGCGGTCATTTAGGGGCTGCCACCATTACTATCCCCAAATTAAAAAAGGGGACCGCCTCTGACAGCACCGGTAAATTCCGGCTGGAGCAGGTGCCGTACGGTACCTGGCAAATGGAGGTGAGTTTTCTTGGGTACCGGCCTTATAAAACAAATATCACTATCGATAAAAATGAAATTATACACGATATTGTTTTAAACCAGCATGTTGATAATTCACTGAACGAAGTGGTGGTTTCAGGAACGATGAAAGAAATGTCGAAGCTGGAAAGCCCTGTTCCGGTAGAAGTATATACCGCGCGCTTTTTTAAATCCAATCCCGTTCCTTCGTTTTTCGATGCCTTACAAACGGTAAACGGTGTACGCCCGCAACTGAACTGTAATATTTGTAATACCGGCGATATTCATATAAATGGCCTGGAAGGCCCGTACACCATGGTGCTTATTGATGGTATGCCCATTGTAAGCGGGTTATCATCGGTATACGGTTTGAGCGGAATTCCGCAGGCACTCGTTGAGCGTATTGAAATTGTAAAAGGGCCTGCATCAACCTTATACGGCAGCGAAGCCGTTGGCGGATTGATCAATATCATTACCAAAAAACCAGGCAGCGCTCCGCTTGTTTCCGCAGATGTGTTTGGTACTACCTGGGGTGAGATAACTGCCGATCTGGCTGTAAAAACAAATGTAGGCAGCAAGGCGCTTGCATTATGGGGCGTCAATTATTACAACTATCAAAACAAGGTCGATAACAATAACGATAATTTTACTGATGTAACCTTACAGAACCGGGTGTCGGTTTTTAATAAGTGGAATTTTGAAAGAAGGGAGAACCGGGAGTTCTCACTGGCGGGCCGTTATATTTATGAAGACCGCTGGGGCGGGGAAATGAACTGGGCGAGAAAATACCGCGGCGGCGATGAAGTGTATGGTGAAAGCATTTATACAAACCGGTGGGAACTGTTTGGTACATACCAGTTACCGGTAAAGGAAAAGATCATGTTCCAGTTCAGCGCCAATGGCCACGATCAGAATAGCGTTTATGGCAATACGCCGTATATGGCCGACCAGTATATTGGTTTTGGCCAGCTCACCTGGTTTAAAACCGCAGGGCGTCATGACCTGTTAACCGGTTTAACCTATCGCTACACATACTACGATGATAACACACCGGCAACGGCAGATGCCATCGATCTCAATAAGAACAAAGCTGCAAAAACCAGTCTGCCGGGTTTATTTATTCAGGACGAAATTGCATTGAATGCACAGAACAAGTTGTTGTTGGGATTGCGTTATGACCACAGTTCCATTCACGGCAGCATCTTAACGCCTCGTATAAATTACAAATGGAATTCAGCCAACAAGAACAATATTCTGCGCGTAAGCGCGGGTAACGGTTACCGGGTGGCCAATGTATTTACCGAAGACCATGCTGCATTGACCGGGGCGCGGGAGGTTGTTTTTATCAATGACCTGAAACCCGAAACCTCCTGGAACGGCAATGTCAACTTCGTAAAGAAATTATATGCCGGCAATACGTTTATCGGGCTCGATGCAACGGCTTTCTATACTTATTTCAATAACAAGATCATTGCCGATTACGATACCGATCCCAACAAGATCATCTATGACAACCTGAACGGGCATGCGGTATCACAGGGCATTTCCCTGAACATAGATGTTTTATTTCCGGCAGGTTTGAAGATCCTGGCCGGCGCTACAGTCATGGATGTGTACCGGAAAGATGGCGGCCGGAAAATACAGCAGTTGTTTACCGAAAAATTCACCGGCGTATGGAATATCGGTTATACGTTCAGGAGCATCGGCCTCACGATCGATTATACCGGCAACCTGTATGGCCCTATGCGCCTGCCATTGCTGAGTGAAACAGATCCGCGTAAAGACTGGTCGCCCTGGTGGAGCCTGCAGAACATACAGGTAACGAAAAAGCTGGGCCATGGTTTTGAAGTATATGCAGGAATAAAGAACCTGCTGAACTGGACGCCTAATAAGGGAAACCCCTTCATCATAGCAAGAGCCAACGACCCGTTCGATAAAAATGTACAGTTTGATGCCAACGGACAGGCCATGATAACGCCCGGTAACCCATATGGTCTTACCTTTGACCCTTCTTATGTTTACGGTCCCAACCAGGGCATAAGAGGTTTTATCGGAGCGCGTTATCAACTATTCAAATAATGTGAATGACGAACCCAACCATTACTGTACCTGCAGCCGATATGCTGCAATTATTCAATACCATTTTACTGAAACAGGGCTTTACACCCGAAAAGGCGATGCAATGCGCCGAAGTGTTCACTAACAACAGCATCGACGGCGTTTATACACATGGGGTGAACCGGTTTCCACGTTTTATAGATTATATACAGCAGGGCTACATCGATGTACAGGCAGAACCCGTATTAAAGCACCAATGGGGTGGGGTACAGCAATGGAACGGCAACCTCGGGCCAGGCCCGCTCAATGCCATACACGCCACCAACAGCGCCATGCAGCTGGCGCAACAACATGGCATCGGTTGCGTGGCGCTGTCAAACACCAATCACTGGATGCGTGGCGGTACTTATGGCTGGCAGGCTGCCAAGGCGGGGTTTGTATTTATCGGGTTTACGAACACTACCGGCCTCATGCCTACCTGGGGAGCGGTTGATAATAAGCTGGGGAATAACCCGCTTGTGATAGCGCTGCCGTATGAACAGGAAGCCATTGTGCTCGATATGGCCATGTCACAATATTCGTTTGGCGCGCTGGAGCTGGCGGCAATGAAGAACGAGCAGTTACCGGTTTATGGCGGTTTTGACAGTAATGGCCAACTCACAACCGATCCGGCGGCCATTCGCCAATCGCGGCGGCCATTGCCCATTGGTTACTGGAAAGGGGCTGGCTTATCGTTATTGCTCGATATCCTGGCTGCCGTTTTATCGGGCGGTTTATCGGTGCATGAAATAACACAACAACCCGTGGAGTCGGCAGTTTCACAGGTGTTCATAGCTATCGATATTAAAAAGCTTGGCAATCATTCAGCGGTGGCACAGGTTGTTAATAATATCATTGCCGATTATCATCAGTCGAAACCAGAAGAAGGTCAACGCATCAGTTTTCCCGGCGAAAGGGTGCTTAAAACCAGGCAACGCAATCTCGCCAATGGTATACCCGTTGTAAAGGAAGTTTGGGAAAAAGTTCTTGGTTTATAGTATAGAACAATTATTATGACAAAACATTGGCTTTATTATATTTCTCCCTGTATACTGGCTTCAGTTATTTGTTTGCTGGGCATAATCGCTGGCTTTGCCGGTTTGCACAGCTCAGGCGGTTGGAGCTTCATCGCAGTGCTCATGTTTGCTCCGGCATTACCGGTACTGTTGATCGCTGATTGGCTGGTTAAAACATTTACAAAAGGCAGGGTCCTCTACATCTGGATCATAGAATTGATCCTGATCGTCATTGGTATGTTTTTCTTCCCCCAGTATCGCGCCGGAGTATGCTAACCGCGCCATCTTTATGGCGTTTTTGACGTTTCGTGTTTCGCGGTTCGCTTGCTGCGTTCTGCGTTAAGCCTGTCTCAGAAATGCGGTCTTCACTTGAATAATTCCATACAGTTCGAAATTCGGGAGTTAGCCTTCAGCGTTCTGCATTAAGCCTTCAGCCAGCTGCCATCAGCGTTCAAACAAGTTTTCCCCATTCTTATGATCAGGAACAATATTTGGTTTTAGATAAAGTGAAGGATGGTGCGATATTATTCTAAAACCTAATTTGTTAGCTATGAAACCTTACCAGTTTCTGCCGTTGCTATTAAGCGTTTTGTTTGCCTGTAACAGGAGCGATAAAAAAAAGTCGCCCCTGCCCATACAAGCCCCACCAACCATAGCAGGCTTTAACAATATCCCCGGTGCAGAATCATTCGACAGCTTCAATACCCAATTTCATTCCGACTC
>CBIHPC010000160.1:0-14037 GCA_966211305.1 uncultured Niastella sp.
TTTTAATTCCGTTTCCAGGTTTTCTTTTTCAAGCACCAGTCTTTTCTTTTCTGCGTTCAGCCAGTTCTTGCCCAGTTTTACGCTCATGGCCAGTGTCATCGCTCCCACAGTCGATGGGAAAGCCATAATGGAAAATATCGACAGAAACTGATCAGGGCGTTTCCCGAATAATTCGGTGAATGTTTTGTGTGAGGTATATGCGTTTAAATAATAACCCAGCGTGATGAGTGCGGCGCAGACCAGTACGGTCATTATTACAAGAAAAATATACGTTTTGTACCGGCCGGGGTACAGGAACTTCGGAATAAGGTAATAGAGATTGAAATAAGCGCCGGCAGCCTGAAACACAATATAACCTATGAATTTTACGGGCGCTTCATTCTGGAACAGGTAAAATAACATGTCTTTAAAACTGCCTACGTTCAAATACATCCACAGTAAATGATAGGCGATCCAGAAAGGAATATGGTACAGGCGGTATTTTATGATCCGGTTGCGCATAAATTGAAGCTATCCTTTGCTCCCTGAAAATAACCGGAAAAAGGATCAAACTACGCCTGAAATTGATGTTCTGTAAAAATGAGGTGACGAATGGGAGGGGCCGCCATTATTACGGATCGTCATGCTGCCTGTACAGCTGGTCAATTTACCGGCGTAGTGTAGAAAAACAGGGTTTTATTTGGGAAATGTAAACCATGAAGCATTTCCTGATGATCATATTAGTTTTTGGGGTAACATCCGCAATGGCGCAGGTGAGCCCCAAAGCAGACACCTCCAGCGGCAAACGGGTGGCAGTAATGGGCGAAGTAGTTGTAACGGGTAAAAAGGAGTTGATAAAGCATACGCCCGGCGGTAAGGTGTTTAATGTACAGTCCAGCCTTTTAACGAAAGGAAGTAATGCCCTGCAGGTGCTGGAGCGGTTACCGGGTGTAATGACCGACAGAAGAAATAATCAATTCAGCCTAAACGGACAAACGGGCGTAACGGTATTATTCAATGGAAGAAGAGCAGGTCTTTCAATGGAAGAATTAATGAATTTACTGGAGAGTACGGTGGCGGATAATATAGATAGAATTGAACTGATCACCGCGCCGGATGCTACATACGATGCCGATGGAAGCGGCGGTATCATCAATATCATATTTAAGAAAAGCGAACAGGAAGGCACCAGGGTGAATACATCGGCTACTGTCGGTTATGGCTATCGCGGCAAAGCGGTTACATCGGTTGCGTTATCTCATGGCTCCAGGAACGGCAGTTTGTATGGTTCTTATTCGTACCTGCACGATGGAGTGCGGTCGGGATTTATGGGAAGTGGCACAAATGAGGACCTGCTCTATGATGGTAGTACTTTTGCCACTTTTTCCGGCATCTCGCGCCGGTTCCAGCATACGCATAATGTCAGGCTTGCCGGGGATCTGCATGCAAGCGCCAAAACCACGGTAGGGGCGGACCTGGCATTTTCGACAAACAAAAACCACAACCTCACGAATATCGATGATACCTGGGAATATGATAACGGGGATTATCTCCGGTATGCGGCCCTTTCCGAAGGGAATAACCGGCGGCACAATCTCAACGCTTCCGTTTATTCGAAGCATAAGCTATCCGCAGGTTCGCAGTTGAATCTCGATGCCAGTTATCTCCATTATGACAATAATAGCCCGGCAATAATAAACGGAAAGTATTATGACCGGGAAGGCGATCCTACAGCTCCGGCAGATCCAAATTTTACCAGTGGCAACCGGGGCGCGAGTTTCTCCGGCATAGAAGCGTTGACCTTTACGATGGACCTTACCAGCAAATGGAGGAAAAACGTGGAGGCTGAATTTGGCAGCAAAGGAAGTATTTCGGAAAACCGCAATGACAGCAGGGTAGAGCGGCTGGTAAACGGTCAATGGGTGACAGATCCGCGGTCGCAGTCGGTAGTGAACAGCCGGGAAATCATTGGCGCATTATATACCCAGTTCCGGTTCATATTGAATGCAAAAGCAAGCGTACATGTTGGACTACGATATGAATACTGGCGCCGGGAGATAGACCAGTACAAGGAGCCGTTTATTATCGGAAAATTCTTTCCTAATGTTTTATATAAGCAGGCATTCACGAATGGCAGTACCCTGTCGGTAGGCTATAACCGCCGTGTGAGCCGTCCGGCTTACACCGACCTGGTGTCGAATCTTTTTTACAATGACCCTACGTTTGTCTTTTCCGGAAATCCTTTTTTGAAACCGACCCTCTCAAACATTGTCAAAGCAGAATTTAATCAGAAGCGACTGAACGTTGCCCTGTCATACCAGGATGACCGGCACCCGGTGTTACGTTACCAGATCACGAGCAATGAGACGAAGGAAATAGGGATCTCCTCTCCCCAGAACCTGGATTACCAAAGGAATCTCAACCTGGCCGTTAATTATTCCCTGCAACCGGCCCGCTGGTGGAAAATAACTGCGGGCAGCACAACCGCGCTACGCAATTACAGGGTGTCGTACAGCCTGCAGCCTGCGGTAAAAACATTTGTGTTCCAGAGCCTGAATTTTAATCAACAATTGCAATTGCCATGGCGGCTGGAGGCGGAATTTAACGGCTGGTATAATTTTCGTTTCTATGAAGGGACCAATATAATAAGGGGAATCGGCGTCGTTAATTTTGCGCTGGCCAAAAAACTGAAGAATGACAAAGGCAGCTTTCAGCTGTCGCTGCCGGATCTGTTTCGTTCGTTCCGGGTGCGCACGCACATAGGGGGCATGACCCCAATCGCCTTTAACATCAATACACACGTTACGTGGCGGGATGAAACCGCCTTTTACCGTGTAATTAAACTAACTTATTCACGAAGTTTTGGTAAAAGCAGTATTCGTTCGGCCACCAGGAAGAGCAGGAGCGAGGAGGCGGAGCGGATACAGTAGCATGCTTTTATTTTCAGAGATCTGAATAGTAGAATGTAATCAGCAGGGCTAAAAATAATGGGCAATGTTTCATAAGATACTGCAAAAGTACACGAGAATAACAATAATCATAAGAATTATAATAGATCTTATGAGGTAGTTCCGAAGAAAAACATGCAGATATGAATGTGATTGCTGTTTGGAGGCACTTTGTGATTGGGTGGTTAAGGGCTGTTGGATGTCCGATGGCTTGTGGTCACATTGATCGCCTGCGCCCATTTCGTAAAGCCGTTTCAATATTTTTTCATTGGTTCCACCATATCTTAGTCCGCCTACGCATGAAACAGCTATGGCGTTGATCGCTCTTTCAATTTCGTCATCCGTTACCGGTTGTTTTTTAAAGTAACAGTGACCGTAGTCTGCCTGGGAATGGTCAATCAGGTCAGGGGCTTCTGCCTGTGGGGCGCCACAAGAAGTACAAACTCCACACTCCACATAAAAATCTTCCTGGGAATTTTCATAATGACGGTTGGGCATGAGTGGTTGCATTTTTTTAAAATTAGCAAAATGTTGGGAATAAGGTAATATTTTCCCGTCATATTGCATCAGGCCGTTTAATGTGGTTTCTTTGTGGGAGGCATAACCCGGAAACCTCAAACTGCCTAACAGACCGGGCGATCATCAAACTATAGGCACTTGATGAAAAACCGAGCCAATCAGAAACGTTCCAACAACTGGCAGATGTAATTGTAACGGGTGATAAAACATTATACAATACAAATGAGATAGCCAATACGCATTGGAGCAACTGGCCCCGGGGTGGAAGTTGTTAGTATATGCATATCCTTTTCGCTAATACCTTTATTTCGGCACTTTGGGGATAAAAATCGCAAAAGGGATTTAATTGCTGATATGGACATTTTTCCATAAATTTAGGAAAATTGTCCACTTATGGCAGCCGCATTAAAAGTTAAAAGTGAAAAAAAAGGAGAGTACGAGAAATACTGGTTTAAAATCAAGGATACTATTTCTCATGAATCTTCGATCGATGTAATTGCATGGATCGTGTTGGGTGGAAAATCTTTTATGTCGTCAAAACCAGTATCGCATTTAGATTTCATACTTGCAAGCGAAAAAGGAATACCGAAACTTTCAGTCGAAAATTTAGCCGGAGTGCTTGATATTCCAATGGCAGATATGGCTGGTTTATTGAATGTATCATATAAGACACTCGGGCGAAAAAAAAGAACAGAAATACTTGACGAGCTATCTTCTTCAATGTCGATTGAAATTGCAAATACAGTTGCGAAAGGAATTTCGGTATTTGAGGACCGGGACAAATTTAACCGGTGGTTACAAAAGGAAAACAGGGCATTGAAGGGAAAAAAACCTTTTGAATTATTGAATACGCCTACCGGAATAAAATTGGTTAATCAGATTCTTGTTCGTTTGGAGGAGGGCGTTTATTCCTGATCTATGAAGGTATATAGAATTGTAAAAGCTAAAAAAAGAACCAGGGATATTTCAGGCACGGGGGCTTATAATGCAGGCGGCAGATGGAACAGTATTGGTGTTTACGCGCTATATACGAGTGAAAACCGCTCTTTGGCCTCGTTAGAGGTTTTGGTACATGTGGATGAAGGCGAATTACCTCCTGACTTATATGTTATGACTATTGAAATAGCTGATACCGCACCTGTTTATGAGGTTAAGGACAGTGAATTGCCCAGGGATTGGAGAGAACCGGAAAATATTGCTTTAAAAGCTATTGGAGACAGGATATTCAATGAAAATGAGTACCTGGGTATTAAGGTCAGATCGGCTGTTATGCCGGAAGAATACAATTATATCCTAAATCCACTTCACCCCGACTACCGGTCTATGATTAAGGTTGTCTCGGTTGCTGAGTTGGTTGTTGATAAACGGTTGAAGTAGCGATATTGGTTTAACCCTGCTTTTGGGGCTTCCTACAAAAAAATCTCCCCGTACATTTTCATGATATAATAGGGGAGGTCGATCAGTCCGAACTGGCTGAATAGTTATTTAAGAAAAAAATAAGAAGCCGGCATCATAATTTAATATCGGCTTCTTCGAAGAAAACCATTTACCTTTTTGGGAGTATTAAGTGTAGAATTATTAAAGAAATACAAGATCGCCCATCAGGTAAAGGTTGGGCATGTGTATAGTAGCTTTTTATATTAGCAAATTTGAAGGGTAAGCTAATTTTTTTCAGGGATATTTTTTAATAAAACACCATGCCGGGAGCCTAGCCCCTTCCAACTTCCCACCACTGCCTTTTCTACATTGCAGATAAAAACATTGTGAGAATTTTTAAATGGATTGAAACCGCATCGTTGCCAGAAAGCATTTAATTGCAACTGAGCTTTTGTGCGATCTTTTTCCAGACCTTTCAGACTTTCCGGGTCCACACCCATTTTCATATAAAAAGAACCATGAGAGGTATTTGGGGGGATAGATGCTCCGGAAAAGTTTAGAATTGAGACCTGGGCAATTTTATTTCAGGCAGTTTAATGTTTTAATTATATAAACATGGGATTAATATCAACGCTAAAACAACTTCGAAAAAATATCAACAATGTTGAGAAATACCTTGCCATTGGGACTGATGAGGAGAAAATGGAAACATACAATTTGATAAAACGCGGGACTTGTTTTGTAGCCTATACCATTGATGAAGAAGTTCGATTTGCACCCAGTAGATTTGTAGGTTATGTCTATAACGAACTTTATAAACATGCCTTGTCTGAAAAAGACGGAAGAGAAACGAATAAAGCAATAAGCAAAGTTCTTGGCGCACAGCCGTTACCAAACATAATGCTGGAAGGAAAATATTTAGATTACTGCAGGAGGCTTGGCATTCTGCCAAATGATAATGGAGCATTTGGGGCGCCAAGAAAATATTGGACCTTAGAGCCCAAAGAGGACATCCCGGACAAAGAAGAATTAAGTGGCGAATTTTCAGAAGGCAACGTTATTGAACGAACTCATAAAGTAAGGGAACGCGACAACCGGGTCAATCAAAAAGCCAAAGGCAATTACAAGGAAAAGCATGGCGGGTTATTCTGCCAGGCGTGCGGTTTTGACTTTGAAAAAAAGTATGGAATATTAGGCAGGAATGTTATTGAATGTCATCATATAATTCCCGTCAGCGAAATGTTGCCGGGTAATAAAACAAAACCAAAAGACATTGCAATGCTTTGCGCCAACTGTCATCTTATTGTTCATAAAAGGAACCCCTGCCTGACAATGGAAGAACTTAAAAAACTTTTAAAGAATGACGATGATAACTAATGGGGGAACGTGCCCCCTGCAATGTCATACATTAAATTTACTTAAGAGCTTCGACAAAGGCACTTCCAACCCTTGGGCCAGCTTTACCAATGATGGTTACAGTCTGGCGACAGATGATCGCCCGGCAGGGCTTTGCCTCGTAGCATAAACTGCTTTCCTCACCACGTAAAAACTGCTTTTATGAAAACCCACAATAGCCATCCCCAATGGTATAATCAACCACTCAGGCTGAATGAAGACCAATTGAAAAACCCGGCGCTAATCTTCGATGATTTTTTTCAATGTTATCCATACCCGGTATTCAAAACCCAAACGTCGTATTGAAAAAGCTCATTCACATCCGCAGGAGGTAATCAATGAAGTGTTTGCTGATATTTCTTTATGTGACCTGCATGAATTCTTATTGCCCAACTGGATCCGGGTAGCTATTGTAAATAGTGAAAGCCCGTATGCTGACGGGGATGAAAGGGCGATACTGTATGAATTTTATGATCAGTTGTTGATCTTTATAGAGGCGCTGTATATGCTATCGGCTGAAAAGGCCGACTATCAACCTGTATATTTGAAAGAAGAACAAATTGCCGAACCAACCCTTGTTATTGCTGCTTTCTTTCAACAATTTTCCCTTGAATACATTCGCCGGGAACTATGCGATTTTTTAGATGCAGGCATCAGCTATGATGGCCGCTATCCCAACGACTTCTCACCCTGGCTGGCCTGGATGGCGTATAACCATGTGTTGTGTCTGGTAGATGCGGGGTTGGGGATGTATGAAAGGAATGGGTAGTATTAATCATCGATATGATATAGCTGAAACATCCGACCAGGTATCCACGAATTTCTTATTTATTGGAGGGGTTGGTAATAATGAAGGGTGGTTTGATTTTACAGCGTTTGATCCTGGTAAGATGTATGATTGTATAATAGTATCAAGAAAATGCTTAAATTTGATATATGAAGCATAAAGAAACAAATTCATCTGAATTAGTAAAAGTCTCGAAATCGGGTCTTATAGCTTTGATTGCTTCACAGATAAAAGGGAAGATTCTCTTTCCCAAAAAAGTGGAAGAAGCAAAAAAGATTCTTGATCATGCCCGGTTTATAAAAAAGTAAAAATAAGTTGTTAATAAAAGGAGAGGCGCTCAATTGGGCGCCTTTTTTTATACCTGATGGATTCTTAGTCATCATTTTTGAGGATTGGTTTAAGATCTGTTTTCCTCACTTTTGTCACCACCTTTGGAATTAAAAACAACGAGTATGCGAAGAGGTTGATTCAGGGAATTCCATTACAATGGACACGCTGTTCGAATAGCACTAAAAGAACCCTGACGCCCCCCGGTTATCCTCCCTTACCACGTCTCAACCCCGCCCGGCGGGCCGATATCTATTTCCTGATCGGGCGATACGTCTGCAACACCGGGGATCTTTCGCAGCCGGTTCACGGTTTCTTCGCTGGCCGATCCCGTTATACAACATACTTCTTCCAGTACCTGGTCAATAACGAATCCGTTTTCGGTTAGTTTTTTTCTCACTTTGCCCAGCGCGTTTTTATCGGTTGCGGTAACGATCCATTTTTTATTATTGCTCATACATTGTTTTCTTAAATGGTAATATACCCACCGGCGACGGACCACCGGTGGGTGTTCAAAACTAAACAACACTCTCAAGCTATGGCGCCTGTACAATTCCAGCGCCTACCTTTGATGCCGGGAAAGGAAGCCGTTTAGCGCTTGCCTGTAATTTCCGCCATAATTGTATGCCGCGCAAATTATGGGATGTTTCGGCCCACAGCGCTGCACAGCCCGCTACATGCGGTGTGGCCATACTGGTACCCATAAGCGTATTGTACCTGCGTGGGCGGGGCCATGATGAAAATACATTTACTCCCGGCGCTGCGATTTCTATCTTTCCCATATTTGAAAAAGCCGCTGGCTTCAGGTTTTGATCGAGGGCCGCCACCGCCATAATGGTGGGCGAGTTAGCGGGCGCCCCTGTTGGTTTGCCAAAGCTATTGCCGGCCGCTGCAATGATCAGGCATCCGTTGTTCAATGCCGCCTGTCCGGCCGCCGTATAAGCCGGTTGCACGCCTGCGGGCGATCCCAGCGACATCGAGATCACCGGGCAGCGGTTGGCTATGGCCCAGTTCATACCGGCCAGCACACCGCCCATAGTGCCGTTCCCTGAATTGGTGAGCACTTTGCCCACAAACATAGACGACCGGTAACCGATGCCGTACCGGGGCGTGTTGCCAACAGGCGCTTTGGGGCCGCAGGCCGTACCCATACAATGTGTACCGTGCCCATGCAGGTCCTGCACCGGCTGGCCTACAAAACTTTTGCTGATGATCTGGCGGCCCGTAAAATCGGGATGCCCAAGGTCCATGCCCGTATCGAGCACAGCTACCCTGATGGCCGCACCGCTGCGTAAAGATGGCGGCACCCGGCAGGCGTTCAATCCCCATGTAGCGCCCGATACCATTACCTCTTCTTCCACTTCCATCAGCGCATGACCGTTGCCCTGGTTCAGGTCTTTTGCAATCATCTCCGCCGCCCGTAAAAAGCCGCGCATGTATTCCAGCGAAGCGCCCTCGGCATGTTGAGTAATACCGCCGAGGAATTCGGTAGCCACCTGATCGGAAAAAACGAAATACTCCGGATCGATGGATTCAATGGGGCTGTCGGTTGCGATCTCCGACTGGGCATTCATGCTATGCTCCATGGCGGCGCCGCCGCTAACCAACGCTACCCCGATCTCGGGGAAGGTGACTGTGTCGGCTTCGCCAACATCTTCCAGTGTAACGGCCTGGTCGGTAAAATCACGGGCATCGGCAAGGCGCATGCCCTGCGTTTGCAGCGACTTTATACCTTCTTCGGCAGCCCCGTCTTTAAAGGTGACGAGGTAACGGCCGGTTTGAAAACTGTCGTCACCGCGTTCAAGCGCAGCAAGCATCAACTCGTCAACGGTGGCAGATGCCCGGTAGGCATCCGATGCGTCGCCCCGATCTTTTTTTAGTGCCATAATTGAAGTTTTAAGGTGAATATGTAAATTGTTTTCCCTGCTTAATTACGATAGGGCACGGTGTAAAGATCACCACCTGATCTCCTCCAGTTTCATGATGGGTTTTCTTTCTGCAAGTGTCTGGGGTTGCAGCAGCAACCGTTCGGCGAACTCATCCGCTGCATGCAGGTTGGCCTGAAAAGTAAGGCCGCAACGTTGCTCCAGTTCAGCAAGCGTTACCTCGAAGACCTTGAATTCACTGAGATCGAGCAGTTCGAGCTGGTCGAGGTTTTGCGTGAGTAAAAAGGCTTTGGCTTTTAACAGCCCTTCATCTATATATACAAGCACTTTGAAGAATTCGCGGGGAATTTTCAGTCCACGGTATTCGCGGTCGTCATGCCGTAATACCGGTCCGCCGAATACGCTTATCCGTAAGTCTTCCACATCCACTTCCTCAAACACCGCATCTTCGAGTTTTCCCCAGATACCGCCTGCGCTGCTTTGATTGAAATTATCCATCTGCGGCGCGATATTGGTAAAGAAGAACGAGTCTTTGTTGGCCATTTGCGCTTCATCGTTGCTGCCCCACACCAGGTCGGCACGCCGGGCAATATGACCGCGATCGAGCCGGTTGGCAGCATACAGATGATCGCCGGCCTGCAGATCGGCGGGAATACGCGGATCGGTGTCGAACCGCAATCCTTTCCTGCTGAACCTGCGCAGCGTGCCGCCGTCGATATTCCAGGCTACCCAGAAGGCAAAGCGGCGCGACCGGCTTAATGCCAGTGAGAAATGGGTGTAGTGAATGATCTCCGAACCATTGAGCTTAAAAGCGTCGTTAAAGTTGGCATTGGAAAGTCCCGGCATATCAACCGTATGGTCCAGAAAATCAGGATCAAAGCCGGTGCGCACAATGGCGGTTTGTACCTTTTGCGGCGGCGTAAGCGTTATTTCCAATTTTTCAAAAACCGATTTGGCATAACAGGCAAGGGCATGTTCATTTGTATCGCCGGGCCCTTCACCGGCAAAATGGAGCCCGGCCATGATGTTGAGCGGTTTACCATTGCTATCTTTTAAGATGAATGCAGCACCGGAATCGCCCGGCATACTGATCTCACCGTTGACAGGAGGATGCGCTTCATCGGGACCTATTTCAAATGCACCGATCACATGTTCGCCGGCGAGGCCATAATTTAATTTTACCATCGTATGGATGCGCGTTACAATGCCATGCGTGACTGCAGTGGTGCGGCCGCTTTTGATTAGTTTATCGCCCAGTTCAGGTTCGGCCAGTTGCTCTATGGGAATGCCCAGTTCACAAATGTTGCAATCGAAGGTGCGATCTTCAATACTGGCGATAGCGCAATCGCCCGCCGCACCGAGGTGAGAGCGCACCAGTTTGCCGAGGCGGTTTAGTTGTGTGCGGTTATCATCGAAGGGACCGGGCTGCACAATATCATCACCAATGCGGCCCTGGGCGCCCTGCAGCACATGCCAGTTGCTGAGGATATAGGGAGCGCCACTCAACCGGTCGTACACAATGCAACCAATGGTGCCGGCTGTTACCAGTTTATGCGCAACGCTGATACCGGGAGCAACAGGATCTGTGCGTATTTTGCGTGCGCTAACAATGTTCTCAGCTACTATTTTGTAAGCAGGAACAAAACTGCGTTGGATAACGTCGGTAGGGATGTCGATGCCGGCTATGTTCAATGATTCGGGGATCATCGTAGAGCCGAGGGATTCGATCTCCGCGGCGGTAGCCAGTTTTTTGTCAACGGTGAATTGAATAGCCAGTTCTTTGGTAGGTTTACCGTTCACCGTTTTATAGCCAACGCCTACGGAAGAAATATTTTTATCATTCAGGAAATCGGCGCCATGACTGCGCACGTATTGTTTTAGTTTTTCCATGAGGTTGTCGGAATTCCCTGACAGGTTTTGCGGGGTGTTTTCAGCAACAGCCATAATAACCTCCTTTCGTTTGAAGCATTAATTAAATTGGTTTGAATACTTTAACCAGGTAATCTTCATAGCAGCGGATCAATAACTTTTATCAATGCATTTCTGCAAGGGGTAGCCCGGCCATCTCATGACTATTGATGAGCTGGCGACGGATGATACTTACTGTTATGAACATAGTATACCCGGCCGGCCATTCATGAAGAGGCAGCAATAGTTTCCAAAGCTGATTGTGAGGAACGGTAAAGCCTGTACCAAGAGGGATGTTGAGAAGGAGTTATTGGAATAATTCAGTTAAAAACTGTTCAGCTGGTTCACCTGATGAAAGTTTATTTGAGCGTGCTATATAAAACTTTCAATCCGGGGTCAAATGTAAAAAATAATATTATTAAAAAAATCCTCGTTTTGAAAAATAGAGAGAAGCACTTAAGGTGAAGGAGGGAGGGAGATTGTTTTATGATGGGGGTCAGCGTTTGGGGGAGTTGCAGCCAAATAGGATGCGTGATGTAAACCAACCAGGTAAAGGGCACTGTTTTTTGAAGTTCGGAATCCGGTATCGATCCGGTCTTGTGCCGGTATTACTACCGACTTTGTTCGGACTTTCTTCGCATTTCTCCTGAGTACACCCGAACATTCCCCCGGAAAGTCCGAACAACATCCGAACAACGTCCGCCATAATACCCTCCTGATACCGGCACTATCCCGAATAAACACCCCGTTTTCCCATGGCCATTCAAGACACATGTAGACCACTGTAGACATATATAGTACACTGTAGACGCACATAGAACAACCTGGGCTAACATAAAACAAGATAGAACATGTTGGGATGGGATAGACAAGATCTTTCATAGTATTTTATCCTCAAACCGGTATTTTTCAAATGGTTGTTTTTTATACCTCAAATGCACTACCTTGCACTGGAAAGGCAGAGACAAATGCCATGTAGAACGTTTACCTTTTAACATCTATTGAATTGGCCCTTTGTAATAAAAGTGATATAAACAATGACTCCATCTAGATAAAAATTCATCAAATATCAAAATAGTGTTGTCCATTATCGCTAATTATGTAAAGGAAAATGCCATTTTTTAAACTGGCAAAAAATAATAGGCAAGAATTAATCTGTTTGTAACTGCCCTACTACACGTGTAATGAGCGACTTAAAACATACTTCCTTTGTTTAACGTGTCCTATGTATGATTTGCGGATACATTTATACCTTATAATGTGCAACAGAGAAAGAGTGATATTGATTCTTTAATTGCAACTTTGCTGGAATACAGGGACCATCATCTGGATTATATGGAAAAAGGACTTTTAACTCATGTCATTTCTGACCTTTACTTAAGAAATGTGATTAAGAGCCTAGTTACAAAAGATGATTTGCGATCGTTTCGGGCGAATTTGATGATTGAGATAAAGGAGCTTTTCGATGAGAAATTGCAGGGTAAAATTGAAAGCTTTCATGGCTATAAAACGTCTGAGGTTCGCGAAATTCTCGGGTGTTCAGTAAATAAATTGGTTTCATTACGGATTAGCCGGAAGCTTAGAACTAAGAAAGTGGGAGGGACATTATATTATAATAAGGACGATATTAAGACTTTGCTGGAAGAAGGGTATTGAGTTATGCAATCAATTGACATTGAGCTTGCGAGGTATTTGTGCTAATAAATCTAAGAATTTATAGCGCCTATATCTAGCTGTAACTTAGCCTGTCAAAAAGCACTTTTTATTTACTCTGCATGGTTTAAAGGATTTGTACTATTTCGCGATCTTTTTTAAGCCCGGTCAATAGCGTGTTGCAATATTAGGATAACAACTTTAAAATTATAGAATTAACACCGATAGTTTATAGTTGGTACTTTTTCTCAATGTGCTTATCTAAAATTTTCCTTTGCCAATCAAATCTTGTATGTATAACTTTTTGCCCACTATACGAAATGTGATTTGGGACTTTGCAGTATAATAAATCTTCCCTTTCAAGATAGTCCAAGAATTGTTTGGTGAGTTGAAATTTATAACGAAATCCATAATATTGTTTACTTAATAGCTCAAAAAAACGTTTGTCAGTTATAGGCGTAACCTCTAGCATAATATATGCATAATCTATATCGTTAAGTCCCCAATAATAATGTTCAGACCCTGATGGAGTCAGTTCAACTGATCGAGAATAATTTATATCAGCAATAGACGGGTCATAGGAACTGATAAGGCCTTTGGATAGTAAAAATTGCAAATGTTTATAAACCATGGATCTGTCAAATCCCATGGCACTGAAATAGTCTAATATTTGAGAAACTGATAAAAAAGAGTCATCAGCACTTCTGTCAGACTTCCTGTCAGTTAATACTTGAAGTATTCTTAACCCTAATAAAGGGGAGGTATTTACATTTCCTCCACAGTAAAAGATATTTTGAATAAACGGGTGGTGATTAACTGGATACGAGAGATAGGTCCGTTTTACCAGCGCGTTCTTAATTCTAAATGGTTTTATTGTAAATTCTTTATTGTTTAATGCAATGTCTTTTTCAACATACAGCTTCAAAAATTCATCCATTGATAGATGTGGTGAGGAAATTAAATCTTTTGTCAACTCAAGAGAAGTACGGATATCATAATTTGAGAATGAACCAATCCATTTTGAGGTTAGTGTGTCCTGAATAAAAACAAGCTGAAGGAATCTTGCAAAGCTTTCAATGTCGTCTAATTTTAACTGAATTCCTTTTTTGAGGAAGTATTGCCCTTTATCTTTTTTTTCAACTTCAATTTTCTTTTCTAAATATTCAACCCTTTTTTCAATAACTTTTCTAGGCGATGGCGTTGGTGTAGGCTCCCCCCAAATTCGGCCAGTTAAAGTTAGAGTTAATGACAAATTTGA
>CBIHPC010000161.1:0-14033 GCA_966211305.1 uncultured Niastella sp.
CGTAAGTAAATCCTGTAAACTGTTGAGATAAGCCAAACAAGGGTACGCTACTTATGAGGCCTAATACAAGGCTTTTTTTCATGACTTGGGGTTTGCTAGGTTTAAGCGGTTAAAATAAAACGTAATTGTTGAACATCAAAACGACGCAAGGTAAATTAAATTATATGTATAGTGAAAAGGAATCGATTATATATGACATAAATTAGATTAAGGGCTGTTTTGTAAGTAATTATAAGGGTTTTAGCGGGTAGGTGACCGTGTTGCTGTGACCCATTTGATTTCACGGGTCAACTCAGAGCGAACAGCCGTCATTGATCGTATTTTTTCGAGAAGCAATCAGGATTATTTTACATATTATATAAATGCCATTACTAGAAGGTTAAGAATGAGGGTGGTTCATATTCATATGTTGACGCCTTATATACATGCAAGCAATATGCGAAAAATAAAATTCTCACTACATTTAACGTTGCATCATTAATGAAAACCCTGGATTGAAGTAAGCCCTATTGTTACCTACCGGTAACATAGCATTGCAGTTGTACCGGTAGTTCCCTTTCGCATATTGTTTCGCCCGCTGAAGATCAGCGCAGGCGGGCATTTGATGTATATTCCTTCCTTCCAGCTCTGATCAATAACCCGGTAAATCAAATACCAACCCTTAAAAACAAATCCGTACGTATGAATAACTTTACTCTTTCGGCCTCGCGGTCATTTCTGAGGCTATTGCTTCAAATCATTATCTGCACATTATGGTTGTTATGTATTGCCTCGGCTGCTTTTTCGCGTGATGAACGCGCGCCGGGATTGGGCCAGCAACCAGCCGCTCAAACGGTTTGCGCCAGTTCGAACCCAACCTTTACAGTTGGAACAGTAAGCGGCACCGGAGCCACATCCCTGCAATGGCAGGTGAGTGTGAACGGAGGCGGTACCTATAACAACATAAGTGATGGCGCCGCCTTTAGTGGTACAGGCACTTCAACATTGACGGTGTTGAATGTATCGACTGCACTCAACGGCAATTTATTCCGCTGTGTGGTAACGGATATTACAGGAACAACTATTTCCGATGGCGCATTGCTGACGGTGAATGCTACACCGGCCGTTTCATCGGCAGCAAGGGCAACCACGGTATGTGATGGCGCTACGGGCGCGGGTTTACAGGTTACAAACGATGCCACATTGAGTTATCAATGGCAGGTGAGTTCAAATAATGGCGCTACATGGCAAAATGCAACGGGCGGCGATGGTTATACCGGCGCTACAACGAACGATCTTACTTACCCGGCGGCTAACCTCGGCATGAATGGCAATTTATACCGCTATATCGCTACCATTACCGCTACGGGTTGTTCAGCCACGAGCATTGCGCTCGATACGTTAAGGGTATTATCGAAACCGGTGTTTGCCGGTGGAACCAGTAACCTCACTCCCTCGTCGATAGCTACCATTTGCCCGGGCGGTAACGCTTCTTTTACGGCAAGTGCAACAGGCGCTGCTGCCATGGCTTATCAATGGCAGTTTAAACCGGTTACTTCGTCTGGTTTTACCGATCTTACGGACGATGCGGTTTTCAGCGGTACACAAAGCAATTCTTTACAGATTACCGGTTTTACCGCAACGGCGGGCACCAATTTGTATAATGTGCGACTCATTGCAAGTTATCCCTCTACGTTAGGGTGCGCTTCGGTTACCAACCTGGGCACTATCAACGTGCGTACGCTGCCTTCTGTTACTTCACAACCAGTTGATACAACAGTTTGCGCCAACAGTACAGCGGGTTTTAGGGTAACTGCCACCGGCAGCGCCACTTTAAATTATCTGTGGCAAACCGATAATGGCACCGGGGGCGTTACATGGTCAAATATAGGAGTGGCTTCGCCTTCCCCGACAGCGGCTACATTGAACCTGGGAGCGGTTACCACTGCCATGAACGGCTTTCGGTACCGGGTAATTGTAAGTCATAATCTTTGCGCCCCGCCGGCAACGTCGGCAGAGCGGGTGTTAACCGTTCGCAGATCGGGTACCTGGCTGGGAACGATAGATACCAAATGGGAAGAACCAATGAACTGGTGTGGCGGCGTACCCGATAATACCATCGATGTGCTGGTGCCCAACTTCTATCCGCCAAATATGCCCGATATCAGCAACGGTACCGGTACCGCCTTTTTTAGAAGTATTGAAATTGAAAATGCGGCGCGGCTTACTATCAGCGGCGGTGCGGTTGATGGCATAGCAAGCCGTGCGTCTAATTTGTACAATCTGCAGGGAACGGTAGCTTACACTGCAACAGTCAATCAAAACATATTCCCCGCCAACCATGGCTCACTGGAGATCAATGGCAGCGGCAATAAGTTCTTAGGCAGTGCAGTTGATGTGAGTCATAACCTGGTATTGGGCGGGTCGGCCAAACTGGTTACAGGTACACATGTAATTACCATGAAAACCGGAAGCAATACCATTGTGGCAGCGCCTTTTACCGCTCCTGCTACCAGTTGGATAGTTACCGGTAATGGAAATGCCGGCGCCGGAAATACCGGTTTGGGCGGATTACGTATTGAACAGGTAGACGCGGCCGATGGGGCGGTGTTGTTCCCGATTGGGCCCACTCCTGCGGCTTACAACCCTATTCAGTTAACCAATGCCGGTACGGTCGACAATTTCACGGTGGCAGTGAACGACCAGATGATTCCCGGTGGCATTCATGCTTCGGGCGTTA
Source organism: uncultured Niastella sp. (assembly GCA_966211305.1). Taxonomy (GTDB): domain Bacteria; phylum Bacteroidota; class Bacteroidia; order Chitinophagales; family Chitinophagaceae; genus Niastella. Next base: position 2,720 of record CBIHPC010000161.1, read on the forward strand.
ACAGAACATGGCTGGTTTCGGAAGCGGTGAATGGCGGCAGCAACGTTATGCTATCGCTGAAATGGCAGGATAGTGAAGAGCAATCGGCTTTTGACAGAGCCCAAACGAGCATCATCAGATCGAACGGAACACAGATCGTTGAAATGACCAGCCAGGCGCCGGCCAGCGGTTCCAACCCATATGCACGCGCAGATGGTTCATTTAATATTCTTTCCCAATTCAGCGTATCGAGCAGTTCGGCGGTGTTGCCGGTAGAATTAAAAACCTTTACGGCTAAAAAAGCAACGAACGCATCAGTAGGTTTAACCTGGAATACCACAGGATCAACTGAACCAAAATATTTCGATGTGCAAAGATCGGCCGATGGCGTTCATTTTGTGAACATTGGTAAAGTGAAAGGAGAAGCTGGCAGATATTTATATAGTTATACCGATAACCTGCCTGGCGCCGGTATGGTATATTATCGCCTGTTGGTCACCGGTCAGCAAAATGAAATGTCGTACAGCGGTATTCAGTCGGTTGTATTGAACAGCGCCAGCCAGTTGCAATTGCGGCCTTCTGCAACTGCCGGCGCAATAACCAATGTGTATGTGCATGCGTTAAAGGAATCGGTAGCGAGCCTGTACATAACGGATATTGCCGGAAGAATGTATCACCATCAGACGATCAGGCTGAATAAAGGCGAACAACAACTGCCCATATTTATCGGCAACCTTGGCAAAGGCGTGTATTATGTGCATGTGAAAGATGGGAACGGCAATGCCAATGTGCTTACGATGGTGAAATGGTAAGTGGTGAATGGTCAATGTTGAATAGTGAATGGTGAGTGGTGCAATCATTATTTAAGCTTACATAGTGTTGAATATTTCTTGTTAAAGAGTTCCGCATTTGCGGAACTCTTTTTTTGTGTGCGCCATAAAAAAAGCTGCACCAGTACGGTGCAGCCCTTTCTGTAATAACTATGCTCCTCTCTTACCTGATCATTAATTTACCTGCCTGCTCGTATCCTTCACTGGTTAGTTTAAAGATGTATAAGCCGGGTTTCAGTTGGGTTGCCGGTGTTACGGTAATGCTTCCGTTAACCGGTTTGTACTTATTTGTATACATTATTTTACCCGTGAGGTCGGTAATGGTTACCTGGTGGGTTTTGTTATTGTAATCATTGTTTACCCGTATACTGAAATGGTCATGCGCCGGGTTGGGGTATGCCACAGGCAGGCTTTCTACCTCCGGTATATTCACCGATACGATCCCCGAAAAGCTGGTGCTGCCGGTTTGGTCGTCTGTCAGTTTCAGCTGATAAAAGTTCTTTCCGGCAACCGGCCGGGGATCTGTAAAGGAATAGGCGTTAAGGGTGTTATTGCCTTTTCCCTTTACGGTGCCTATTGTATTGAAGTGTACGCCATCGGCTGCATGCTGAATGGCAAACAGCGTACTGGCGTCTCCGGTGGCTGTAAAGCCAAGGGCTACTTTTTTGTTAACCCGCTCGGCCGAAAAACTGATCAGTTTAACCGGTAACACCGTTCCAATTCCTGAGATGATACCCGCATTGTTACTGCCGGTACCACCGCCTGCACGTGTGGCGCCATTGTCAGAGCTGTTTAAACCGCCGGTACCGGGCCGGGTAGTAGTTGTTATATTGGTGGTAGGCATAGCGTTTGCGAAAAGTACTGCGCCCTGTCCGCCGCCGCCGCCGCCGCCATGTGCAGTGCCGTTGTTTACATCACCGCCATTACCGCCATTGGCCTGTATTTGTAATGGACAACCGGCGGGTACATTGAAGTTATTTACCTGGAAGAGGATGGTGCCGCCTGCGCCTGCGCCACCGGCCCCGTCATTGCCGCCGCCTGTTGTGCCCGATGCCGCATTGCCGTTGGCAGATATCCTTACGGTTGAGGAATTGCAATTGGTAGTAAGCGCATTTGCTTTGATGATTATTATGCCGCCACCGGCCGATCCGGGTGTTTGGGTTCCATTATTACCCTGGCCGCCACCGCCGCCGCCGCCCATGAACAAACGGGTGCCTGTCATTAAATAGGTGTTCAGCGAAATTCCGCCTAACCCGCCTGAAGGAGAGGCGCTGCAGCCCCAGCCGGCACCGCCTTCGCCCCCGGCAGTAAAGTTGCCGCCGCCGCCACCGCCGCCATTGTCATCGTTACCACCACCGCCGCCGTTCAATATATGGCCACGGCCACGGGCATACGTAGTACTGGAAGCAAGATAAATACCTTCTCCTTTGCCGGCATGATCGGCAGAGTTCGTACGGTACACATCGGGTGTGCATTCGTCTTCGTAATCGTTTGAAATAACGCCGCCGGCAAAGCCCTGCCCGGTTGCTGTTACAGAATGACGCAGGGTAAGTGTACCGGCAACCTGGAAGGCCACTACACCACCGGTACCGAGACTCCCATCCCAGTTTACGGCAGAAATGTCGGCGGTGGTAGAATAGTTGGTTGTGCCAAGTTTGGTAAAGCTCACCACCTGTACACGGCTGTTGTTGCCGAAGGTAAAATTCTGATTCAGCGCTTCTGTAAGCGTAATGCGTGTTCTGTTGGTATTGATAGCGCTGATAACGGCCACTTCATAAAAGCCTGCATTGCTGATAGCCGATAAATTTCCAAAACCCGAATTGTTCGAGGTGTTGGCGCCTATAACATTATCCTGCATTTGAATTACGATCACTTCCTCTCCAACGGTAAAGGAATGATACGTTTCATTGCGGTTGTCGATCGTTAACCGGGTTTTGGCAGTATTGATTCCCGTAACGCGCGCATAGGAATTTACCTGCGCCTGGCCGCCTGCTGACAATAATAATGAAATGAAAAGGGCAATTAGAAATGCTGAGTTCTCAATACGGAGGGGTATTCCGTATAAACGGTAGATTTGTTTCATCGGTTCGGATTTTATTGGGTGGTTTAGGTGATCCTGAAACAAAGTACGGTAATTGTATAATAAAAACACACTATTCTTTTTGAAATACGTATACATATTCGGGATATGTTCTTATACGTTAAAAGCGCCCTTCATTTAAAGACTTAAAAAGTGCTATTTGCTGAAATGCTTGCTGGTGGCCGGTTTCGACGTTTTTTTAAATTGATTATTTTGTCGTTGTAATGATGTTATCTGTTAAATAAATTGTATGTGTGTAGTGAATGATGAACATTTTTTAGTTGATCTACTATGAACGTATAGTGGTATCCCGCCAGTTGGTATAGAATTTTGTGAATGAAAAACCCTCCCGGTATGGGAGGGCTTTTTTAAAATGTATAAATGACGCGTTTATTTATTTTACGATCACCAGTTTGCCGGTAAACGATCTGCTGCCGGAATTGATAATGTAATAATAATTGCCTGCGGCTAACTGCGAAGCAGGAACTGATATCCGGTTCAACCGGTTGGCCATTACATTTCCTTTGAACAATACCTTTTGGCAAGCGCCCAGTGCATTGTAAATGCTTACAGTGGCATTGGCGCTTTGCGGCGAGGTAAATTCAATGATACCATTTGTAATAACCGGGTTGGGATAAGCTTTATAAGTAAAGCTGGTCACGTTGTTACCGGGTGCGGTTTGTTCATTGGTTTTTGCGGTGGCAACCGTAGTCACTTTGCGTGCACCGCAGTCGGAGTAATCTGCTATTACTTCGGTAAAGCCGGTGTTACTGCATCCGGTTTCCTGGTCGGTTATCTGAATAATATACACACCGGGTATGGTTGTATTGGTAACGGGGGCGTCGGAAATGAAATCATCACCGAGCCACAGGAAGCTGGCATTGGCTGCATCGGTTGTAACCGACAGGGTAACTTCGGGATTAGCGCAGGTTATAGTACCGATTTCGCCAATATTTATTGACGGGGCAGCGGTGTTTTCGGTTACTGTTGTCGATTTGCTCGATGTACAGCCATTCAGCGGGTCGGTAGCTGTAAGCGTATACAAACCGCCATGCGTAACAGTGGCCGATGAAGTAAACGAACTGTAACCGTTCGGTCCTGTCCATTTATAGTTCACCCCTGATGATGATGAACTGCCTGAAATGGTAACGCTGCTGGTTAAACAGTTTATTATTCCCGAGTTGTTGATTGATATCTCGCCGGGAGGGGTGGTATTCTCTTCTACGATGGTGCTGGCTGTGGCAGTACAGCCATTGGTTGGGCTGGTTGCCGTGAAAACATACGTACCGCCTCTTGTGATCGATGCACTTAGGGTAGAGGCGCTGAACCCGTTCGGACCACTCCATCTGTAGTTGAGATTACCCGAAGAAACTGTTGCATTGATTGTAATGCCCGGGGTTATACAGGTTATGGTTCCATTGTGTGTAGCTGAAACGGCGGTTGGCGCTATCGTATCCTGCGATACGCTAACCTGGCTTGTTGATGAGCAGCCGTTGGCCGGGTTGGTAACCGTCAATGAATAATTGCCGGGTACGGTCACCGAAGTATTGGGCGTACCGGCAATGATGCCGCCTGCATTGCTCCAGCTATAGCTTACGCCGGGTGTTGTTGAGTTGCCGCTCAGCGTTGAACTGGTGGCGATACAGGTAAGCTGTAATGGATTAGCTGAAGCGGTTATGGCCGGTTTGGTGGTATCACCGGTAACGGTAGCGGTAGCGGTTGCAGTACAACTGCCCAATGCTACTGTCAACGTGTATGTGCCGGGTGTTGTAACAACCGGGTTTTGTACAGTTGAGTTATAACCGTTCGGTCCGCCCCAGGTATAACTTACGCCTGATGCCGCAGAGCTTCCCTGAAGCGCAACCGAATTGTTAATACAGTTAATGGCGCCGCCGGTTGCGTTTGCAGTTACATTGGCAGCGCTTGTTGCGGTTACCTGCATGTTGTCGAAGTAATAAAACTCATCATTGCCGGTGGCTCTTGCACGAACAATGATCTGTAAGCTGTTACCGCTTAAGCCGCTGATTGAAACGGGCGTAGGCGTGGTACTGTGGTTATTGATGGTACCCAGCTTTTCGTTGAATAATACTTCTGCGCCGTTGTTCAGTTTATAATAGAACCTGATGTAATCGGCATATTCACCCGTAGTGTTCATTACGGCATTGTTGATGATGGAACTTCTCACCTGTGTTGAGATCGAGATATTGGTTTTGCCGCTGATATCGATCGGGGCTGATGACCATACACCTTCACCCGTAGTGGTGCTGTTACTGATCCTGAACTCATTGTTTAAAACCGAGAACAGGGTGGTTGACGGGTTGACGGCTGTAGTCCATGCTGAGGCGCCGGCATCACCGGAGGTGCCATTCGGAAGGGTAAAGTCTTCCAGCCAGGCGGTGCCGGTAATGGCGCTGCTGAAGGTAACCGGAACGCTGGTATTGCTGGTACAACCATTCTCCGGGTTGGTTACGGTAAGGTTATATGTGCCTGCGGTTCCAACCACCGGATTTTGTGTGGTTGAGGTGAAATTGTTCGGACCTGTCCAGCTATAGGTTACGCCTGCTGTAGAGGAAGTGCCCGACAGCGTAGCGGTAGAACCTGTGTTACAGGTAAGCGGTCCGCTTACAGATGCCGACACATTTGGCGGTGTATTGTTCACCGATACCAGTGCTGTGTCGCTGCCTGTACAACCCGTTGCCTGGTCTGTAACGGTTAGCGTATAAATACCAGCCGTTGTAGTCGTCGGGTTCTGCACTGTAGATGTAAAATTACCCGGGCCCGTCCAGCTGTAGTTTACAGGTGATGTAGCCGAGGTGCTGCCGGTGAGCCCTACAGTGTTTGTGGTACAGGTAAGAATGTCGGTAGCTGTTGCCACTGCATTGATCGCAGACTGGGTGGTGCCAACAACCTGTATGTTATCGAAATAGTAGAATTCGTCATTTGCTGTTGCGCGTGTACGTACCACGATCTGCAGGCTGGTTCCGCTTAATCCGGAAACAGAAATAGCCGTGGGTGTGGTGCTGTGGTTGTTGATGATACCCATTCTTTCGTCAAACAGCACTTCCGTTCCATTATTAAGTTTGTAATAGAAGCGGAGATAGTCGGCTAATTCGCCGGAGTTGTTCATGAGAACGCCATTGATAACAGAGCTTCTAACTCCGGCAGAAATAGTAACGTTAGTTTTTCCGGTAATATCGATGACGCCAGAGGTCCAAACTCCTTCTCCCTGCGTGGTACTGTTTGTTGCACGGATCTCATTGTTGAGCACCGAGAACTGCATGGTTGACGGGTTGGTGGTAATTGACCAGCTGGTGGCGCCGGCATCTGATGTGGTGCCGTTGGCCATTGTAAAGTTTTCAAGCCAGATGGTGCCGGTACTGCTGGTGCTCATGGTAACGGTAGTACTTGCGGTGCTTGAACAACCAGTGGCTGTATTGGTAACCGTTAAATTATATGTTCCGGCTGTAGTAACTACCGGGTTTTGCGCGGTAGAAGTAAAGTTGTTCGGGCCTGTCCAGCTGTACGAGACATTGCTGGTAGACGAACTCCCTGAAAGGGTAACCGAAGAACCGCCGCTACAGCTAAGCGATCCGCTTGCGCTGGCATTGGCGTCTGGGGCTGTTGTGTTCAGCACAACGATGGCCGTATCGGTACCACTGCAGCCTGTAGCCGGGTTCTGAACAGTTAATGTATAAATACCGGTTGCGGTTACAACGGGGTTCTGGGCTGTAGAAGTGAAATTATCCGGCCCTGTCCAGCTATAACTTACGCCACCCGATGCAGCATTCCCTACCAGTGTCACCGATGAACTGGTGCAGGTAATGGCGCCGCCGGTTGCTGTAACATTCTCGCCGGTGATGTCGCTTCCTACCAGCCTCACATTATCGAAATAATAGCGTTCGGTTGGGTCGCTATTGCTTGTTTTGATGATCACCTGCAGGGTACTTCCATTAAGCGCCGCAGAGGTTACGGTAGTAGAAGCCGTACCATTGGTAGTAGTGCCTATGCCGGCAGGGTCTTCAAATACCAGGGTTTCTGCACCGCCGTTCAGCTTATAATATACGCGAATGTAATCGGCGGTCTCGAAGGCGTCGTTTGTGCTGGATGTTTCACTTCGCAGGTCAACAGAGAACGTTACATTCGATTTGCCTGCGATGTTTATTGCCTGTGAAGTCCATACGCCTTCGGCCTGGCCACTGAACGTGGTCTTGAACTCATTATTTTGAACCGAGTACGTTCCGCTTCCACCGGTAGTGGCTGTCCATGCTATAGTGCCGGTCCTTGAGGTGGTGCCGTTGCTGAGTCCGGAAAAGTCTTCGAGCCAGAAGGTGGCAGGGGAAGAACTTGTGCCCGAAGTTACAGCTACGGATTGCTGGGCCGTACAGCCGTTGGCCGGGTTGGTTACGGTGGCAACGTACGTACCGGCTGCGCTTACCGTTGGATTTTTTGAGTTGCTTGTGAAATTATTCGGTCCTGTCCAGCTATAGGTAGCATTGGGAACGGTTGAATTTACATTCAGGGTGATGACCGATAAGCAGGCCAGGTTTCCGCCGGTAGCAGCTATGTCGGGTGGCGTTTTATTTTCCGGAACGCTAATGGTACCCGATGCGGTGCAGCCTGAAGAGAACGTTGCGGTCACAATGTATTGTCCGCCTGCGTTAACCACAGGGTTTTGTGCAGAAGAGGTGAAACCGTTGGGGCCGGTCCATGACCAGGCGGTTACTGTACCTGTTGCGGTTGCCGACAATTGCGCCGTTGCCGTACAGGTTACCGTACCGCTAACAGCCGGGGTAACGGTGGTAGTGCCGGCGTTGCTTCCCGTTAATTTTATATTGTCAAAGAAATAGCGCTCGGTAGGGTCTGAATTGCTTGTTTTTATGATCACCTGCAGTGTGCTTCCGTTTAATGTGGATGAGTTGAAGGTGGTGGAGCCGGTTGTATTGGTGGTAGAACCGAGGCCTGCCAGATCTTCAAACACCAGCGTTTCTGCGCCGCCATTTAATTTGTAATATACCCGTATGTAATCGGAATTTTCAAATGCGTCGCTGGATGTAGCCACTTCACTGCGCAGGTTAACCGAAAAGCTGACATTGGTTTTTGATGAAATGTCGATAACCTGCGAGGTCCAGGTACCAACGCCCTGGCCGCCGCTAAAGGAAGCCTTGTATTCGTTGTTCTGTACCGAATAGGTGCCTGAACCCGTTACAGAGGTAGTCCAGGCGGTGGCGCCTGCATCTGAAGTAGTGCCGTTGCTCAAACCGGTAAAGTCTTCCAGCCAGAAGGTTGTAACGGCGCTTGCTGAAACAGTTACCGACTGCTGGGCGCTGCAGCCATTGGCCGGATTGGTAACTGTGACCGTATAGGTACCTGCTGCACAAACTGTAGGATTTTGCGAAGTGGAGGTAAAACTATTGGGACCGCTCCAGCTATAGGTAGCGCCGCTTACATTCGAGGTAGCGCTGATGGTTACACAAGATCCGCAGGCGAGTCCGCCGCCGGTAGCTGTGATAACAGGGGCTGTTTTATTTTCGGTTACGGTAACGCTTGCCGACCCGGTGCCGGTGCTGTTGGTAGCAACTACCGTGTAAGTACCGGCTGTTGTTATAACCGGGTTTTGCGCCGTAGAAGTGTATCCGTTCGGGCCGGTCCAGCTCCAGGTGGTAGTACCCGAACCGGTGGCGGTTGCCGATAAACCCAGCGATGGGCTGGCGCAGGTTAATATGCCGCCATTGGCGGCAGCGGCAGTTACGGTAATGCCCGAAGAAACCGTACAGGGGCCTTTTTCCTTGAACATCCTGTACTCTTCTATATAATATTTCGACGTTTGCGAACCGCCGTTATTATAGTTGTAAAGCCTTACTACCAGCTGCACATTGTTGCCGGTAAGCACAGGTGATATAAAATCAATAGTGCCGAAATTGCCGGTGCGTTGATCGAGCAATGTTTCGGCCCCGCCATTGATCTTATAATAGATCCGTACATACTCCGAACTATTCATATCGCCTTCTGAGGAAACCTTAACAGCTACCTGAAATTCGGAGTATCCGGGGTTACTGAAAACCCGGGAATACCAGATGCCTTCGCCACCCAGCTCCTGGGCGTGCAGGCGGTTCGATTTTACGGCAAAGTAACCGGTAGAGGCAACATTCGAATTGTTGAGGTACCAGCCTGTTGCTGAAGGATCTGACGTAGTACCATCTGCCAGGGGAAAACGCGCGTTGACGATCGGGCAATCCGGGCTGGCAGACAGGTAATTGCTAAGGAAAAAAAAGAATAACAAAAGAGAGAACAGTTTAGGTATTCGTTTTTGCATATATAGGGTATTTGTTCGCTTATACGATCAAGAGCATGGCATGGCTGTTCCGTGCCTACGAGGCAGGAAAAACTATTGTCACCAGGTTATGTTAATGGGGGGCCATATGTGCTGCCTGGTTATGGCGAATAATGAGGGCTTTATTATTGATATACGAACATGTAGGAAAAGGTAAAAGGGTTTAGTGCTGACTTATATGCAGGTGGTTACAGGCGGTCAAATTAATAACAAAGTTTTCGGGAATTCACATTTATTTTCAACTTATCCTTTATATAGTGCCAATCAGCCTGTGATAGGTTATGATTATATACAAGATGAAAGAAATGGTATTGTGTTTTATATGAGATCAGAAAGTCTTTATATATGTGTTGTGCATAATAAGACCTTCTGCCCGGTTGTATCGAGTGCCTGGTTGGGCTCTTATAAAAAGAAAAATGCTGTTGCGCTTCAATTCACTTTCTGCATGTATTCGGTAAGGAACTTCCTGGGCGGTTGTCCGGTTATTTTTTTGAACACCCGGTTAAAGGTAACGGCATTATTAAAACCGCTTTGATAGGCGACGGCGGCAAGGCTGTCGAAATTTTCGCCAACAATTTTTTTACACGCTTCATTGATGCGCACCTCGTTTAGAAATGCCACATATGTTTTTAAAGTATGCTTTTTAAAATACCGGCAGAAAGCCTGTGGTGTCAGATGCGCCACATCGGCAATTTGTTTCAGGGTAATGTTCTCGGTGTAATGCGCCATGGTATATTGATAGATATCATTCATGCGCAATCCTTCCGATTCGGTAATAGAACTTTCAGTATGCGTATTGGAAAGCGATTTGTATTGTTTAAGCCTGCTGAGGGTTTGCAGCAGCTGAATAAAGAATGCGAGCCTGCTACCGTTCCTGGCTTCTTTTATCAGGACCATCTTTTTCATGATATCGTGCTGTTGCGAGGCGGGAACCTGTAATCCTTTGCGGGTAAGCTCCATGAACTTTTTGACGTTATTCATTTCCGGTAGTTCCATGATCTTCCCAAACGGGCCGCGCAGGTCAACGAATAAGGTAAGCGCATGAATGTCTTTCCGGCTGTTCTTTTCAAAATAATCAGGATCGCTTTTGAACAGGTGCGGCTGGTTGGCGCCCAGGATGTAAATATCACCCGATTGAAAACGTTGCATGCAGGTGCCGGCGATCAGCGTGCCTTCTCCTTTGATTATCCAGGTAATTTGTGTTTCGTTATGACGGTGCAGGTGATTGTAAAAATGTGGTAACTTATCCTCCTGTACCATGATCGAATGTTCCTGGGAAACCGGTATGGTGAATTGAACGACTTTCATGTGCAGTGGTTTGGTCTGTTTTACCAATATTACCAATTTTTTCCCATAACCCGGTGCAGGAGGTTAATATTGGTAAATAAATGATTAATTAATAAAAGGCATGAAGGCAACGAGGCAACAAGGCGATTTTAAAGCGTATTACCCGTTGCCCTGATGCCTTTGTTTGCCTTCTTTGTTAATATTGGTAACAAACTGATTAAAACAGGCTACGCCCCGGTAACTGCTTCATAATACCTTTATTAAAAATTAATACGAATGAGTATATCATGGAAAGGTGTTTTTCCTGCCTTCACAACAAAGTTTACAGCCGATGATACCCTCGATCTGGCCCTGTTTGAAAAAGGATTACAGGCTCAACTGGATGCGGGTGTAGATGGCATTGTACTCGGAGGCAGCCTCGGGGAAGCCAGCACCCTTACTACTGAAGAAAAAGAAACGCTGGTAAAGCTTGCCATCGATATTGCAGGCCCTGTTCCGGTGGTATTGAACATTGCGGAAGGCGCTACGAAGGAAGCCATTAAACAGGCCGCCCTGGGTAAAAGCTGGGGGGTAAAAGGGTTGATGTTATTGCCGCCGATGCGATACAAAACAGATGACCGCGAAACGCTCACCTTCTTCAGGTCGGTAGCGCAGTCGACCGATCTGCCGATCATGATCTATAACAATCCCGTAGACTATAAAATAGAAGTTACGCTCGATATTTTTGAGAAACTGCAGGAGTTTGATAACATTCAGGCCGTAAAGGAATCAACCCGCGATGTATCGAACGTAACGCGGATGATCAAC
>CBIHPC010000162.1:0-13972 GCA_966211305.1 uncultured Niastella sp.
TTGCATAGTCGCTTTCCCAGTTGGTCTTCGGCTGGCCGAAATGGCCGTCGCTGGCAACCGCAAAACGAAACTTCACTTTATTATGCGTTGAGTTCAGCGATAATGCGGAACGGTACAACAGTTCTCCGTTCGTAAGTAATAACAATACCGGCGCAGTGTTTTTAATAAATTGACGGCGATCCATTTGTTATGGTTGTTGGTGATTATGATGTAACAGTTACAGGTTTCAGTGACCGGTTACCTGTTGCCCGTTGCCGGGAAATGCAGAGCTGAATTCCAGGTTCCGGCATTGTCGAATTTACAGTATTCAACTCATAATTTCGGGTTTAGTTCAACCCGCGACCTGTTACCCGAAACCGGGCAATGAAGGGACAAGCAGGCGCTTTTTTTAACCGGCCAAAAGTTATCACTGAAAAAAACAAAAAAAAGGCAGTATTACTGTATATTTCATATGCAGCACAAGTAGTTAGCGCTTCGTTTTTGAACAGACCTGACCAAAATCAGGCAACAATATTGCATGTGTTAGTATGCAATTGCGATCAATGGCCGAATTTAAGCGTTCAGTATATCAAAACTCAAAAACCGGTAAATGAAACATGAAATAACCATATCTCTGCATACGCCCGGCATCTCCTGCGCCCCGGAATTTGTACAATTTGTTACATTTTAAAAAATAATATTATAAATGAACTGGCATACATCCTCTTTCGAAGCCGTATTTAAAGAACTGCAAAGTTCAAAGGAAGGATTGACAACCGATGACGTCGCTAAACGAATGCAGCAGTACGGGCCCAATCAACTGCAGGAAAAAAAGAAAAAACCGGTGTGGCTGTTGTTCGTGATGCAGTTCAAAGACGTAATGATCCTTATTCTGATGGTGGCGGCCATTATTTCTGCCGTCGTGGGCGACCTGAAAGACATGATCGTTATCCTCTTCATTATTATCATCAACGCTATTGTTGGTTTTGTACAGGAATACCGTGCAGAAAAAGCGATCGATGCGCTAAAGAAAATGTCGGCCGCGCATGTTCGCGTAAGAAGAAATAAAAGGGTGGAACAGATCGCCGCGAACGAAGTAGTACCGGGTGATGTGGTACTGCTGGAAGCAGGCGACATGGTGGGCGCAGATCTCCGCATCACCGAAAGCCATTCATTAAAAATAGAAGAAGCCTCCCTTACCGGCGAATCGCAGGCTGTAGATAAATCGCCCGACGCCATAAAGGAAGAAGAGGTGCCGCTGGGCGACCGCGTGAACATGGCATACAAAAGCACGCTTGTAACCGCCGGTAATGGTACCGGTGTGGTGGTGGCTACCGGTATGGAAACCGAGATCGGAAAAATTGCCGGCATGCTGCAGGAGAAAGAATCCACTACCCCACTGCAGCAACGGCTGGCCGATTTCAGTAAAAAATTATCATTTATCGTTTTGGGTATTTGCGTGGTGTTGTATTTCATCGGCATCCTGCGCGGTGAAACACCGGTGAATATGCTGCTCACCACTATTTCCCTGGCCGTGGCGGCCATTCCCGAAGCGCTGCCCGCAGTTATTACCATTGCCCTGGCCCTGGGCGCAAAAAAACTGGTACGCAAAAATGCCTTGATCAGAAAACTTCCCGCTGTTGAAACACTGGGTTCCGTAACCTATATCTGCACCGATAAAACCGGAACGCTTACGCAAAACCAGATGACCGTACAGGAGATCTGGCAGTATGAGCAGTTCAACCTTACCATTCCTAATATAAAAAAAGAACAGGCCTTGCTGCTGGTAATGAGCCTGAACCACGATGCCAAAGAAGACCATACCGACAATAATAAATTAAAAGGCGACCCTACCGAAGTTGCCCTGGTCGAATACGCCATTCAACAGGAAGCGTATGGTAAAAACCGGGAGAACGATTTTCCGCGCCGCCAGGAATTGCCGTTTGACTCTGACCGTAAGATGATGACAACAGTGCATGCGGTGAATGATGAATTCCTGGTGATCACAAAAGGTGCGCTGGAAGCTGTACTGAATATTTGCGATTCGGCCGATGAGGAAGAGATCAGCGCAAAAAGCGATAAACTGGCCGAAGCAGGCCAGCGGGTAATCGCCTACAGCTGCAAACTCATTCAACAACTGCCAAAAGAAGGCGATATGGAAGCGTTGGAAAGCGATCAGCAATTTTGCGGACTGGCAGGAATGATAGATCCGCCGCGGCCGGAAGCGCGCCAGGCCATCGCCGAATGTAAAACAGCCGGTATAGTACCGGTAATGATCACCGGCGACCACCCCATTACCGCCGCCGCCATTGCGCGCGATATGGGCATCCTTAAGCACCGGAACGATAAAACGGTTACAGGTATTGAACTGGAAAAGATCTCAGATGAAGACCTCGAAAACGAGATCGCCCAGATAAAGGTGTACGCCCGGGTTTCGCCGCAGCAAAAGCTGCGCATTGTAAAAACACTGCAGAAGAAAGATCAGTTCGTTGCTATGACGGGTGATGGCGTAAACGATGCCCCTGCTTTGAAGCGGGCCAATATCGGGGTGGCCATGGGCATTACCGGAACGGATGTTTCGAAAGAAGCCGCCGACATGATCTTACTCGATGATAATTTCGCCACCATCGTAAAAGCGGTAAAGGAAGGAAGGCGCATCTATGATAATATCAGGCGGTTTATCCGGTACGTGCTTGCCTGTAATTTTGCAGAAATACTCACCATCTTCATGGCGCCCATAGTGGGGATGCCCATTCCGTTATTGCCTATCCATATCTTATGGATCAACCTGGTAACGGATAGTTTACCCGGACTGGCACTGGCCGGTGAAAAAGCCGATGTAAAAGTGATGGAACGTCCGCCACGTGATCCCAAAGAAAGCATTTTAGCCATGGGACTGGGCTTTAATGTTATATGGGTAGGCGTGCTGATGGCTGCGGTGGGACTGGTTACGCAGGCATGGTCAATTCATATTGGCGATGCGCACTGGCAAACCATGGTGTTTACCGTGCTTTGTTTCAGCCAGATGGGCCATGCCCTGGTATCGCGCAGCGAACATGAGTATATTTTCCGGCTGGGTGTTTTCTCGAACAGGAACCTGATAGGCGCCATAGCGCTCACGTTCATTTTGCAGATCGCGATCATTTATATGCCATTCCTGAACAAGATCTTCAATACCGAACCACTGACATGGAAAGAACTGGGCACCTGTTTATTGATATCCACCATTACTTTCCATGCCGTGGAGTTGGAAAAATTTATAAAAAAGCGGATGGGAAAAATTTAATTAATCCTCTACAACGTACTTATAAGGATAAAGCAGCACTTTCCAGGTAACGCCGCCATCGGAAGTAATGTACAATTTCTGTCCACCATACATTACGCCGTTCTGATCGTCGTGGAAATGCAGCTTCTTCATATTGGCATACTCATAACCTTCACCGGAAACCGTATTCCAGGTAACACCGGTATCGGTACTTTTTACCAGGTTGTCGTTGGTAAACCCATAAATGGTATGCTGGTTCACCATATGGGCAGCCGTAAGTTTCAGATCGGTAACAGGTTGCTTCCAGGTGGCGCCGCTATCGGTTGAAATATAGGCATTGCCGAAATCTTCCGTTGCGCACAAATTACCCTTTTCGCCAGTTTGCAAACCGGAGAGCACCCTGTTGGTGATCACCTTAGGTTCGCTCCAGGTACGGCCGGTATCGCGTGTCTTTGAAATAAAAGAGCTGTATGCACTGTTCTTATACAACAGTACATAACCCGTTGTGTCATCTACGAACTTAACACTCACCGGATAGAATGCATCGTCGAAATAGCTTACGCGGGTAGCAATTTTCGAAGTAAGATCCAATTTATAGAACTTACGGCTATCGGCAGCGGTAACCGCTTTTTGCTGATAGGTAAGCATGATGTAATTGGTGTCGATATATGATACATCAACCAGTTCGGTAGTATTGAAACCCGACGTATTGATGGCCGGTGAAAAGGAACCGGATGTAAGCGCCACCGTGTTCCAGTTATTACCAAAATCGATGGAATAATAAATTACCGGCGCCAGGGCTGTTCCTGCCGCCACAACCACCGCATTGCTGTCGTAGCTGTAAGGCGTTAACCGGTTATTGGGTACTGAATAGCCGTTAAAAGAAAAACTTTTGAATTCATCGGATGTCGTAAAAAAATTGTTCGACGTTAACCCGCGGATAACACCGCCGTTCTCGAGCCGCACGGTATACAGGCTGTTATCCTTTATCAGCACTTTCACATCGGCATTGATAGCCGGTTCTGTGGGGATCTGTGTAACAAGATATCTGTCTTTATCGCCGCAACCCCAGGCCACTGCTCCGGTAAGAAGTAAAAAGTATAGTTTTTTCATCTGAGGATATTAATTTTTTTCATTTGCCAGATGGAACTTACCATGCCAAAATTTTCATAGCCGCAAATGCATAATGAAAATTTTGTCATGGACGTTTCATAGTTACTTTTTGAAATTCAGGTTAACGCCTACGCTTAGGTTTATTGAACTGCAATCATATACTTTATGATCGGGCATAATACGGCCGGCAGCCCGTACTTCCGCTACGTAATCGGGATTTACTGTCAGATCGGGTTTGTAATATTCATAATCGAGCTTCACATACAGATCGCCTGAACGCACAAGCATTACACCGGCATCGAATGAAATTCCGGAACCCGTGAGTATTTTACCGGTAGTTTGAATACCTGTGCCATTTTCATTTTTTTCATCGCTGATGCGGGTGAACTGGCTCGATGACCAGTTGTTATCGGCACGCAAAATGGGTGAAATGGTAAACTTACCTATTGTATATACCTGGTATTGTAATTCAAGACCGGCCTTCCAGGTTCGGAAAGCTTCGCGGTGGGGTTCAGCCATCTCCACTTTTTTGAAATAATATTTCATTGCGGCTACAGGACGTACCCACAGCTTGTTATTGAAGAATGCGGTTTTAAGACCGATAGAAGTATTGAGGCCACCTTTAAAAACGTCGCTTAACTCAGTATTGGCAGGAGAAGCAAAACCGGCGTCGACATCGAGTGCAAAACGCCATTTCTTTTTAACCTTCGGCTTTTTTGTTTTTCCATTTTCAATGGTAATGAACGGCGTATAAGTGCCTGAAGTTGCCGCAGGAGTAACTGCAGGAGCTGTAACAGGAGCCTGCTGCGCCGAAGTGTCAGTTTGCGCCTGTACTACCTGCTGCATAAACAGCACAGAAAAGACCCATAGGAATCGACGGATACAAAGGGTTTTCATTGGATATTTTTTATAATCTGACCACAAAAATTAAACGCCCGTGTTCTGACGCAAGTTGGTGCTTAGTAATTATCCCATGCAGGCATTTACATTAAATAACATGTAAAAACTGCAACAGAATCAGCACTATACGCTGCATTAACTACCCTGCCATCACGTGCATCAAAACACCCTAAAGGACTATAAAACGCTAATATCCATGCTTGTATTGCGCTGTTTAGTTATAAGTTATAAGTTTTGGGTTCTAAGTTTTTCAACATCGGGCCGTTACTTATAACTTATAACTTATTAATTAAAACTTATTACACTCAGGCTTTAGGTTCCTCGTCATCCTGTTTCCCCGGTTGTTCACTGGGTTCAGGAACGGGGATCTCGCCTGGCGAGGTACCGCCGGGATCGTCTTCGGGTTCAATTTCGGGTTCCTGAAAAGGCGGCACAGGCCGGTTGGGAACCGTTTCAGGAGTTATTTCCGGGTTTTCGGGATTGGGTATTTCTGGTTTATTGGGATTCGTTTTTTTGGCCATAGTATTTCATTTACAGGGAGAAATGCAATTTGCGTTCCATGGTGCGAACAGTTTGTTCAGAAGGCTTTGCGGTAACGAAGAATACGATGTAAGTCTGTAGAAAAATGTTATTTGGATTTTGCGCAGAGGATGTGATAAGAATGTTAGGATATTCCGGCGCGAATACGGAAAACTGAAACGATGGTGAATGAAAGCTGCAAAATGTGATAATTAGCTGATGTGATAATTCGATAATGGAATACAGGGTAGCGTTAAGCGCATTATCTCATTATCAAATTATCTCATTATCAAATTACACTTTCACCGTGCTCGTTATCTGATCGGGCAGTCCCTGCTGCAACTTAGCCTGCTCCTGCACCGCTTTTTCAAGTTCATTCACCGCGGCACAGGCGCTTTCGTCAAAACTTGCCGAACGGCGATGCACAAACAGGGAATCGCCATACAGCGTGAGCCTGATCTCGCAGATCTTATTCTCCTGTGGCGGAGCAGCCATGTCATGACGCAATACAATTTCAGCTTTAACAATATCCTTGATAAGATGTGAAAAGGAAAGCACCTTCTCTTTCACAGGTTTCAATATGGATTCATTCACTTCCGAATGCGGGGCATGAATCTCAATAATCATTGACTCAAATCGGAATGCCATATAAAATGTTGTGTTTTCTAAGTTACGACTATAAATGCAATAAAACATCCGCCGGCAGCGGCTTTAATAACACCGCATTAAGAAAATGAAACGACCTTAATTTATAACATTGTGATAGATAAGGCGTAAGCATTCACTTGTGCACACAGGGCGAATCAAACCGCCGGCAAACACTACAAATTTTAATCAGCCCAGGATCTCTTCACCGGTCAGTTTACCCGCAGCATCGGGCTGCAGCGCCGTTACAGCCTGTACCAGCGGCAGAATATTATCTTTATTCATGGCATCGAAACCATTGATCATTCGCTGTTTTTCATCGGGGTCTTTTGTAGCGCGTGAAGCAAATTTCAGCATCAGCTTATCGATCCAGCCAAGGTCGCTGATAACCAAACGGCCGTGTAAAAAGAATACGGTGATCTTGCTTTGTAACAATGCCGGAATATTATGTTGTGCTATTTGTTCCAGCACGTCTTTTTTATCTGCCGGTGTGGCACAAACAATGAATAAAAGAACTTTTTTACGTAACAACTGATGCGCATGTTTCCTTAACCAGGCATGTAATGTGAGCCGGCCTGCATATACCGATGCGCCAATCACCACTACATCTGCAGCATCTAGCGTTTCATCGAGCAGTTGCTCCGGAGTAAACAACGGCCATCTCAATGCCTCGCCGATCCAGTTGGCGTACTGGCGGGTTGCCCCGTATTTTCCCTTATACAAAATGATCCCTTTCATACCATGAATTTTAAAGTGATCAATAAATATTTTCGTCCACTTTTTACCTTAACCCAAATTGGTGTATTCTTTATGCCTCGTTGCCTTGTTGCCTTTATGCCTTTCCTCCTAATGATGTGTTATAAAGAACGGCAGGTTGATGGTCTTTAACAGTATACCGGCAGTGGCGGGTTTGAAAAGTGACGATAACCAGCTGCGGCCATAGGCGCCCATTACGACAATGGTATTTTGTTTGCCCAACAAACGGGCATACAGTTCTTCAGATGGTTTTCCCTGTAACACCTGGAAACCGATGCCGGAGTAATGCATGCGCAGCCATTTTCCCAGTTTCTCTTTATCGGTAACAGGCAATGAATCGTCTTTATTCACCTGTAATACGATCGCCTTTTTATCGGCCAGTTCTGGAAACAGGTAGGTGAATTGTTTGATGGCGAAAACTGCCGAGCGGCTGCCATCGTATGCAAATACAATTTCTTCAATGCCTGTCTGGTTCAACGGCGCTACCAGCACCGGGCATTCTGCTTCGGCCAGTATTTGTTTTACCAGGGCGGTTGGCGATTCTTCCAGTTTCTTTTCAAACGACAGGGAAGCCTGTACGATCACGAGGTCGGCAAACCGGCTTTCTTCAATGATAGCTTCAGCGGCATTGATGGCGCTGTTACTAAGTATCTGACAACGTATTCCCCTTGCCGCGCAGGTGTGTTCAAACTGTTGTATATAGGCTAATTGCTTTTGTTCGGCGGCTGTGGGTCCCTTCGTTACAATGGTTTCAACATAGGGCATTCCGAATGCCATATTTACATTCGTTTCTTCTTCTTTGGGTTCACAAAGGAAATAACCGGTGAGGGTTGAATGTGATAAGGTAGCCATGTTACAGGCAAAATGAATAAGCTCTGTATCAACATGACCGGCATCTAGCGCCAACAGGATCTTTTTCATGGTGCGTTATTTTACACCAAAGCTATTCTGCAACGCCCGTTATTGAAATGACATTTGTTAGTTAAGAGGATGACTGTTGTCAAAAGTAGCTGCGTGAAAGGCACAAGGCAACGATTTTTAATTTTTCATTCCTCATTTCTGCAACGCCCCGTCCCAATCTTTCCAAACCGGTTCATACCCTATAGCGGAAATAACTCGGGCCATTTCGGCCGGACTGCGTTCGTCGGCTATTTCAAATTGCTCGAGTGATTCGGGTTCTACCGCATAACCACCGGGATTGGTTTTTGAACCGGCGCTGATAGAAGTTATGCCTAACTGCATAATATGATCCCTGAACCGCGGATGTTCGCGCGTGGATAACGACAATTCCACTTCCTGGTTAAAGATGCGCCAGGCACAGATCAACTGCACCAGTTCGCGATCAACCATTTCCACCTTGGGTTCCAGTCCGCCCGGGAACGGCCGCAGCCGCGGAAATGAAATGCTGTATTTTGTTTGCCAGTAAGTTCGTTCGAGATAATTCAAATGCAAAGCGGTGAAGAATGAATCGGTACGCCAGTCCTCCAAACCTATCAATATTCCCAAACCGATCTTATGCACTCCTGCCCTGCCAAGCCGGTCGGGCGTTTCTATGCGGTATTGAAAATTCGATTTCTTTCCTTTGGGATGATGCTTTTTGTAATCTTCCCGGTGATAGGTTTCCTGGTACACCAGCACGGTATGCAATCCTTCTTTGGAAAGCCCGCGGTAATCCTCTTCATCCAGCGGCTGCACTTCCATGGAGATATGTGCAAAATGATTGCGCAACAGGTTGATGGCATTTTTAAAATACGGCACATGCACGGTATGATTGGCCTCGCCGGTCACCAGCAACACATGTTCATACCCCATCGATTTAATAGCCATTGCTTCCTGCACTATTTCGGTTGCCGTCAATGTTCGCCGGCGCACTTTATTATCGAGACTGAACCCGCAGTACGTACAAATATTGTTGCATTCGTTCGACAGATACATGGGCACATACATTTGTATCGTTTTCCCAAAACGTTGCCGGGTGAGCTGCTGGCTTAACTGCGCCATCGGCTCCAGATATGCTGCCGCCGCCGGTGCAATCAACGCCATAAAATCATCCAGCGACCGGGATTGCCTCCCCAATGCCGCCTCTACATCTGCAGCGGTTTTGCTGTAGATGCGTTCTTTTACTTCGTTCCAGTTATACTTGTTGAAGATGTTGATAAAACTATGCATGGTATTAATCTAAGAATGCGGTTAAAGGACTACTTGCAATGGCGGTGTTCAAAGGTTTGGCCAGCCGGGCTTCATACGCCATACGGCCTGCCTCAACCGCTATTTTAAATGCAGCTGCCATTTGCACCGGTTGTCCGGCCACGGCAATGGCTGTATTCACCAGCACCGCATCGGCGCCGATCTCCAGGGCTTTGGCCGCATCGGAAGGAGAACCGATACCCGCATCTACCACCACCGGCACTTTGCTTTGTTCTATGATGATCCCGAGAAAATCTATTGTTTTCAATCCTTTGTTGCTTCCGATAGGAGAACCGAGCGGCATTACCGCTGCTGCGCCTGCTTCTTCGAGCCGTTTGCACAACACCGGATCGGCATGGATATAGGGCAACACCACAAAACCCAATTTTACCAGCTCTTCTGTCGCCTTCAACGTTTCAACCGGATCGGGCATTAAATATTTCGGATCGGGATGTATTTCCAGTTTCAGCCAGTTTGTTTGCAAGGCTTCCCTTGCCAGCTGCGCGGCAAAGACCGCTTCTCTGGCGGTGCGTACACCGGAGGTATTTGGCAACAGGTTGATGTGCCGATGTTTCAGGTGACGTAAAATATCATCCTGCGGATCGTTCATATCAACCCGTTTCAATGCAACTGTCACCAACTCTGATCCCGATGCCAGCAGCGCCTCTTCCATCACATTGGCTGAACTGAATTTTCCCGTTCCCGTGAACAAACGGGAATTGAATGTTTTATTAGCTATCGTTAACATGATTATTAGCGTTTAAGTTTTTGCTTTTGTAGTCCGGTTAGTTGTTCAGTTCATTGGTTATTAAGTTAAACTGACTGAACAACTCAATAACTGAATATCTTGTTTATTTTTTCTACTTCGGCTTGTTGATCCAACGCAGTCAAAATAGCCCCGGATATAGCCACACTATGAATTCCAGCCTCACGTAAGCCCGGCACATCACCGGCCCGAATACCGCCAATTGCCACAATGGGCAACTGAATACCGGCGGCCCGCACCGCATTCATTATTCGCTGGTAACCTTCCAAACCCAATACCGGGCTTAACTTCTCCTTGGTGGCAGTGAACCGGAAGGGACCGAGGCCAATATAATCAACCCCTTCCTGCACGCGTTGCTGAATATGTTCGAAGGTGTTGGCGGTACCGCCTACTATCATCTCTTCACCTGCGATCGCCCTTACCGCGGCAGGGCTCAGATCCTGCAACCCCACATGAATGCCCCAGGCGCCAACCGCTTCGGCCACCTGCGGAAAATCATTGACGACGAGTTTGGCGTTATAGCGCTCGCACAACTCCTTTGCCTTTTTTGCCTGTTCCAGTACGGCCGCTTCAGGTTCGTTTTTTACCCGCAACTGCACCAGGCGGCAACCGGCCTGCAACGCTTCTTCAATGGCCGTTAAATGCGTTTTCGTGGCGGTTTGTTGTGATATAAAATACACACGTTCTAACATACTGTATGATATCCCAGTAACGACTGGTTGCTGTTTAAGAATGTTTCTACATAACTTTTTGCCATTCGGCAGGCTTCCTTTATTGAATGGCCCTTTGCCAGTTGGGCGGTAATGGCAGCGGCCAGTACGCAGCCCGATCCATGTTTGGGATATGCATGCGCAACACCGGCAGTAATGACTGTGCTGCCGGCAGGTTCAAATAAGGTGTCTGTTCCCAATGAACCGGGCCGGTGACCGCCTTTCAATAACACCGCACAAAACCTTGCCTTATTGCCTTTTACCAGTTCTTCTTTTGTGATCGATTGCAGGCGCTGCAGCTCATTGTAATTTGGCGTTACCAGCGTTACCGCGGCCAAAATGGCTTCCAGACTGTGAAAAGTATCCGGGCTGTGAAAGTCGTAACCGGCACTGGCTTTCAATACCGGGTCCCAAATAATTTGAATGGCCGGGTTATGCTCTTTTAAAAACCTGATCACTTCTATGAGCGTCTCCGGTGAATTAATGATGCCGATCTTACAGGCCACGATATCGAACTTACTGATCAGCGGCTGCAATTGTTCAATGATCTGTTCCGCATGTAGCCAATGCAGGTTTATAAATTTATCATCGGTTTGAACCGTCAATGCCGTGCATACCCCAAAGCCATACACCCCGTGTTGTTCAAACGTTTTGCAATCGGCCAGTACGCCAGCTCCCCCACTGGGATCAAAACCGGCTATGGTCAATACGTATGGGCGTGGTGATGACATTTTTTATTATTTTAAAATTTTCAACCGCCTTCGCCGGTTCGTTCCAGATGGCTCCCAATACCGCTGCGCCGTCAAAATTCATTTCAGACACTTTTTTTATATTACCCGCATCGATACCACCCAGCGCAATTACCGGAACCGGTTTCTGTTCATCAGTTAAATAAAAATCATTACCGGCCACTCCCCTGTACTGCTGTTTTGAAATACTATCGAACACCGGTGAAAAAAAGGTGTACGAGAAACAGGATGATAAGTTTTGAATTGTCTCAATGTCATGCACAGACGTGCTCAACGTGTACCCTTTGTCTTTCAATTGAAACAACGATTCTGCAGTTGTAGCCTGCCGGTGCTCTTCCCTGAAATGCCAGCGATGTATATTATATTCGGGCATCAAATGAAAGAAGCCATGCATGGCGATGCGGTTATGATAAACAGCCGGGATCGCATCCAGCAATTGCCTTACCGCCTGTTCACCGGCACCCGGTTTGCGCAGGTGAAAAAACGCCAGCCCTTCTTCAAACATTTGTTGAATAATGGTAGCCTCACCGGGAAGCAGGTCGGGATGTGATATAACAATTAACTGAAACATACTTGGCACAGTTTAAAGCGTGCCTGGTTTATAAGTATATCTGACTTCCTTTCTCCGCAAACTCCTTCGCTTTTTCTTCCATCCCTTTCTGTAAGGCATCTGCTTCCTGCAGTCCCTTATCTTCCGCATACTGGCGAACATCCTGCGTAATTTTCATCGAGCAGAAGTTGGGTCCGCACATAGAACAGAAGTGCGCCACCTTGGCGCCATCGGCAGGCAGGGTTTCATCATGGAACTCACGCGCCGTATCGGGGTCGAGCGACAGGTTGAACTGATCTTCCCAACGAAATTCAAAACGCGCTTTGCTCAATGCATTGTCGCGGTACTGCGCACCGGGATGTCCTTTCGCCAGATCGGCAGCATGCGCCGCGATCTTGTAAGTGATCACCCCGTCCTTTACATCTTTTTTATTGGGCAGGCCCAAATGTTCTTTAGGCGTTACATAACACAACATGGCGGTTCC
This sequence comes from uncultured Niastella sp., assembly GCA_966211305.1. Classification (GTDB taxonomy): domain Bacteria; phylum Bacteroidota; class Bacteroidia; order Chitinophagales; family Chitinophagaceae; genus Niastella. Next base: position 12,624 of record CBIHPC010000162.1, read on the forward strand.
AAACCAACCGATCATCGCTGCGCCAATGGCAGAAGTGATATGATCGTAACCCGGTGCAATATCGGTCGTCAATGGTCCGAGGGTATAAAAGGGCGCTTCATCGCAGTGCTTCAACTGCTTTTCCATATTCTCTTTTATCAGGTGCATGGGCACGTGACCTGGTCCTTCGATCATGGTTTGCACGTCGTGTTTCCAGGCGATCTTTGTAAGTTCACCTAATGTTTCCAGTTCGCCGAACTGCGCCGCATCATTGGCATCGGCCAGGCTGCCCGGACGTAATCCATCGCCCAGTGAGAAGGCCACGTCGTATGCTTTCATGATCTCGCAGATCTCTTCGAAATGCGTGTACAGGAAATTCTCTTTATGATGCGCCAGGCACCATTTGGCCATGATACTGCCGCCGCGCGATACGATTCCCGTTACGCGTTTTGCGGTCCATGGAATATAACGCAACAGCACACCTGCATGGATGGTGAAATAGTCCACGCCCTGCTCCGCCTGCTCAATCAACGTATCCCTGAACAATTCCCAGGTAAGTTCTTCGGCTTTACCATTCACTTTTTCCAATGCCTGGTAAATTGGAACGGTACCAATGGGCACAGGCGAGTTACGTATGATCCACTCTCTTGTTTCATGAATATTTTTACCGGTGCTCAGGTCCATAATGGTATCGGCGCCCCAGCGGCAGGCCCATACTGCTTTTTCCACCTCTTCTTCAATACTCGAGGTCACTGCCGAGTTACCGATGTTGGCATTGATCTTCACCAGGAAGTTGCGGCCAATGATCATGGGCTCGCTTTCGGGGTGATTGATATTGCTGGGAATGATTGCGCGGCCGGCGGCCACTTCCTGCCGTACGAATTCCGGCGTGATATAATTTTTTGGGGTGTTGGCGCCGAAACTATGACCGGCATGTTGCTGCGCCAGCATGTCATAACTGCCATTCAGTTGTTCTTTCAGCAGGTCATAACGCTGGTTCTCGCGAATAGCGATGTATTCCATCTCCGGGGTAATGATGCCTTTTTTGGCATAATGCATCTGGCTTACGTTGGCGCCGCTTTTTGCGCGACGCGGTTTGCGAAGATGCTCGAAGCGAAATGCATCCAGCTTTTCATTGTTCAGGCGTTCAAGTCCGTAAGTGGAAGACACCTGTTGCAGTTGCTCCGTATCCGCACGATCGATGATCCATTTTTCACGCAAAGGCGATAATCCTTTTTTTACATCGATAATTACATTGGGATCGGTATACGGGCCGCTGGTGTCATATACGGTAACGGGCGCATTTTTTTCGGTAGCGCCTTTTTTGCCATGGAGTGCGGTATCGGTAAGCGCAATCTCACGCATGGCAA
>CBIHPC010000163.1:0-13836 GCA_966211305.1 uncultured Niastella sp.
TCAACTCTATCAACCCGGCTTCATCATGGCAAGCTTTGTCAACTCGTCAACTCGTCAACTTTTTTCCAACCCTCAATTTCTTTCTTATTATCTATTAATGTATGCTCAGCTACAGATCCCTCATCAACAACCACCGGCCTCCTTCGCCAGTAATTGGCAAGAATGGAGCCGGCAATATTCATCCACGGACTAAACACCGCGGCCGGTAAACCTAATGTACCGAGTTTACCCAAACCGGCGGCAATTCCGGAAGCCATACCGGCATTTTGCAAACCCACTTCAAAGGCAACCGTACGGGCTGAATTCTTATCGAGCCGGAACAGGCGGCCCAGCCAGTAACCGAAAAAGAAACCTGCAGCATTATGTATAACGGAACACAGGAAAAGGAGCACACCGGTTTGTAACAAATTCTCACGCCCGGCGGCCGTAGTAACTGTAGTAAAATAGATTATGCCAAACATGGAGAAAAGCGGCATGATCTCATCCAGTTTCTTAAAATTCCGTGCCAGCAGGTGATACAAAACCCCAGCGATTACTGCACCCAACAGGAAGCCGAATATTTCGATGGAGTGTAAAAAAGAAGCTGATGTGATATTTGCCGATAAATAGCTCCACAAACCAAATGGCAGAGCAGCCAGCCAGCAAACAGCGATAATAAAAAGCCAGGTCACCCCCCGAACGCCTTTTGGCGTAGCTGTTTTTAAATAATCGTGCAGCAGGGCGGCGCCGATAGGAACGATAACGATCTTGATGATCTCCATCATCATATGCACCACTTTTACTTCAACCAGGGTGCCGGCGAGTAATTTCATCAACAGCGGGGTGAAGAACGGAGCTGCCATGGTAGCCATAGCAGTAACCACTACTGATAAAATGAGATTGGCCTTTGCAAGATAGACCATTACATTTGAGGCGAGGCCGCTCGATGTAGAACCAATAAGAATGATACCGGCAGCGATCTCCGGTTCAAAATGAAATATTTTCGTAAGCAGTAAACCCATCAATGGCATAATCGAAAAATGGCACATTAAACCAATGACCACGCCTTTACCCGTTTTATTAACAGCAGTAAAATCTTCCAGCTTCATTTGTATGCCCATGCCGAACATTACCATTTGAATAATGATGAGCATTAGCCATTTATCCCGCAGATTGACAGATCCCCAATGGGTAAACGATTCGGGGTACATCATACCCGCCACCACCGCGGCAATGATCCATGCTGTATACCGATATCCCTTCAATGCCGGAATAGCGCCTAAACCGATCGCCAGGCACACCGCGGCACCTGCCGCACCCGATCTATACAATACAGGCGACTGCATAAAAATACCGGTCAGCAAAACGACCAGCGCCGCCACACAGGCAATTAAACAAAATTGGGAGATCTTCTTCATATGGAAATATTGGGTTGCAGGTTACAGGTTTCAGGTTACAGGGAAAACAAATACAGGAACTGAAAACCTGACAGCACCGAAATCCTTGTAACCCCGACTGAAGCCGGGGCAGGCACTGGAACCTTGCAACTGATAATTTAACACTGGTATGTTTCTTTTTAATCGTTTGAAAGAACAGAAGCAATATGTTGTATAGCAATTCCCGGACTGGCAAGTATTGGCACTTTTTTATCTTCCGGCGCCAGGCCATCGGCAACGCGCGCCATAGAGGCCTGCGCCAATACGATAACATCTGTTCTGGCACTCAACTCACGCAATGCTTTTGCTACCATGGCATCATGAGTTGCGGTATCGCCGCTCATCAATGCGTCGAAAGCGCCTTCGCACAAAACAGTTTCCAGTTCGATGGTTTTACCGGCAACGGCAGCGCGCCGTTTCACCAGGTCGCTGGTTGGTTGCAAGGTGGTTGATAAAGTTGCCACCACGCCAATTCTTTTTCCCGTTTGCACCGCTTTATCGGCCATGGGTTGATCGACACGTAAAACAGGTACACCGGTGAGGCCTGCAGCCGCTTCCACCGCTGCGCCAATAGAAGAGCAGGTTACCAGAATAAAATCGGCGCCGGCTACTTCAGCAGAACCAACATAGTTCACTACCCGGCGTGCATTGGCGGGCGTTAACTCACCGCAGCTGATCACATTTTTGATGAGGCTGTCGTCAACGATATTGAACACTTTTACCTTTGGTAAATACTGACTGCATAATTGCTGGAACACAGGTACCAACGTTGCTGACGTGTGAATAAGCCCTAATGTTTTTTGTTGCATGTTGTTATATGTTTTTGCCATTCATCAATACTTCAAAATAATTTTCGCCGCCAACCTGTCCGCCCTTGAAATTCACATCGAGGCCGTTTACCGGTGAACCGGGCGCGGTTGCTATACATAAAGGCGCACCAGGCACCAGCGGCGCTATCATTTCAACTGCTTCTATCCCCATTATCCGGGCGGCATAGCTGCTGGTGTCGCCACCGGCTATTACGATCCGTGTAAGCGCAGTTTCTGAAGCTACTTCACAGGCAAGGAGGCCTAAAGCGGTGCCTAATCTTTCAGCCGGCAAATTAACGGCCTGCTGCTGCCCTGCCCCACCGGTATGAACGATGACGCTCTTTCCATTATTCAACAATTCCACGGCTTTTGCGATTCCGGCCTTTACAGACTGACCATCATTGTTGCTTACGGCCGGCGCATCGATCAATACCTGTTCAAATCCTTTTGAGGCAGCATACATGATCTGCCCGGCCGTCACCGGGGAACAACTTCCCGCAATAACCAGTAATGGTTCCGCTTTGCCGGGATGTTTCCATTCTGTTACAGGTTGTAAAATATTTTTATGGTTCCAGTACCGGCCCAATGCCATTTCAATGCCGGATGAACCTACTGAAAACAAAGCCCCATCATTCGCCTGTTCATCTATCAGTTCGCCAATGGCCAGTAATTGTTCCTGGTAAAGCGCATCGAACAGGGCCACATCGAACCCCTGCTGAACTACCTGCGCCCACTCATTACTGAGCATTTCTTTGCCACCCGATACGTGAAGGATATCGATCAGCCCGGTTTTCTTATCGGTTTGTTTCGACAAATGCAAACGCAGATCGCTTTCATTGGCCGGTGTAACCGGGTGTTTGCTCATGGAAGGGTGCCGGTCTAACCGGTAAATGTTTCCATTGCTGCCAATACCCATGCGCGCAAACAAATTCCCGAACAAACAATAACGGCCCAGCACAGGCGCCGCTACCAGCAGGGGCACACATTTGTTCTTAAAAACCGCCACCCCGGTATCGAGCGCTTTTCCGATGCTTCCGGTTGTTGGGGAAGAATCGAATGTGGAGCAGACTTTATAATGCACATGGCGCGCACCGGTTTGTTTTAATTTTTCAAATGCCGGCAATAAGGTTTGCTCCATTTCAGCCGGCGCCATGGCCCGGGTTTTACCGGCAACGCCAAATGCATTCAAACCGGGATACTTTTTCAATTGTTCCGCTGTTGGCGGTTCAATGAACAGGGCCGTTTTCGCCCCGGCCCGGGTCATAAATTCCAGCGCATCGGTGGAACCGGTGAAGTCGTCGCCGTAGAAGGCGAGTAATATGTTGTTTTTGTTTGACTGCATTTATCGATGATGAATCTTTTCGTGAATCGGCAATCGTGAATCGTGAATCGGCAAACGTGAAAGGCTCTGTATTCGGGCATTACAACTGCTTTCAGCATTCATTAAATCAGCGATGTATTTCACTTTTTAATTTTTCCAATATTTCAATGGGAGCCTACCTCTTCCCGAATTGCTTTACTGACTCCGCAAACTCCTTATATGCAGCCGCAGCCTCTTCCACTGAAAGCCCATCCACGGCGGCCTGCCATGCCTGTTGTAATGCTACCACGCCTGCAGCCGCTCCCATAGGATGCGCCATAATACCGCCACCTGCCATATACAACAGGTCAGTTGTATGGGTACGACGCCAGGTTTCCGGTGCCTGTCCGCCCCATTGCCCGCTCGATACCACCGGCAATATGGGCTCATGATCATAAAAAGGCTGCAAACAAGCCTTTATGGAAGCCACTACAGAATCATCACTTTCCCAGAATTTATTTTGTATGCCGTTTACGTGCAGCTGGTCAACGCCGGCCACACGCCATAACTTTTGGTATGCCTTGAAATCGATACCCAGCAACGGATGACGCGTTAACATACCCCAGCCATTGCGGTGGGCATGAATAGCCAGCTGCCGCTGATCACAGATCTTTTTCACCCCGGCCATACCTACACTGTTGATGCTTACCATAGCACAGGTGCCGCCGCTTTTTACAATGTATTCATAACGTTGCAGCATTTCATCCGTTTCACCGCTGATGTTAAACGCATACATCACTTTTTTACCCGTTGCATCGGCATGATCATTGATCACTTTCATGATGGCATCAACGCGGTCATTGAAATTTGAATTGGCCGATGATGACAACAGCTCATCGTCTTTCACAAAATCAATTCCCGCACCGGCCAGCGTTTTCACCATATCGGCAGTTTGCTGCGGAGTTAAACCGATGCTGGGTTTTATGATCGTTCCTATCAGCGGCCGGTTCTGCACATTGGTAAGTTGGCGGCAACCGCTGATACCAAATGCCGGGCCTTTATAATGTTTGGCGTAAGAAGGCGGCAGCTCAATATCCATCAGTTTCAACCCGGTGAACTGACGGATCTCGTACAGGTTCCCCTGCAGCGTTGATGTAAGCACCGGGAGATTGTAACCAAAATTCTCTATGCTCCACGACACAACTATTTCTGCGCGGTGGTATTTGCCGCTGCTGCTGGTTGCACCCGGAATGGCCGGCGTAGTAACAGTTTCCAGCGGCGTTACTTTTTCTACCCTTGCTGCAAATCGCTGTTTCAGCTCTTCCGTTTCACCCGGCACTGCAATGAATGTCCCCGATGATTGTTCACCGGCTAATACCTCTGCCGCTTTATCAGGTGCAAACGGAGTTTCAATATAGTATGTTGCTGTAATCCTTTCCATTCACATTAGTTCTAAGTTCTAAGTTTTGAGTTTCGGGCTTGCAGCGAAGGCCAGCCTCTTTATTTCATTATCACATTCGCACATTAGCTAATTAGCACATTAGTTTTTATACTTCACCTCGTATTCCTTTCCTGCCTCAATAGCAATTTCATATACATTATCGCCTTTACTGTTGATGACAAAACCTTTACCGGTTGGTTTGGTTTTACTCTTAAACCTGAGCGTACCGGTTCCTTCGCCGCCTTTTATCTTTATTTGTGTAGTGCTGCAATATACACTGATGTCGCCATGCGGTGTAGGCACTTTGCCTTCCATCCACTGCAAACCGCCGAGCACCGGCTCCGCCGTCCAGGTAGCATAACCCGGTGAAGTGGGTTGTACACCGAGATAATATTTACCTAACAGGTAAATGGGACTGGCGCCCCAGGCGTGACAAAGGCTTTTACCAAACGGACGGCCATACATGGCATAATGCTCAGCGCCCTGTTTTGAAGGATTGTATTCTTCCCAGAATGAAGTGGCGCCGGCCTGTAACATGCCGCCCCAGTAATTTTTCATTTCATTCAATACATATTTTTGCTCGCCCATTGCACATAACGCTTCCAGTTCATAAAATCGCATGTACGGTGTGGTGATCTTTTGAATACTGTCGTTTAAAAGCACGTGTTTCTTTACGGCCTGCTTCTGCTCATTATTAAAATAATTAAAAAAGATGGCGAACATGTTGGCGTAACGGGTTACATTATCTGTAGGTTTTCCATCAACACGGCTGTGCACCAATGCATTTTTGGCGTCGCTCCAGTAAATCGAAAACAATTTCGCCTTCATATCGGCAGCAAGTTGTTTATACATTGCCGCATTTTTTGTATCGTTCACCATGCCGGCGCAAATGGCCATGGTTTCGAGGCTGCGGCATAACAGCAGTTGCTCGAAGCTTACTTCTCCTTTTTTACTCAACCCTGCCGCCCAGTCAATAAAGATCCAGTCGCCGGGTAAACCCTGCATCAACCCATCTTTATTTCTACGGCCCAGGCAATAGTTCATCAGGCTTTGCATCCGCGGATAGAACTGCCGGATGAATGTTTTATCACCGGTATACTGGTACAGGTCGTATATGCCGAGGAACCAGTAAAAGGTATAATCCATAATGGTATTGATGTGGCTGGTAACAGGGTCTTTCCCGCGTAAGGCCATCAGGGTACGCGATACCGAAGGCACATCAAAGAACAGGTAGTAATTCATCAGGTAGCTCTGGTACGCATCGCCGCTCCAGATCCAGCGGTCGCGTTTGATACCATCGATGAAAAACTCGCGGGTGGTCAATTGCATGGTATATGCCGCCACGTCCCATATTTTATTAAGGCTTTCATCTGAACAACGGAATGAACCGCGACTGGCTACCGGCAGGTACTCATACAACATCGAAACAGAATCGAGACTGGCGCCGCCTTCCATTTGAATATTTACAAAGCGGAATGCTTTTGACAACTGCATTACCGAATCTTTTTTTGAACCAGAGTTCACTTCTACCCTGTCGAGTGTTTCACAGGTACCGGTGGCCAGCGCTTCTTCTTTCGATTCGCCATAATACAACGATACCTTACCGTTGCCCTGTAAGCCGTGCAGACGGATAAAACCAAATGTTTCCTTACCGAAATCAACCAGCAGGGAACCATTGTTTTTGGTAGCAGCTGCCGGCGACTGTGGTTTTACCGCCAGTTTGAACTGCGAAGGCCGTTGATCAGGTTCATTGAAATTCCAGCTGCCGGCATTTAACCAGGTGGTTGCTGAGATATCGGATATTTTACCTGTTTCATCGATCCACTCTTTGTCTTCAAAGGTTACCAGCCACGATGAATCGGTGGCAATTGTTTTTCCTTTTATATAAATAGCCGGCACATTTCCGGTGCTGAATACTTTTACATTGATCCGGTGTTTACCGGCAGGGATGGTTACCTGTTGCGGTGTTCCTTCGTATCCTTTGCCATCGAGTTTCAAAATGTAATTGCCTTCAACAAATACATCGATCTGCTCGGGTTGGGCCAGTTCCACATCCTTGTGAAAATCCATCAGCACATAGTGGCCATCGAGTTTCCAGAAAGGCGGAAAGAACGATCCGCGTTCGGTACGGCGGTTCTGCATTTTGTTGGCCAGCCAGATCTCGAAATCACCGGGATACCAGATCCAGGTTGCCTGCGAAGCCGCATAAGGTGAACCACCTTTGAAAAGAGGTTGCGCCTGTGCTGTACAGGCTATCAATAATAAAGCGAACCAGATCGTTCGTTGGAATATGGCATTTCTGCAATTCATCCAGGATAGTTTTATAAATACAAAAATTAGTGTCCGTTAAATACTATATACAAACCCACCATTACCGCAATCAATAACCCCCACATGGCCCATACCTGTTTACCGGGTTTACCGGCGCTTTTAAAATAAGTGGCCTGTTGCAGTTTCAAAACACCCTGCTTATCAAATACCGATACGACATAAGTCATGGCGCTCAACACTACAAACAGATAGAACGACAACAACAGGAAATGCGGCCAGGCGTCACTCGGGATCACCCACAAATATAAAACACCTACAATGAGGCAGAATGCGGTGCCTGCCGTTAGTACAATATTGATGGCCAGTGCGGTGGTCTTTTTCCATAATACGCCAAACAAAAAAGCCACGGTCATCGGCGGTGCAAGAAAGCCTAATACCGATTGAAATATATTGAACAGGTTCAGCCGGTCTTTTAACGCATCGATGGCGAGGGCTACCGATACCGATGCCAGCGCGCCAACTACCGTGATGATGCGGCCGATCTTTATGATGTCCCTGTTGCTAGCTTCGGGTTTGTATTTCTTTATATAGATATCCATGGTAAACACCGTGCTTACTGAGTTGAGTGAAGCGCCGATAGTACTGATCAAACACGCGATCAATACCACAATGATCAGGCCTTTCATCCCCGGCGGGAATAAATTCGTAACCATTGTGAGGTAAGCCAGATCGGGACTTTTTAAATGCGGATACAGAATATAACAGATAACACCGGGGATCATGAACAAAGGCACATCCAGGATCTTCAGCCAGGCATTAAAATTGGCGCCCAGTTGTCCCTGTTTCAGGCTCTTTGCCCCAAGTACCGACTGCACCATGGATTGTTCCGTACAAAAGAACCATACGCCCATGACCGGGTAACCAAGCAGGATAGCCGGCCAGGGAAAATCCTTATCGCCGGCAGGTAAAAATAAATTCCAGTAGTGCGGCGGTGTTTTTTCATAGATGGCCATAATACCACCGGCCTTTGACACACCGATGCCTACCAGCACCAATGAAACGGCAATCAGTAACAACATCTGGAATACGCTGGTATAGGCAATGGTCTTTAAGCCCCCTGCTATTACAAACAATGTAGCCACCACTACCATAATGATCACCGAGAGCCACATTTCGAGGCCCAGTAACTGCCTGATCAATACGCCGCCGGCAAACAAACCAAGCGACAACCAGGAAATAAGAATGGTGATCAATGTGTACCAGGCAAGAATATTACGGGTATTCTCGCCAAACCGTTTCCCGAGGAATTCAGGTAACGTAGATACATTGGCGCCCAGATAGCGGGGCGCAAAAACAACCGCCAGCATGAGAATGAAAACAAAGGCATACCAGGCGAAATTACCCGCCACTATACCGGTTGAATAACCGATACTGGCAGAGGCCACCAGCATGGAAGGCCCCACATTGGTGCCCCACATGGTAAAACCGATACTCGCCCAGCCCAGGGAACGATTGGCAAGGAACAAGTTCTCGTCCTTGTTCTTTTTTTGCACGAAACTTACCCAGTACCCGATCGCGATCAGGATGAACAGGTAGATCCCTACTATTATAAAGTCAACAAGTTTTAACTGATTATAGATGGCGTTCATATCGTCAATGGTGAATTGTTAATTATAAACAGGCTGAATACAATAGTGAAAGTTCAAGGCGCGGCTGCAACCACAAACCATAAACTACAAACCATAAACTTTTAATATTTCACTCACTTTCACCGGAGCACCGGTTTGCAACGACCTGTCCATAGCCTGCAGCAATGCAATAGTTCCAATGCCTTCCTTTAAGTCTGGATACGCTGTTGTATTGTTGGTGATGCTGTCGGCAAAATATTCGAGGTAGTTCTGGTATTCACCGGCATGATGGCTCTGGCCCTCAAACCGGAAATAGTATTTAATGGTCTTATCGCCCCAATGAACTACTTTTTCTTCGCCCGTCTTATCGGTAATGGCATAACGCAGTTCGTGATAATCGGCCTGTGATGCACCTTCGGTGCACCGTAAGATCACGCTCATGCCGCTATCCCTTTGTGCAGGCTGAATGGGCCCGGTGTAGGCGCCGCTTACCCGTGCTATACGGCCGTCTGCAGCCCTGAAAATAAAGTGCATGGTATCTTCATTTTTCAATCCGGCGGTTTTGCCGTTGCTGCTGATCATTCCATACCCCATTACTTCTTCAATATCGGGCAGGTACCAGCGAATAAAATCAACCGGGTGGCTTAAGCCGCCATACAGCCATTTGAATGAACTTTCCAACGCCCAGGGTTTTTCTAAAAACCAGCGATGATCGGCGTGGTAATGGCTTTCCACCGTAATGAGATCGCCCAGCAAACCGGCTTCAAAATCTTTCCGCTGCCTTTTGGCGGGCTCAAAGAACCGGGAGCTTTGTCCTACAAATACTTTCTTACCGGTTTTCTGCTGCAGATCGAGCAACTCTTTTGCATCGGCGAGGTTATCTATCAAAGGTTTGGTGCAGATCACATGTTTGTTGGCCTGTAATGCCTGTTTAATATGGTTCGCATGCCATTTATCGGGCGTGTATATTGCTATAATGTCGATCTCAGCATCGTTCAGCATGTCGTCATACTTCGTTGTATAATTGAAGAACTGAAACTCTTTGCTGCGGTGTTTGCAAAGATCTTCATTCATGTCGCAAATGGTTTTCAGCTTCACCTTACTGCTGTTCAGGGCAGCCGACATGGTGGAACGACCTTCGCCTAACCCTAATATTCCTATTGTTAACATATAGTTTGTGGTTAGTAGTTTGTAGTTTGTGATTCGACCCAATTGCTAATTCCCCCCTAATTCCTAATTCCCAACTTCTATTCCCTGATTCCTTTATACGCATCTTCCAACCCTGCCCTGTTCTTAATACTATCCGCCACCATTGGCCCGTTGTTCTCCCAGGTATTACCCGGACCGTTGGAATTCTTCATGAATTTATCTACTTCGCAATAGTTGTCTTTCAATGTAAGATAGGAAGAGCCTTCATCGAGGTACATATAAAAGAAGTGGTTGGGGTCATGCGCGTACGGCGCTTTCAGGATGGTATGCACGTAATTTCCACTGATCACCGAACCGGGCTGCGCCGATAAGGTATACAACCCGCCTACATCGTACATATGTTTTGCGTAATGATGCACCAGGTTGGCATGAACACGGTTGTTGCGCATGGCATTGATGGTTTTCGTCCAGCCCCAGCCCACGCAAATACCGCTATAAGGAAGATCATTCAATTCGTTATGTACGATATTGATGTCCTGCACATAACCAGCGCTGATGCCTACGCAACCCCAGTCTTCATTGGCGCAATTGGTAATGTAAGAATTGCTGATGGTGAGTTTGCGGCACAATTCACGTTCATCGGCCGGGTTATAGGGCAAATGCGTTTCAAAGGCCGGATCGGAAAAATAACCTGCCTGGATAGCCGTACCGGCAATATCGCGGAAAGTGCAGCCTATGATGGTATCGTATAGCGTTCCTTTTATATAATCAAGACCGGTTGCCGCCATGTGCGAGAAATGGCAACGTTCAAAACCGGTATTGTTTACAAACTGCAGTTCTACCCCACCCGGCTGACGGCCGATCCATGCCTGGTTCTCCAGTCCTTTTTTATCGGGCGTGCCCGGGATCTTTAATTTATACGCATCGAGCAGGAACATACCGGCCTGTAAGGGAACATGACCGGCCTGCGAAGGACGCAGCCAGGTGGTATGTTTGAAACCGATGCCTTTGAAATATACATGTGCAACCGGGTCATCGATGGTGCCTTCAATGCGGGCAATGGTTTGTAAGTATGGCGCTACCACCTGTGCGGTTTGCAGATCTTCGTTGCTACGCGGCCAGTAAACGATCCGTTGTTTTTGCACATCGAGGTACCACTCGCCCGGTTCATCGAGGAACTGGATGGCATTGGTAAGATAAAATGCAGAGTTCCCGGTCTTTTGTGAGATCCAGGGCGCCGGCCAGGGATGTTCCGACTGGATACGGCTTTCGGGCTGACAAAAGCTCAGCAGCGCGCTATCACCTTTTACCATAACCGACTTTATACGCAGAATTGCTATTGCCCACCACTGGTGAATGTACATTTCCATGCCGGCCGCTTTGTCCCACCCCGCTGCTTTGGGTTTGGGGATCCAGCATTGCTCCGTCTGGTGATTCCAGGAAAGAATGCGGTTCATGCTGTCGGCGTTCCGGTCGCGTGCGCGAATGGCCTTCTGGTCGTTTATCCATAACTGTCTGAAGTCGTGCAAACGGCCTGCTTCCACCGGCGCATTGGCCACCCACACCTTACCCCGTGCCGCTGCGGGTAAACCGGGAATATTTTCTGTTGCTTTACGCCAGCCTTTTACCTGCAAGCCACCGCTTAATACCGGCCGGGCGCCGGGCGCCGCTTCAATGATGGTTGGACTGGTTGGCGTTCCTGAATCTTCAGGCCGTACAAACAAAGGTTCACTCAATGCATATACGCCGTTCTCAACAATGATATGAACACCATTCGCTACGGCCGGATCGTTCAGCCGGCGCATCTCCCTTGCCTTTCGCAGGGCCATAGCTACTGTGGCCATGGGTTTATCTTTAGTGCCCGGGTTGCCATCGGAGCCATTGGGCGCCACATAAATATCTGCAGCCTGCGCCGTTATGCCGAAAAGGCATACAAACAGGAATACAGCGATCGGGTAATTAAACAGTTTTTTCATATTGTTCTAAAAACTAAGCCGGTTATTATATACTTTCTATTGTTGAAATACAGATTTCATGTACGCGGTATTGGCGCTGAAATTCTTTTTTACATTGCGTGGGTCGGTGGCGTCCCGCGATCGCTCGATCACCAGCCAGCCCTTCCAGCCCATTTTCTGCAGCGTGAGCTTCACCCGGTTCATATTGATCTGCGGATCGTTCTGCAGCCATACACTGTCCTTATTAGTACAATGGATCTGAATGATACGGTCTTTACCGAGGATGGCCAATTCCTTATACAGATCCCTTCCACCCTGCAAAGGATTAGCGAAGTTGAAATAGATCTGAATGGCGGGAGAACCGATATCGTTCAACAGCTTTACTTCTTCGGTAGCGCTGAGCGCAGTTTCAATACCAATCACTACACCGGCTTCTTCGGCCATTTTACCAACGGTTTTCAGGCGCTCCACAACGGCGGGGCGTAACTCAGGGTATTTAACCAGGTCGCCTTTTATTCCCAACGGCAGAAAAGCCACTTTTACATTCATCTGCTTCATGGTGTTGATGCAGTCCTGTACCGCTTTTACGGCTGTTGGCCTTTCGGGAAATGACTGCGCGTAAAAGCCTGTCATTGCCAGCGAAGGAATTTCGAGGTTCAGTTCTTTGGCTTTATTCAGGAACACCTGGCGGATAGAGTCATTTGCCAACTGGTTATTGAAGGTTTCGCGCTGGCCAAGGCCGCCCATATCTACTTCCACGCCATCGGCGCCAATATCTTTTGTGAGTTGAAAAGCGCCCAGCTTTTGTCTTTTCAATATCATGAGGTCAACAACTGCAATTTTATACGCGGGTGCATCGTTCTTTGATTGAACTTCACTCGTTGGTTGTTCAGCACTTTTTGTTTGTTGTTTTGAAGAAGAACAACCTGCTATTAGCGTAATCAACAGTACAATCGTGAATATTTGTTGTTGTTTCATATAATGTGTCAAATCGTGAAACGGCAAACGTGAAACGTGAAAGTCCTGTTCCCGCGCCTCAAAACTATTTTTAACCCCGCATTATGAAGGTGTTGTATTTGCCTTTATCAACTCTATCAACTTGTCAACCTGTTAACTCGTCAACCAGTCAACCTACTTCTTCCCCTCAAACATATTCTTCAACTCCTCATACCCATGCACCGCATTCGCCGGCAACTTCTCCCCCTTTTCACCAAAGACATACAATGCCGTTTGCGGTTCTATGGTCACTTTGCTTTCATCTATTTTCCCGGTTTTATCTTTTATGGCGCCCAGATCACAACGGAAATGTTTGCCGATAAATTCGTACAACGCAATCCGTTTATTGATCCCATAATCATGTCCTTCCGCAGGCAAATGCACATTCTCTACCAGGTTAGGTTTGCCATAATACGTGTACATTTTTTTCAGATAGGGAAATTCATTCTCGGGCACATGGGCCGTCCAGTCCTTCCCATCTGAAATAACCAGTTGCGGACGCGGAGCCGCCATGGCCGCTATTTCGGCATTGTTGGTACCGCCGCCACACAAATGAACGGGCATGCCGCTTTCACAGGGGCAGCCGCCGCTATGGTAAGACGACACCATTACCACGGGCACGCTTAATTTTATACGGTCATCCAGCGCAGTTACCAGCATGGTATGACTGCCGCCGCCCGAACCGCCGCTGATGGCCACGCGGCTGGTATCCGCCTCTTTCAGTTTCAATAAATAATCGAGGATGCGGAAAGCTCCCAACGTTTGCACCGTCATGGCCAGACTGCGCCGGTGATCTTCAGGTTTGAACTGCAGCAGCGATTCGCCCCAGGCGAAGATGTCGTAACTGATGGCAATGCAACCCATACGGGCCA
>CBIHPC010000164.1:0-13772 GCA_966211305.1 uncultured Niastella sp.
GAAGCTTTACCGGCAGCGCTTAACGGGAATTTACCAACCTTGATCTCATAACCGGCATCTTTAGCCTGTTTTTCTGTTAAACCAACAGAGGCGATCTCGGGTGTGCAATAGGTACAGCCTGGTACGTTGCCGTAGTCGAGCGCTTCGGGCTGGTGGTTGTATTTCTTTTCACCGTAGGCAATGCTTTCAACGCAGATGATGCCTTCTTTTGAAGCTACGTGCGCCAATGCCTGTCCGGGAACGCAGTCGCCGATAGCGTATACGCCCTGTACGTTGGTTTTGTAATATTTATCTACAGTGATCTTGCCTTTTTCAGTTTTTACACCGAGCTCTTCGAGGCCAATGCCTTCGATGTTGGCCGATACGCCTACAGCGCTCAATACCACATCAGCTTCCAGCGTAACTTCACCTTCTTTGGTTTTTACTTTGGCTTTAACACCGTTACCGCCGGTATCAACGCTGGTAACTTCAGAGCTGGTCATGATTTCGATACCGTTCTTCTTGAAGTTCTTTGCCAGTTCTTTTGAAATTTCTTCATCTTCAACCGGTACAATGCGGTCCATGAATTCAACGATAGTCACTTTGGTGCCGAGGGTGGCATAGAAGTAACCGAATTCAACGCCGATGGCGCCGCTACCTACCACGATCATGCTCTTTGGTTGTTGCGGTAACACCATCGCTTCGCGATAGCCAATGATCTTTTTGCCATCTATTTTCAGGCTGGGCAGTTCGCGGCTGCGGCCACCGGTAGCCAGAATGATATGTTTTGCTTCAACGATCTGGGTTTTGCCGTCGGCGGCTTTCACTTCGATCTGACCTTTTGCTTTCAGTTTTCCGAAACCCATGATCACATCGATCTTGTTCTTCTTCATTAGGAAGGTAACGCCCTTGCTCATTTTGTCGGCAACACCGCGGCTGCGTTTAATTACTGCCGAAAAATCAGCGGTTCCTGAGGCTTCGATACCATAATCTTTTGAATGCTTAATGTATTCAAATACCTGGGCGCTTTTCAGCAGGGCTTTGGTGGGAATACAGCCCCAGTTCAAACAAATACCACCCAGGCTTTCTTTTTCAATAATTGCGGTTTTGAATCCCAGTTGAGATGCCCGGATAGCTGCCACATATCCGCCGGGGCCGCTTCCGAGAACTACTACGTCGTATGCCATTTCGATTTACGATTTTAGATTTTACGATTTACCGATTCTTCCGGCAGTATTCTGTTACTGACTTTCTTTTGTCTCTTTCTAATAAAGACCTGCGAAGCTACTTGAAAATGAGAAAAGAGCAAAAAAAAGGGACGAACACGTTCCCGGAGGTTTGCGGTTAATTTTTATTGTGTTATACATTGCCTTTTTTTACACAGACCCGAAAATAATAGTTAATAACCAGTAAGATGGTTCATACAGGTTGGTTCAATTTGTTATCTTCATTCAACAACCGCCGCTATGAGAAAGTTTATTAAGGCTATAGTAGTAGTTATTCTGGCAATTATTGTCGCTTTTTCTGCATATGCTGTCATTTCGGGCCGCACTTACCTATTTGAGGCGGTATGGTACAACTTTGCCGATATTGACGATTATAAAAAATTCTCCAATAACACCGTGGTCACCGGTGAACCGCAGCCCTGGGTTATTTCCACAGGTTATAACAGGAATCCGCTGCCGGTTGAATTGAAGAAGATGCTGGAAGAGCTGGAAACTGTAGCTGTGCTGGCCATCAGGAATGATTCGGTTTTGTATGAGTTCTATTGGGATGGCTACAGCGATTCTTCCTTATCCGGTTCTTTTTCCATGGCCAAAAGCATAACCAGTTTGCTGGTGGGCGCTGCCATTAAGGAAGGAGCGATCAAATCGACTGAGGAACCGGTAGGTAATTATCTGCAGGAGTTCAAAACCGGCGAAAAAGCGAAAGTGCGCATTGTCGATCTGCTTACCATGAGCAGCGGCAGCAACTGGGATGAGGCCTATGCCAACCCGTTTTCGGTTACTACCGAATTGTATTACGGGCACAACGTTTACAAAACAGCTACCGGGGTATCGATTATTCACCAGCCGGGCACTTTGCACGAATACAAATCGGGCGATACGCAACTGCTGGGGCTCATTCTGGAAAAGGCAACCGGAAAATCGCTCAGCGCCTATGCTTCGGAGAAACTGTGGCAGCCGATAGGGGCCGAACATGCAGCATTATGGAGCACTGACCAGGTCGGTGGCAGCGAAAAGGCCTATTGTTGCTTTAATTCCAACGCACGCGATTTTGCCCGTTTGGGCAAGCTGATGCTCGACAGCGGCCGCTGGAAGGGCAATGAAATAATTCCCATGGACTATTTTAAGCAATCGATAAAACCCTGTATGATCCCCGATGCCACCGGCAAACCCTGTACGTATTATGGCTATCAGTGGTGGATAGTTCCCAGCCGGCCCGAAATATTTTATGCCCGCGGCATCCTGGGACAATATGTTATTGTTATCCCTTCCAAAAAAACAATAATCGTGCGGCTTGGCAAAAAGCGCTCCGACAAACGGGTAGATAATGCCCCGGCGGAGGTAGATGCACTTATTCGTTGGGGAATGCGTTTTTACTAAAATGAAAGTTTTCGTTCCGAAGATGTAGTTGGTTTGTTGTTTGTGATAGCTTTTTATGCACAAACAACAAACTCTTTTAACTGCCTGAAAATAGGGCAGTAAGCTATTGTTAAACCGCTATAATGCCCGGAAATAACAACAAACAACAAACCATAAACCACAAACTCTTTTCATACCTTTGCGGCTCAAATTTTATTATGAAACTGGATTTACTGGCCATAGGCGTTCATCCTGATGATGTGGAACTGAGCTGTTCGGGAACGATCCTTAACGAAATAAAGCGGGGCAGGAAAGCCGGGGTCCTCGATCTTACACAAGGGGAACTGGGCACCCGGGGAACCATTGAAACCCGGTATGCCGAGGCTGCCAAAGCCGCTGAAATAATGGGTGTGCATGTGCGCGCCAACCTGAAAATGCGCGATGGTTTTTTTAAGAACGATGAGGAGCACCAGCTGCAGCTGATACGGGCCGTCAGGACCTGGCAGCCCGAAGTAGTGCTGGCAAATGCGCTGGAAGACCGTCATCCCGATCACGGCCGTGCAGGCCAGCTGATAGCCACAGCCTGTTTTTTATCGGGTTTGGCGAAAATTGAAACAAAGGATGAGAACGGGAACCCGCAACAACGCTGGCGCCCTAAATATATACTGCACTATTTGCAGGACTGGTACCACGAGCCCGACCTGCTCATTGATATCTCCGATGTGTTTGAGCAGCGCATGGAAGCCGTAAAAGCGTATTCAACGCAATTCTTCAATAAGGAGAACGGAGGCGACGGGCCGCAAACCTATATTTCCACACCTGATTTCCTCGATAGCGTAATTGGCCGTGCCCGGATGATGGGAAAACGTATCGGCGTAAAATATGCCGAAGGTTTTATAAGTGAGAAGAAGATAGGGATCCGTAACCTGGATGCTTTGTTGCAAGTAGAGACCTAGAGGAAATAAGGGGCTGCTTAACGCTGAATGCATAACGCTAAACGCAGAAAGCAGTTGCTGAACAAAACGTAGATTGTATTTGTATTTAGCGTTAAACGTTGAGCATTTGGCGTTCAGCCTGACGCGGAAACTTAAAATCTGGAGTTTTAGTCATGAATAAAGTAAAAGTAGGCATGGTGCAAATGAGCTGCACCAGCGATAAGGAAGCTAACCTGCAGAAAGCGATCGCCAAAGTACGCGAGGCGGCGGCTAAGGGTGCGCAGATCGTGTGTTTGCAGGAACTGTTCACTTCGCTCTATTTCTGCGACGTGGAAGATTATGACAACTTCAAACTGGCGGAGTCCATTCCTGGTCCATCAACCGAAGCATTGGGTAAAGTAGCGGCGGAGACCGGTGTAGTGATCATCGCTTCCCTGTTCGAAAAAAGAACACAGGGTATTTATCACAATACGACCGCCGTGCTCGATGCCGATGGTACTTTCCTGGGTAAATACCGTAAAATGCATATTCCCGACGACCCGGCGTATTATGAGAAGTTTTATTTCACGCCCGGCGATCTG
Source organism: uncultured Niastella sp. (assembly GCA_966211305.1). Classification (GTDB taxonomy): domain Bacteria; phylum Bacteroidota; class Bacteroidia; order Chitinophagales; family Chitinophagaceae; genus Niastella. Next base: position 4,081 of record CBIHPC010000164.1, read on the forward strand.
GGATACAAAGTTTTCAAAACAAAGTTCGCCACTATCGGCGTGCTCATCTGCTGGGATCAGTGGTATCCGGAAGCAGCGCGGATCACTACGCTGATGGGAGCCGAGATCCTGTTCTATCCAACTGCTATCGGCTGGGCCACTTCACAGGATGATGCAACCAATGTAGAACAGTATAATGCGTGGCAAACCATACAACGCGGTCATGCCGTGGCAAATGGCGTGCACGTAGTTAGCGTGAACCGCGTAGGGCTGGAGCAGAACGGCGCCATGAAATTCTGGGGCGGTTCATTCGTGAGCAATCCTTTCGGAACCATTCTGTACCAGGCATCGGCCGATCAGGAAGAAGTGCATGTGATGGAACTGAATACCGGTCTGAGCGATCGGTATCGCACCCACTGGCCGTTTTTGCGCGACCGCAGAATCGATAGTTACCAACCGATAACGAAGCGGTTTATAGACGAGGACTAAATACAGCTACAAGCTGCAGGCTGCAAGCTGTAAGCAAATACGGTTCGCCCGGCGCGGCAACTAAGAACTTAAAACCAGGAACTCAGAACTTATTACCAAGAATGGCATCTTTTCAGTTTCCAGATACACCAACACCAAAACAATTAGGATATTATTTTCCCGCCGAATTTGCGCCGCACACCGCCACCTGGCTAAGCTGGCCGCATAAAGAGGCATCGTGGCCAGGTAAAATTGAAAGTATTTATCCTAATTACAGCCAGTTTATAAAAGAGGTGGCCGCGGGTGAGAACGTGTGCATTAATGTGGTTGACGAAGCTATGAAGGCTTTTGCGATCAAATGCCTTAGAAATGCAGGCGCCGACCTCGGAAAAATCCAATTCTTTATTCATCCAACTAACGATGCCTGGTGCCGCGATCATGGTCCGGCCTTTTTGATAAATCCTGAAGCCGATGTTACAAAGGTGATCATCGATTGGGGATATAATGCCTGGGGCAATAAATATCCGCCTTACGATCTCGATGATGTTATTCCTACTTTAATAGGTAAACACTATAACATTCCTGTTTATAACCCTGGTATTGTAATGGAGGGTGGTTCTGTTGAGTTTAACGGACAGGGCACATTGCTTACTTCTACGGCCTGTTTGTTGAACGAAAACCGCAACCCGCATTTGAACCGGCAGCAGATTGAGGAATATCTGTATAATTATTACGGGGTAGAGCAGGTGCTGTGGGTTGATGAAGGAATTGTTGGCGATGATACCGACGGGCATATAGATGATACCGTTCGTTTTGTAAATGCCAATACCGTTTTGACCGTAATAGAAGAAAACAAACAGGATGAGAATTACGAGCTGTTGCAACATAATTTACGTCAGCTGAAAAGCATGCGTTTACTGAACGGCCAGCAGTTGAATATAGTTGAACTGCCCATGCCCGATGCGGTGGTATATGATGGCCAGCGTTTGCCGGCGTCGTATGCAAACTTCTACATTGCCAATGCCGCGGTCATTGTGCCTACATTCCGTTGCGTCAATGATGATAAGGCATTGCAGATAATTCAGCAGCATTTCCCCGATAGAAAAGTAGTGGGCATCGATTCAACCGATATCATCTGGGGTTTGGGAAGTTTCCATTGTTTAAGCCAGCAGGAGCCGGCGGTGTAGTTTAATTTACGTCTCCGGGTCTCGAACAAAGTTTAAGGTGCATCATACCTTATGCTTTCAAGTTCTGTGCTATATCCTTTAATGCCAATAGTAAAAAATCCACCCTCATGCAAATGGCTCATCACAAATTCATTTGCAAACCATATAGTGCCTTGTGTATATATACCTGTTGACATAGAGGGTTTATTAGCTCCTATTTTTCTTTTTTCCCATTTACCATCATTTAAATTGACCGTGTAACAATAGTTTTCAAATGTCCCCAAACCGTGATTTTCCCCTGAGAGAATATACAGCTTGTCTTTTTTGATGTGACATCCCAGTCCAACATCAATTTTAGAATAGCTTATGGTTGTTTTTTGGATCACAACATCATGCAACAGCTTCATTTGTTTATCAAAGATTGAAAGAACCAGGTTTTCACCGTGTTCCATAAAACTTGCCCTACCGGTAGATCTTGTAATTACTTCAGTAAATCTAACTTCTCTGGCCATAATGATCTTATCATTTGTAAAAAGAACTTCTATTGGTTCAAGTTGAGTGTAATTACTGAATTTGTATGAAGAAGTTTTATTTAAAGGCGTTTCATTGATGGCAGCCACCTGGTTGTCATCAAAGTTGAATCTTAAATAACTGAAGGCCTTTACTTTTTCCTTATTAAGCACCCTTAGATTTAACAAAACAGCATTATTGGTAAAAGTGTCTGTAACCATCACTGACCTGTATTTTAATTTTTTGTGAATATCCAGTGGTGATGATTCCAGCTTGTTTATAAGTACACCGTCATGGCTGAACTTTTCAACAACTATTAATCCATTTACAAAAGAGGCGATAAAGAAGCTTCCATCTTTTCCTGCACTATTACCGATATAACTACCTTCAACAGCAATGGTTGGAATATTTTTCTTTTCAGCACTGCCATCGGCAGTCAACGTTATTGAGGTCAACCATTTTGTTTTGCCCGGCTTTTTGGGAGATATTGTAGATCGTATTAATAATTGACTAAAGTTGCCGGTTACATCATTTTGAATATAAGGGATTACATACTTATTTCCTTTATACACTTCTTTATCAGCGATGATCTTCCTGGATTTAATATCAAGGGTGGCTATATTAATTTTACTTATTGGAAATGTAATAGCGTTATCTACTTTATCCCAGGCGCCTCTCGCAGTGTAAAATACAAGTATATTGCCTTTGTATTTGCTAATACCCAGGATGCATCCGTTAATGAGTATATCCCATTCAATTAAACCCTTGTTATTTACCATGAATACTCCATTTTTATATGAAGCATACTCGATGATAGTCAATGCCTGTGTATCGCTGAGTTGAAGTGCACCTTTAACATACCATTTTTTTTCTTTTTTTGATGCTTCTTCTTTATTTTTTTGGGCTAATAAACCAGAGCAGGAAATAATGAAGATGGCAGTAACTACAAGGGGTTTCTTAAAATTCATTTTCGTTGAGGTTAGGGACGGATGGAAAACGAAAAACCTGTATTAATATTGAATTCCTATAAAATATTTTCCAGGTACTTATACCCACTCCCCGTGTTCAACAACAAGATCTTCTCGGCCCGCTGAACCATTCCATGCTGCACCAGTTGCAATAACGCGCTCCACAATGCGCCGCCTTCGGGGGCAATGATCAGGCCTTCTTTTCGCGCAATTTCTTTTACCGCAGCTACCATCTTATTATCGCTTACGGCCAGCGGTTGGCCTTTCGATTCGCGCAGCGCTTTCAACATCATATCTTCTGCAAAGGGATTAGGTACTGCCAGTCCATTCGCAAGTGAAGGTTTGCCGGTATAATTTTTTGCGTTGGGTTGTAATCCTTTCCATGTTTGTACAACAGGCTGGCAGTTTTCAGCCTGTATAGCATACAGGCGGGGCAGTTTTTCGTCTATCCAGCCCATTTGCTGCATTTCCTTAAACGCTTTCCACATGCCGATCAACCCTGTACCGCCACCGGTTGGGTAAAGGATCACATCGGGCAGCGTCCAGTTGTTTTGTTCTGCAATTTCATAGCCCATTGTTTTTTTACCTTCCAGGCGGTAAGGCTCTTTCATGGTAGAGATATCGAAACAATTGATAGATTCTTTTAGCCGGGCTACTTTTTTGGCGCAATCACTTATGAGCCCGTCGACCAAAATCAGTTCAGCTCCGTACAGTTCGCATTCATCTTTAAAAACCTGCGGTGTATGCCGGGGCATTACTACAATTGCTTTCAATCCTGCTTTGGCGCAATAGGCTGCCAGCGCCCCGCCGGCGTTACCGGCTGTTGGTATGATGCATGTTTGCACCCCGAATTCCTTTGCTTTTGAAACGGCTGCGCTTAATCCCCTTGCTTTAAAAGAACCCGTTGGGTTCTTCGATTCATCTTTCAGAAACAGATTCGGCAACTCGTACGCTGCCTGTAAACGTTTTAGTTCAAGAATGGGCGTCATGCCTTCGCCAAGGCTCACGATGTTCTCTTCTTCCAGCACAGGCAAAACTTCTTTGTAACGCCACATGGTGGCCGGGCGGTTGTGCAGCACCGTTTTTGCCGGTGCTTCAGCCAGGTTGTATTCGGCTGTCAGTGGCTGCCGGCAACAGGCAGAAAAAGATTGTATTTCAAATGCGCTGTATGGCTGTGCGCACTGCGAACACACGAGCTGTGATAACGAGGTAAGTGGTTGTACTGTTTTCATTGTTCCGTAATGACAAGGTAAAAGTAACAACCTGCTGCAAGCGCAACGATACCGTTTGCTTATATGCTATAACTTTTTGTTATAATGGCTGGTAGCCAGTTTAATGAAGAGTTGGTTGATGCGATCCGTTTCTGAACCACGCCGTTGCATAAAATAAAACGCACGATGTATTTGTAAACCAGCAATGGATAACCGAACCAGTTCGCCATTCTTCAATTGCCGTGCAACTGACCGTAACGGTAAAAAGCCCAGGCAAACATCATCGAGCAGAAAATTCTTCAGGGCCTCGGTTCCGCCCAATACTATTTTATGTTGAAGATCGGCGATACTTATTTTACATTTTTGCAATGCTTCGGTAACCGCCGCAAGTGTACCCGAACCTCTTTCGCGTAAGGCTACGGGCAGGGCCCTCAGGTCGTCGGGAGTAAGGTTTTTCTTTTTAACCAGGTTGCTTTTGGCGCTGCAAACGGGTATTACTTCATCTGTTAAAAAGAACTGATATTTTACGGAGGTGATGGTGTTGCGCCCTTCGGTGATGGCGAGGTCGATCTCATGATCGAGCAGGGCTTTCAGTATGTTCTCGGAATTGCGGTTGATTAAGGTGAGATCGATGTTGGGATATTGCTGGTGAAAGGCCGAGAATACGGGTGGAATAACGTAAAGGGATATGGTAGTACTGGTGCCCAGCGTGAGTGAACCACGGGCCTGCTGCAGGTTCTTTTGTTTGGTAAGATCGAATTCCAGCCGGCGTTGCAGCTCCCGGGCTTTTACCACGTATTCGAGCAGGATCCGGCCTTCGCTGGTGAGTGATACCGAATTGCCTTTTCGTTCGAACAGGCTTACTTTATAATGCTTTTCGAGTGATTGTATGTGTTTGGTAATTGCCGGCTGACTGATAAATAAAATATCGGCCGCTTTGGAAAAGCTGAGGTGGGTGGCCACTTCAAAAAAAACAATATGACTGTAACTGAGCATTATTTAGTTACCAGTTGCCAGTTACCGGTAACTGGCAACCGGCAACTGGTAACCGGGTATTATTCGTGTATGGCCACAATTGGAATATGGCTGTGATAGGCCAGCTTTTTGGTGTGGCTGGTTTTGAACAAGCCGCTGAGGAAAGAACGTTCCCTGGGAACAATTACGATCAGGTCGATATTCTTGTCTTCGGCAAACTGGCTGATGGCGTCAAAGAAATCATATTGCCTGATGAAGTAAAACTCAGGTGTATAATTACTCAACATGGTTTCCAGCTTTTTTCTTTCAGCTTTGTATTCGTCGGTGAGCTCAACATAATGCTCGCTGTCGACATTTACTATATGCAGGGCCGGTTTGAACAGGTCGAGGGTGGCTTTCAGGGGCGCTACGGGAATGGTGGTCTCAACCTCCTTAAAGTCGCTGGCGAGCACCACATTTTTGATCTTGCGGTATTTTGCGTCTGGCGGAATGATCAAAACCGGGCAGGCGCTTTCCTGGGCCATTTCGAGGGTATTGCTACCCATAAAGATCTGCTCCAGGCGGGTAGCGCCGGTAATACCCATTATCACCAGGTCAATGCCCTGGTGGCGAACGTAGCGGCTGAGGGTTTCCACAAGGGAAGAGCCTTTTTCCATAACGAATTCGATAGGTACGTTGGCTACGGCTAACAGTTCGTCTTTCAACTGGCTAAGCGCCTGTGAAAGAATGATACGACGGTCATCGTCGTCTTCGGTTAATGGAGAACCGTCTGAGCCGCCTGTTATCTTATCTGATACATGGATCAGTACGATCTTTGCATTTTGAACGTCTGCAGCCATTTGAGCGGCAAACAGGGCCGCATTCTTCGAGGTATCAGAAAAGTCAGTAGGAACCAGCAATTTCTTCATGTATTTGATTGTTTTTGGGAAGTTACAAATTAATGCTCATTCAATAAAGAGGATCAATCGTTTGCATTAATTTTCATGGAAGTGACCGGATATTTTCCCTTAATTTACAAACCGGCAATCGGCAGTCGGCAATGCAGACGGACCGGCAATTGGCTGGCCGATAATTCGGGTGCAACCATTTCGCGGCTAACACCGACTTGGGGTTATTCACGATTGCCCACGATTAACGAAAATACATCCTCAAAGAATAAGACTAATATGAAACAAATCAGCCTGTTACTTACCTCTTTTTTGATTGGTATCATGGTGGTTGCGCAAACAGCGAATGACATTGCCATTATTCCGCAACCGGTTTCGCTTGAAAAAAAGAGCGCCCGGTTCATGCTTTCCGGCCAAACCAAAATTGCCGCCGATGCTAAAAATGCCGAAGTGCAACGGGTGGTGCGGATGTTTACCGATAAGGTAAAAAAAGCTACCGGTTACACACTGACAGCCGCTGCTCCTGGTGCTAAAGGAAATGTGATCAGTTTTGCTCTTAACAAAACAGCCGATAAATCAATCGGCAAAGAAGGTTATACATTGGATGTGACGGCAACGCGTGTACAGGTTACTGCCAATGATGCAGCAGGCTTGTTCTATGGCGTTCAAACCCTGTTACAGTTACTGCCTAAAGAAATAGAAAGCCCTGCAGTGGTAAAAAAAGCAGGCTGGGTTATTCCAGGTGTGCACATTACCGATTATCCGCGTTTTGCCTGGCGTGGTCTGATGTTCGATGTCTCCCGCCACTTCTTTACCAAAGAGCAGGTAAAAGACTACATAGACAATATGGTTAAGTACAAGTACAATTTATTACACCTGCACCTTACTGATGACCAGGGCTGGCGCATTGAAATAAAATCGCTCCCAAAACTTACAGAAGTAGGCGCCTGGCGCGTTGAGAAAACAGGCACATTCGGTACGTTTACACCGCCTGCCGATAACGAGCCGCGCACTTATGGTGGTTTTTATACCCACGACGATATTAAAGAACTGGTGAAATACGCCGCCGACCGTTTCGTGAATATTCTTCCCGAAGTGGATGTGCCCGGCCATAGCATGTCTGTCGTAGCTTCCTATCCCGAATTGTCGTGCACGCCCGGTACGTACCGGGTAAACTCAGGCGAAAAATTCATGCAATGGGGCAACGGCACATTTTATGCGTTGGTTGATAATACCCTTTGCCCGGCCAATGAAAAAGTATACGAGGTGCTTGATAAAGTGTTCACCGAAGTAGCCCAGCTTTTCCCTTTCGAATATATTCATATGGGGGGCGACGAATGCGCCAAGAATTTCTGGGAGAAAAGCGATGCCATAAAGCAATTGATGCAAAAGGAGAACCTGAAAGACATGCATGAGGTGCAAAGTTATTTTGTGAAGCGCGTAGAAAAGATCATTGAGTCGAAAGGAAAAAAGATGATGGGCTGGGATGAAATTCTGGAAGGCGGACTGGCGCCCAATGCGGCGGTGATGAGCTGGCGCGGTTCAAAAGGCGGGGCGGAAGCAGCCAAATTGAAACATGAAGTTGTAATGAGCCCCAATAACCATGTGTACATCGACCTGATGCAGGGCGATGCCGCTATTGAGCCGCCGGTTTACCAAACGGTGCTCTTAACAAATTCATATGCCTTTGAACCGGTACCCGAGGGCGTAGATCCTAAATTTATCAAAGGCGGTCAGGCCAACTTATGGACGGAACAGATCTATAACATGCGCCATGCGCAATATATGACCTGGCCGCGGGCGTTCGCGGTGGCAGAAAGTGTTTGGACGCCTAAAGAAAAAAAGAACTGGAACGACTTCATACGCCGTGTGGAAGATCATTTCACCCGTTTCGATGTAGCTGAAATAAAGTATGCGCCCAGCATGTACGATCCAATTTTCAATGCGTCCAAAGACGGCGATCAGCTAAAAGTAGAAATGAGCACCGAGGTGGAGGGACTGGATATTTATTACAGCTTCGATAATTCATTCCCCGACCGGTTCTATCCCAAATACACCCAGGCGGTTAAAGTGCCTGTTGATGCCGTTAATTTGAAAGTGATCACGTACAGAGGCAAGGTGCCGGTTGGAAGAATGGTTGTTATTCCCGTTGCTGAATTGAAGAAGCGGGCAGAGAAGAAGAAATAATGTGATAATGTGATAATTCGATAATGTGATAATTGGAAAACGCGATAATCGATAATAAACAAATTAAAAAGGTCTGATGGGAAACCCGTCAGACCTTTTACTTTAAAATAAAATAGGAACGCCGGCCGTACTTTTGTTTAATCCTTCACGCGTACATGGGCGTTCCCCTGGCAAGAAAACTTAAATATTCTTAAAAGGAAGAATAATAGCTGGGTTAATGTTTCGACAACGTGCTGTAATTCAACTCTCTTTCACAAATAACGTTCGGGCTTTTCAGATTAACGGCAAAATATTTTTTGTTATAATATTTAAGCCGATGATCCTGCTATCATTTAATATCTGATCATGACATGTTGCTGCAAAACGCCCGAACGGCTTTTCCCCGCTACCGTAAAAATTTCCGATACTTTAACATGCTTACTTAACTGAAGGCGCAACGTATTTATTGCGTGAACTGTCAATTAAAATAGATCATCGACCCTACATAACAAGGTGATGATTAACCGTTAAGCTCGCGGTAGTGGTTCCTGCACGTTAAAGAATGTACTGTTTAGGGTTTAATCAATCATTTCGAAAAGGCCCCGGTGAAAACGGGGTCTTTTTTTTGTAGAAATTATGTCTCAGGATGTAGCATGTATTGAGATGGAGTGGGGTTTATGGTTTCGTTAACAGGAATTCCTGCGCAGGCGCCTGCTCAGGCACAAATAATGTAATTAAAAAGCCGAAAGGCGGAATACAGCCGAAAGCCAACAGCTTAAAGCAGGAAAGCGAATACAAATACAGCGGCAAACTGCACGCCACAAGCAAGCGGATACAGCTAAAAGCTCCACGCTGCAAGCGCAAAGGGAAAAACATAAGCTATAAACAACATTTTAAATAGGTAAGTTAAGGGGTATTATCATCACAAAGGCTTTTCCCGATCCCGATGGCTATCGGGAGGGAAGGGCCTTTCTTTTGGTAGTTGAATGGTGGGCGATAGGGCGACAGACTGGGTAAATGGGCTTACGGAATTGCATAGGAATTGCATAGAACTTGCATCCGGACCCGTCTGTACAGTGCAACCCCGCGGTAAGGTTGGGGGCTGAATATGGCCTACCGGACCCTGTTTCAATGCTGTTATGCACGAGGATAAATGAAAAAGCCCCGACGTTCCGATGCTATCGCCGGGGCTTAAAATATATAATCAGTTGATTTTGATAACCTGCAGGGCTTAGATACCCATTTTCTTCTTCAGGTTAGTGTCGATCGCATCGAGGAATTCTTCAGTATACAGGAAGTGTTTTCCGTGTTCTACTTTATTTCCATGGATACAAACGGCCAAATCTTTAGTCATTTTACCGC
>CBIHPC010000165.1:0-13765 GCA_966211305.1 uncultured Niastella sp.
AGTGTCGGGAGCTGGCTTTAACCTCGGAATATTATCTTACTGTAAAATTACAAAGGAATTTTATTTTCCAATGTTAAGTTTTTGGGCAAAATACATCACATTATCACATTTTCTCCTGTGTTCATAGTTTCATAACAATGGCAATTTAAACACATGATATAATTTGCGCATTACTGTTATAGTTATGTGGCAGGACCGACCTATTAAACCGCAAAACCATTCTCTTAATACTGATGAACAGGTGTTCAATGAATGGTATCATCAGCATTGGGAATTATTGTTCAGGCTGGCCTGTAAAAAAACAGGTTCGGCCGAAGACGCCTATGATCTCGTGCACGACCTGTTTGCCGACATCTGGCGATCGATGCCTTCCCTTCCTGATGACCAGGCTGTACGATCGTACCTGGTAGCCTGTTTATATCATAAAGTATTCAACTACTTCCGGTCGAAAGGGCTTCGCGAAAAACACTACAAAAACCTGGAGGCGTTTTTGGCGCACCAGGCAATAGCCGATCCCAACTACGCGCTTATACAGCAGGAACAGGAGCAGGAAAATATTCACCAGGCCATAGTGAAGGAGATCACGGATATGCCCGAAAAAATGAAGCGCATCTTCATCCGCAATTATTACCACGACCAATCTATAGCCGAAATAGCAGGGGAGCTTTCCCTCTCGCGGCAAACCGTAAAGAACCAGCTCCATATTGCCGGCAAAAGGTTGCGCCGGGCCATCAAACAGCTGGCGGTGCAGGTGTTTTTGTGGTTGTGAGAGAATGCAACCGGGATCATCAATATCATTTAATCAATTGCGTTTTTGTTACATTTTGCTGATGTGTATCTAACCGCAATGTACAATGTCTATCAAATGCCTCTTTTTTAGAAAATGCGCTTTAAATACGAAGTTTAGCAGGAGTTAAGTAGAGGAATGCTGCGTTCAACCACGGCCTGCAAGGCTTGTAACTAAGGTATTGGTACGGTGCATGTACGGGGGATGGTATGGTTATGCATAAGAGTTGAACCGGTGCAGTATATAGTAGCGGAATAGTACCAAACTGGTAGGGGAATGGTAGGGATATTGTAGGGATATTGTAGGGATATAGCCTGGGTACTGTACCGGGATGCTCTACGGACACTACAGGGCTATACGGGTGCAAGACAGTACCCAGAGAATACCCAGAGAATACCCAGAGAGTACCCAGCGAATACCCAGAGAATACCTGGAGCATTAGACTACCATTTCTGTACCATTATCACAGGCAGAAGGTTCCGATCTCGCGCCATAACGGTAACGGCCTGGGTTTGACAAAAGTCAAAATAATCCAACTGCCGCATTGCGCTTAGTTGTAATCAGTAACTTTATTCCATGGCCGAAGTCTTTGCACCATTTCCCATTCAACGCACCATGTGCAATTTGACCTTCTATATGATGGAAGGACGCAACTTCGTGCGCAAAAAAAGTTCGCTTACCCGCCGCAAAGTGCTTTATTCTCCCCAATTTGCACGCACCCGCCACAATGCCGCACTGATGGCAACAGCCGCTAAGATCGGTTCAGCCGTTTATAATGCCTTGCCCGAATACTGGCGGCAGGGGTGGATGTACCGCTCCTTCACCGGGGAGGCTCGTAAGATGCTTGGAAAAGGGATAAGTGACGATGAAATTAAACGGGTACTGTATCAATGTTATGTAAAACCGGTGGTCAACAAACAGTCAGCCCGGGAAGCTATTGCCGCTTTGCCTGTTCAGCCAAAACGGGCTTATCGTAAACAAAATGCTGATTACTGGCGGAGCAAAACAATAAAGAGTAAACGCCGCAAAGCCCATAAACAGAAAGTATTGTATAATGCCCGGATCCTCGGCCGCGCATCCAGGATCGGATCTGCATTTTATGCCCGCATACCTTTACGTTACCGGTGCCGCGGTTGTTATCGGCAATTGACCGCCTGGGCCATGCAATTATTAAGAGAGGGTTGGGACGAAGCAGACATTCTCGCAGGCTTTTTGACGCCACCTGCAAAGGCCCAGCCTGAATTATGCTATCCGCCCAAAGCCCCTAAAACCGGGGCTGGTGTTATCGTTCATCCGAATGGACAGTTCTATTATATTACCTCCCTGTACAAACGGTTGGAGCCATCTGCTGTAAATGAACTCCCCAAAATGACGGATACCATTTGCAAACCGGAGTTGGTACCGTTGCCCTGCCAGGTAAACATATAAAAGAGAAGATTAACAGATAACAGTGCAGAACAGGCAATAAGTGTGTTGTTTGCGGCCAAATCCGTATTTCCATTATTAGTTATCTGAGGAAGACGGGGAAAAAATAATTATTTTAGGCTTATGAAATATTCCATAAGCGACGGATTCCCATACTACATTGAGTTATTGGGCGATAAAGACTATAATCAATTATTCCAGTCAAAGGAAAACCTCAACCTGCTGCGGTCCATTACAGAAGAAAAGGCTGCGTACCGCTATGCGCCGGGTAAATGGAGCATCAAACAAATTATTGGTCATATAACCGATCACGAACGCATTATGACCTACCGGGCGCTGCGTTTTAGCCGCAAAGATAAAACCGCCTTGCCCGGTTATGACCAGGATATATTTGTTGACAACAGCCGTTTCGATGAACAACCGGTGAGCCAGTTGATCACCGATCTCGAAAACGTCAGAAACGCCACCAACAGTCTCATCAGATCATTATCAAAAGAACAACTGGCCCTCACCGGTACCGCCTGGAAGTATGAACTTACCGTGGAAGCATTCCTGCAGGCGACCATTGGCCATGAGCTGCATCATATTGAAGTACTTAAGCAAAAATATTTGTTGTGACACCTTTTTAAAACAATTCAATGGGCATACGAAAAACGTATGCCCATTTTCGTATATGATATTTTTGTAGTGATACTTTTTTGTCCTGGCCCTTATTTATGCATACCTGGCAAAGGACGATTTGCACGAATTTTCTCATTTTCTACACACTTATTGCCTAATAACACGTCTATACATTGGTTAATTTTTCATTACAATAACGGCGGGCATGTATTTATTTTTGGTTGTCAACCAATTCAATGCCAACCAATACCCTGAAATCTTTTTAAAAGATATTAATAAACCTGCTTATGTTGCAAAAAACAAGCTCCCTGCTTGCCGGGTTAATTTTTTCTGCCGCTTCCTTTGCGCAAATAGCCGACAAAACGCCCAATATAATTCCGCAATCACCACAAAATGCAGCTTTGTTCAGGTATACTGAAACGCCCGTTTCTTATTATAACGGAACGGTAGGCACAGATATATCCATTTATGAAATTAGGGTGGGAAACTACAAGCTGCCCATATCGCTGAGTTATCATTCGGGTGGTATAAAAGTGAATGAAGAAGCTACCTGGGTGGGACTTGGCTGGTCGTTGAATGCAGGTGGTGTAATCAGTGAGAACGTAGTAGGGAAGCGGGATGCTGAAGATGCCATTACAGCCAATTACATGAAATACAACATAACGCCTAACCGGCCAAATGGGCGTAACGGACAACCGATGAATGTAATTGAACGTGGGGTTTGCTTTCCTGACTATAATGGTGTTATGAGAAACTTCCTGTGTGGAAAGAGAAGCGAAATCCAATTATCGGGAACGATTGATCAGGTGTTGGATAAAGCTTCCAGCGAATTTGATAAATTAAAAGCAGCCAACCTTGCAGCTGTTAAAAATATTAAAAAGGAAGATTATATTAAAAATGTATTTAATAAAGCGATGGCGGAAGTTGGCAAAAAAATACCATCCGATCCCGAAGCAGATGCTAATAAACGAGCTGCGATGAAATTAGGTGGAGAAAAAAATATGCCGTATACAAACCACGTCTATCCAATTAAACTGAACTAAAAAGGTTACAATGAAAAACTATTTAATAGTTGTTGCGATATTTTTGATGAGCTATATAATCTCTTGTGGGCAATCAGAAAACACAAGGGAGGTTCAAAACGCTGACACGAGTACAAAACTAATATTAACAGATACTTCAGTTCTGGCAAACGCAAGGCTGTCGCCATTGGATTTTTTTGTGAAGAAGTATGCTGATTCAGTCAACTGGATCAGTTCCTCGAATAATATTCCACTTTTCATTACCAACCCTCAATTTGATTATGACAATATGGGTGTTTGGTCGCCCAGCCACCATCCATTGCCATTGCGATTTATGATATTTGAGAAAGTGGATAATTGCAATGCGCTAAAAGTGCTCATTCAAAGTAATTACCGGTTATATAAATTGAAGCCGGTTATTCAAAATAATATGGATGTTGATCATATAAAGCTCTCCTTTTATGAGCTTGCTTTAAACAGGTATAAGCAACTGAATTGTGCCCCTTAATTCTACCGAAGGATTCTACAGACTGGTTTTTTAGGGGAAAGCCACGCCTCTTAACATTTTGGTAATATACACGGCATGGTACTATTTGCCGGCCGTGTTATTACTATGATGTATGAAACAAAGCCCCATGTCCGTTGAAGCATTGATTCAACGGTTCAGGAACAATGAATGCACCCCCGAAGAAATTGAGTTATTACAACAATGGGTAACTCAACTCGATGTGTCAGACAGTTCGGCCGAATTGTCGAATGAGCATTTGTTTGCCGTCAAAGATCGCATGTACCGGCAAATTACCGGCGCCCGCAAAGTGCCTGAGCGACACAGGCTACCTTACCGCCGTTTGCTGGTGGCCGCCAGCTGGTTGTTGCTCATAGTATCTACGGCTGTACTATATCATTATCTACGTCCTGCCGCAGCCCAACACCACACCGGGCATCCCCAACTTACGGTTATCGAAAACAACCTGCCCGGCATTCGCCGCATTACCCTCCCTGATGGATCGCAGGTTTGTTTGAATATGCATTCCCGTCTTGAATTCGATCCCACTCTATTCAATAAAAAAGAGCGCCTGCTGAAATTATCAGGTGAAGGCTTTTTTGAAGTTGTCAGCCTCCCCGTGGCCCCCTCCGGAGAAGGGGGAGCTCAAAATAAAGTTCCTTTTATTGTTGAAACCGGCAGCCTGCGTACCCGGGTACTGGGCACCGCTTTCAATATTGAAGCCTACGATCATGAATCGGAAGTGCGCGTATCACTTGTGCACGGCAAGATAGCCCTTGACGATACCGCTACCGATATGACTACTGAACTTTCTCCCAATCATTCTTTACGTTATTCCAAACAAAACCAGTCGTGGCAGGTAATGCCGGTTGAAGCCGCCAATGTGGCTTTGTGGACGAAGGGTTACCTCGTGTTCAATGAAGTGCCGCTGCAGGAAGCGATCAAACGGATTGAGCAGCGATACCATGTTACCATTGAATGCAACCCGGCGCTTGTTCAAAACAAACGCATAACGGCCAGTTTCCGCAACAGCCCGTTAGCGGCCGTGCTTGAAAACATTCTTTTCGTTCATGATCTGCAGTTTAAAAAAGCAGGAGAGAAAATAATTATTATAGGAGCTAAACGCAGAACGCTTAACACTTAACATAAAAGGTTTAACCCATAGCCATCTCCTCCCCCTACCGGGGGAGGTCGGGAGGGGGCTAAAAGCCATTCAGAACAAGACGTTATATGAATAAACTAACCGGAATACTGACTGTTATTGTATTTTTTGCATCGACGCTATTCACAACAGCGCAGGTAATTACATTGAAAGAAAAGATCTCGATTGAATTAAGGAATACAACGGCTACACAAATTGTGAAAGAGCTTGATAAACGCAGCAATTATACGTTTTCGTATAGCCGCGATCAATTGGATAAGATCAATATCAAATCCTTTGTATTTAAAGATATCACTTTAGGTACAGTTCTGGAAAACCTGCAGCGCCTCGCTAACCTTGATTTTAACCTGCTTGGCAACACCATTGCGGTAAAGATCAATACATCGCCGGTGAACACTCCCTTACCCCAGAGCAATCAGCGGCCGGGCAGGATCACCGGCGTAATACGCAACGACAAAAATGAACTGATGCCGGGCGTTACCGTCAGGGTAGAACCCATTGACAAAGTGATAAGCACTACAGTCAACGGCGATTATGTATTGTTGCTGCCGCCGGGCAATTATACATTACAGTTTTCCTTCGTAGGATACCAGACGCGGCGCATTACCGGCGCCGTTGTAAAAGAGAACGAAGACACCGATCTAAGCGTAGTGCTTACGGCAGCTTCCAAACAAATGCAGGCAGTGGTGGTTACCAGCGGCGCCCGTAAGGAAAGCACCCGCTCGTTGCTGATGGCCCAAAAAAACAGTGCGGGCATGACCAATGGCATCAGCGCCGAACAGATACGGGTTACGGGCGATAACAATACCGGTCAGGTGTTGAAACGGGTTAGTGGCATTACCGTACAGGGCGACAAATTTGTTACCATCCGTGGCGTTAGCGACAGATACAATAATGTGCTCATAAATGGCGCCTCTTTGCCAAGTACCGAGCCCAACAGGAGAAATTTCAGTTTTGATATAGTGCCCAGTGCGCTGGTTGACAATGTGATCGTGAACAAGACGGCCACTCCCGACCTGCCTGGTGAATTTACCGGGGGTATGGTGCAGATCAATACGACAGATGTGCCATTCCGTAATTTCCTGAACTTAGGTATAGGAACCGGTTTTAATACAGCCAGTACGGGTAAGGATTTCATCAGCCATAAACGCGATAAAAAAGCTGCCCTCGGTATTATAGATGAAGAGCGCAAATGGTTTGGCGATGGAAGGGCGTTCGAACAGAAGAAATACGTGGAATTTCACGGAAATAAAGATACCGCCGCTTTGCGGGCGATAGGTGCAAAAATTCCCAATCGCTGGCAGGCTTACCGGTATAATTACCGGCCCATGCAAAATTACCAGGTCTCTGGCGGCGTCAGCAAAATGTTGGGGAATAACAGCAGTATTGGGGCCGTGGCAGCGCTAACCTACCGCAATGAAATGTTATACGAAGAGGGCGAGGCCCGCAGCATTCAGAACTACGATTATGCCAGCAAACGTTACCGCTACAATACCACTATTGGCGGTTTGTTCAATGCAGCGTTCAAATCACGGGGCCATAAAATTGCTTTAAAGAACCTGTACAATAACAGGTACAGCAATCAATACGACGACCGGTATGGATTTCAGATCAGCAACTCGGGCATTGAAAACCGCACGGGTGAAGTTACACTGGCCAACCGGTTAATTCAAACCCGCCTGGAAGGAGACCACAGCTTCTTTAATTCAGTGTTCAAAATAGACTGGTATGGCGATTATATAACCCTTAAAAGGGAACAGCCGGATGGAAGATTTGTGGTTGGCCGCGATGAGAGTGCCAACGCTCATATGTATTCTTATAACTTCAATGAACGCAATATCTTCTGGGGTGGGTTATACTCGGCTATGCTCGATGAAAAACGTACCAATGCCGGTGTGAACCTGTCGGTTCCGTTCACTATCTTAAAAGCACGTCAAAACTTCAAAGCAGGCTATGCCTGGTCGAAACGCGAAGCCGGTTATGATGCTACTGCGTTGCGGATCCTGACCGCCACTGATGCATTTGCCCAGGCGCATGAAGGATTGCCGTATTATGCCATTGCCACGCAGAAAGCCATTGCCGATGGTAATTTGTTATACGTTCCTTCTTACATCAGGTCAGAAAGTACCGGCGACCGGTATGATGGTGAACAAAAACTGCAGGCTGCCTACGGAATGCTCGATCTTAAAATATTGAAACAACTCAGGCTTATAGGCGGCATGCGGTATGAGAACAACAAGGTAACCATGAGCACCGAAACCTATAATACGCTTGGTTTCCCGGTTTTTAGCGATTCGGTTTATTATGAAAAAGACTGGTTGCCTTCCGTTAACCTGATCTATTCCCTCACCGATAAATTAAACCTCCGCGGGGCATTTAGTAAAACCCTGGCCAGGCCCGATTTTGTAGAACGTTCACCCTATGTATATTTCGACTTTGTTGAGCAATTACAGGTAACCGGTCAAAAAGCGTTACAGATCACCCGGGTTAAAAACTATGATTTCAGAATTGAATATTATCCATCAGGTAACGAAATATTATCGGCCTCGGTATTCTATAAAAGCTTCGATAAACCGGTGGAGCGTTTTTACATTCTGGGCAGCCCCAATAACCTGGTTGAATACTGGAATTTGCACAGCGCTACTGCAAAAGGAATAGAAGGGGAGATCAGGAAATCGTTGTCGTTCATTTCACCAAATACCCACTGGTTGAAGAACCTGTACTTCAGCACCAACGTTACTTACCTGGAAGGTGAAATAAAATACCTCGTTACCAAAAGCCCCTATACACAAAAAGACACCAGTTACATCGATAACGGAAAACGGCCTATTCAGGGTCTGTCGCCCTACATCATAAACATGGGGCTGAACTATCAAAGCAAGGTTTGGGGTTGCAACGTAGCCTATAACCGTTTTGGCCGGCGTATAGTGAACGGTGGTACCATTTCCAACCTGATTCAATATGAAAATTCCAGGGATGTGGTGGACGTACAATTGAGCTGCCGGTTCATGAAACAGAAAGCCGAAGTACGGTTCAATATTTCAGACCTGCTGAACCAGTATTACGTTATTTACAGTAACAATATCAATAAGGATGAACTTGGCGGGTATCCGGGTTCGGCTGAAAATAACGACCCAAAAGGTTTGAATTATAATGAGGATGTTGATTTCGTGAATTATAAAGCAAAACGGGGAACCGGGTTTAGCGTAAGCCTTACCTATAAATTAAAATAAATAATTCTGCTATAATATGCCAGTAAGATCTTTTAAAGTGCATTTGTCAATAAAAATTGTATCTGCTGTTTTGTTCGTATCGATCCTGGGCGGATGTTCTAAAAATGAAACGCCTGTTGAACAATGGAGCTATACCAGCCTGCAGTTAAAGGCAATAACAGTCGATGTTTTAATGCTTCAGGTTAAAGCCAATGAAACCGTATTGACCGATTCGTTGTATACACCGGGAAGTAAAGCCGTTCAGGTAACCTGGTTTGATCCCGCCCACCGCTTCAGGGTAACCGATCTTTTCAGCAAAACGCTTTTGCTGGATACAACGGTCGAGTATAAGACCGGCGCCGTTAATGCAATTACCTTTTTTCAATCGGTTTCGGGTGGTAAGTTATTTCGCATAGGCCCGCCCGACGATGAGCCCTTGCCAACCGGGGGCAAAATAAAGATCTCGGTGATATATGGAGTACCGGAAATGCCCGATATAACAAAAGTGGTGGTGGAAGACAGTAAAGATGGCACCTCAAACTACGAGGCAACCGACAGCTTTCTGTTAAAAAAAGGCGAGTTCTCGCCATACTTCACCGGCAATTTGTTAGGTAACAGGAAACCTCAGCTAAGGTTTTATACGGCAGATGCACGCCGGAAGCTGATTGCAAAGGCAGAGCCGTCTACATTTAGCAATACCAACGCTGCTGACTTTACAATTTATTCAATGAACGGTATTAGCGGAACAGACGCCAGTGGCGTGTTTTTCTTAAGCCGTGAAAAACTTTATTAATACTATTAACTGTATCTATATATGCGGTCTTTATTACTTTTCATTTCAGTATTGTTTGCAAATATTTCTTTCGGTCAGGCTACTATTGAAGAAGTTATTTTTCCCCGGTATATTCAGGGCGTTGCTGCAGGCGGCACACTTTCCCGGGTGCCTTTTGTGTGCCGGGTAACTATTAAGGGGCTTACCGCCGGCGCAACATACACGTATTATAATAAATTCGTTTCAGACCCTGCTTCTGCAACAAGTAACGGCGAGGGAATTCCCATAATGGTAAAGCCAACCGGGTTCAGGAGGGTTACTTCGGTTAGTCTTAGTGCCTCCAATGCCAATGCCGGTTTGTTTACTACAGATGGTAGTGGCAATTACACCGGTTGGTTTGCATGCGAATCACTGGCATCGACCCAGTTTACGCCAGGTAATAATGTATATTTCAGAATTATGCTTAATAATGGAGCGGGAGGCCCCACGGTTTCACGGCGGGTTACTGCTCAAACGCCCATTAAGGTAATAAATTTCGGTACCGGGCCAACCGATGGTACCGGTATTTACAGCACACCTGTTACCGGGGCTACCGCAAAGAACTTTGTATTCTTATACGACAACCAGGCCCAGCCGCTTACCGGTTCTTTTATAGAGGACGATGGTGCAGATGATGCAAATACCGCAGCAAACGGGTATGCCGGCTTTTATGCTGATAATGTACAGGCCGTTGACAGGGCATGGGGCAGCATTATTCCCAATAACCTGGCAAGCGGTATTCAAAAGATCGTTCAATATAACCTGGCAGATGGCAGCGAAGCAGGCGCTAAAACGGCTACTGATGGCAGATGGCCTGTTAGCGGTGGCGGAAGGGTAAGCACTATCAACACAACGGGAACTACGATCGTGTTGGACGGAGCCATAGCCAGGCTCGATGCCAGTAAAACCGATCAGGTCATTACATTCAATGCGTTTACGGCAAAAACCTATGGTGATGCTGATTTCAGTGCCGGCGCTGTTTCCAACTCAGGCGAGCCGGTAGCTTACAGCAGCACGAACAGCAATGTGGCAACCATTGTAAACGAACAAATTCATATTACCGGCGCAGGAAATACCGGTATTAAAGCCCAGCATGCCGGTGACGGTTTCTTTAACCCGGCCATAGAACAAATACAAAATCTGACAGTGAACAGGGCACTGGTTACCATTACCGCCAATGATGATCAGATCCTGCAGGGCGCTGCGCTGCCTGCATTTACTGTAAGCTATAGTGGTTTTGTAAATGGGGAGAACGAAACGGTACTTACAACGCCGCCCACTTTCACCACCAATGCAACATCTTCTTCAGGGCCTGGCACTTATTATATCAGGCCTAAGGATGCAGCAGCAGCCAATTATTCTTTTGCCTATGTAGATGGTAACCTGGTGATCTCACCCGCACAACAACCACAAACGATCACTTTTGGTGCATTACCCGTAGTAACGTATGGAACTGCCGATCTTGACCCCGGCGCCACGGTTAACTCACCGCTCGTAATAACTTATACAAGCAGCAACACCAATGTGGCTGCCATTGTAAACGGCAAAATACATATTGTTGGCGCCGGACAAACAGATATTACCGCCTCTCAGCCAAGTAATCCCGCCTTTTTGCCTGCTGCAAATGTAACACAGCAGCTTACAGTCAATAAAGCAGCGTTAGTAATTACCGCCGAGGATAAAACCAGGCTGGTAGGTCAGCCAAACCCAACTTTTACATTTACGTATAGCGGCTTTGTAAATGGTGAAACCGAAGCTGTATTAACTTCTCCGCCTGTAGCAGGCACAGTGGCTGACCAGTCTTCAGCGGCCGGTAAATATAAAATTACCGTAACCGGCGCTGCGGCCGATAATTACACGATCATATATGTTGATGGTGAACTGACCATTGACCCCCTCGCTTCACAAACAATTACATTTACCGCACTGCCGGCAAAAAAATATGGCGATGCCGACATCAGGCTGGCTGCAAGCGCCAGCAGTAATTTACCGGTTACTTATTCAGGCAGTAATCCGGCAGTCGCTATCATCCGCAATGATTCTTTGATAATCATTGGCGCAGGTACCACGGTTATAACAGCTTCACAGGCAGGTAATGCAACTTATGGACCTGTCAGTGCAACCCAAACATTTATAGTTCAAAAGCCAAGGCTGATCGTTCAGGCAAATAATATAACCAGGAATGAAGGCGAGCAAAATCCGAAGCTGACGGTCTTTTACAGCGGTTTTGTAAAAAATGAAGATTCTACCGTGTTATCTTCATTACCGGTTGCCACCACATTGGCTACACCAGGTTCCATTCCTGGCAATTATTCAATAACGGTGAGTGGGGCTGTAGCTTCCAATTATACCATAGCGCATATGGATGGTATATTGACCGTATTGCCGTCACAGGGAGCATCGCAGGATAACGTTGCGGCATATATCAATAGTTCCGGCCAACTGCGGGTGAATGCATATTCTGTGAATGGGGGTAAAGGTGTTGTGCAGGTATTTGATGTGAACGGTACCCGCCTCGTGAACTTCAATGTAACCTTTGCAAAAGGCTATAATACCTTCAATGTGCCTGTGGGTAATGTTGCGCCTGGTATTTACAATGTACGGGTAGCCGCTGCAGATGTAAGATTGAAAACGAAAGTGATCATACAATAATGTCATTACCCGAATATATTCCCTTTAACACTAACCGAACAATTAATTAATACTACCCAAAACTATTTTGTGATGAAGCAATTAGTTCTGTCCGCCGCTGCTACTCTTTTGATGATCACCTGCGGATCGGTCACCATACAGGCTCAGGAAAATAATACGATCAATATAACTACAACGGCGGTTCCTTTTTTACGAATTTCGCCCGATGCGCGCAGCGGGGGCATTGGCGATGCCGGTATTGCATTAAGTGCCGATGCGAACAGTGTATTTTACAACCAGGCCAAAATACCTTTTGCCAAAAACAAAGCGGGTATTGGCGCAACTTATACACCCTGGCTGAAGGATGTGGCTGATAACATGTACCTGGCCACGCTGGCCGGTATTCATCAATTGGATGAATTACAGGCAGTATCAGCATCGCTTCGGTATTTCAGTGCCGGCGATATCGGCCTGGTAGACTTTAATGGCAATAAACTGCAAACCGCACGTCCACGCGAATTCGCTGTTGACCTCGGATACAGCAGAAAATTATCTGATAAGTTCGGGATCGGTGCGGCACTGCGCTACATCTCATCAAAACTGGCTACAGGCAATATAAACGGCACCAATTATAAAGCGGGCAATGCATTTGCAGCAGACCTTTCCGCATTTTTCAATGGAGCAGGCAGTGATGGCCGTGGCTGGACGGCAGGTTTGTCTTTATCAAACCTGGGATCAAGGATCGGCTATACCGACGATTCGAATAACAAAGATTTCCTTCCGGCCAATATTGGTATTGGTGCAAGCTATACCGAAGTGTGGAATGAAGACAATAAAATGACCTTTGTTTTGCAGGCTGATAAACTGCTGGTACCGAAAATTCCGGAAACGGCTGAAGCTATGCCTGCTTACCGCGCTAAAAGTGTTGTAGGAAGCTGGTTCAGTTCGTTCGATAACGGCGCTATGCAGCTGGCATTTGGAGCAGAGTATGCGTACAAAGAACAATTGTTCCTGCGTATAGGATATAATAGTAAGTCATACGACTACGGCAACTGGCAGTATGTAACCGCCGGGGTCGGAGTGCATTTCAATATGGCTACCGTTAACTTTTCGTACCTGGTTCCGGCAGGGGACAAAACAGGAAGGAATCCGTTGAGCAATACCGTGAGATTCGGATTGTTATTTGATATTTCGAAAAACTAGCCCCCTTTCTTTCCTGCATCACTCAGAAACTGTTACAACCTTTCTCTGGCCCGATTTGATTTGATTGTTTTGATGTTGCAATGGTGAAAGCCGGTTGCATTACACAGCTTTTTGTATGTCTTTTACAGGCATGTAAGGGGGGGGCATGTACATACTTCAATGTACATACGTAATATTAACAAACCAATAACTAATTGCTAAATCGATGAAGATGTGATGTGCGAGATGTTTTGATCTCTATTTTTACAAAGCGATCGATGAGTACGAAAAACAAAAATGAATTGATCAGATCGTCAAACACTTCAGCCCCAACATCGCTTTGGCCTGAATTCTCATTCGCAGTTTTTTATATGAGAATTGAAAATTTAGAAAGATTACCTGTTTCA
>CBIHPC010000166.1:0-13645 GCA_966211305.1 uncultured Niastella sp.
CGCAGAAAAGAAAAGACTGGTGCTTGAAAAAGAAAACCTGGAAACGGAATTAAAATACCTGAAATCACAGATCAATCCGCACTTCCTGTTCAATACCATTAACTCGATCTTTGTGCTCATTCACAAAAACCCCGACCTGGCATCGGAATCGCTGGCCTCCTTTTCTGAAATGCTTCGTTACCAGTTGTATGAGTGTAACGAAAAGGAAATACCATTGAACAAAGAGCTCACGTTCCTCGAAAATTTTATCGAACTGGAATCACTCCGGCTGCATGAGAACCAAACGGATCTTTCTTTCGAGATCAATCATTCCACCGTGCATAATAGTTATATTGCTCCTTTTATGTTGCTTCCCTTTGTGGAGAATGCATTCAAACATTTGTCGAAAGGGAGAACACGGCAACACTATATCAAAATGTATCTTTCCGTTACGGACCAACGGGTGCTGCAAATGAATATAGAGAACAGCAGGAATGCAGAAACAGACGAGCAGCCGGCTTTATCAGGCATCGGCCTTGCGAATGTACAGCGCCGGTTGAACCTGGTATACCCGGGTAAACATGAGCTCTGTATCGGACAGGAACCTTCCAGTTTTAAAGTAGCATTGAAAATTGATTTGGGATGAAACTGAAATGTATCATAACGGATGATGAACCCCTCTCGGCGGAAGGGCTGGCAAAGTATCTCGAGGTGATTGACTACCTCGAGCTGGTAGCTGTTGCACAAAACCCGCTGGAGCTGAACAATCTGCTGGAAAGCCAACCCGTGGACCTTATTTTCCTGGACATTCAGATGCCGTTCATGACGGGCCTCGATTTTTTGAAAATAAGAACCAGTCTGCCCATGGTCATTCTAACCACTGCCCATTCCGATTATGCCCTTGAAGGTTTTCAGTTAGATGTGATCGATTACCTGTTGAAGCCGATCACCTTTACGCGGTTTGTAAAGGCTACCAACAAAGCAAAAGACTATTATCTGCTAAAGAATCAAAAGATCGAAAGCGCGGTAACGCCGGCGCCGGATTATGTATTTATCAAATGTGAAAACAAGTATGAGAAGATCCATATAGGGGAAATTTTGTTTGTTCAGGCATTGCAGAATTATGTAATGATCTATACCAGCCACACGAAGTTCATGACGCTGCTGCCACTGAAAACAGTGGAAACCTACCTCGACAATGGGCAATTTTTAAGGGTGCACAAATCTTACCTCGTCGCTATTGCAAAAATTGACAGCATCGACGGAAATGATATACGTATTCAACAGCATACCATACCCATAAGCCGGAACCTGCGCGACGAAGTGATAGAGGTGGTTGTGAAGAGTAAGCTGATGGGGAGGTGAGCTAATCTTCTTTTATTGACGTTAATCATTACTAAAAATAACAAACGCAACCCCCATTATTATCAAATGGGCGACATAATCTAATATTCCCCAAAGAACAATAAATGCAAGAGCGCCCCAGAAATTCTCCGGTTCCGTCCAATTCCATGCCCACACACCACAAAATATAATGAGTGCGATATGAGCAATTACAACAATTACACCACCCAAAGCAGATAACTTATTCATGGCTATTAGTATTATTTATTCAAAAAAAAAACGCGGCCATATATCTGTTAGTATCTGAGTCTGCACCCGGATGGCATTTTTGCGGAGAAAATAAGTATAAAGTTGTATTGTATACATAAATTAGGCGCTCCTCCCTAACTTTATAACTGTCTCCATTCCTAACCCTAAACAACTAAGCATTTTAAATTTGAATCGTTATGCGTCCGCGAAACACAACACCTGTCTCACTTCAATAGTTGCACTTACCCTTATAACCGGGTAAGCACCCATATCAACAACTTTTCGCTACAATAATTCCTATCTTTTTTGTCATTTATGTAACTATGGGGTTGATAACTATAACATCCATACTACCGAAACTATGCTATAATGCGTTGGTCACTTGACCATTGTCAATTTTTTTGCCTTTTCACAATTTGTCGCTACTAAATAGATGCTTAAACTTCTATAGTATTTTTGCTGTTTTTATTTGTACATCATCTCTTCTATTGAATAAAACTCCGGCTTTCCGTTAAATGCTTTGTAAATTTCGAATTACCCCATAGGCATTCTAAATTTTTGACTTTTGATTTCTTCATTTCGTTTTCATAAACTTGCCCCGCACTAATCATTTACAACTTCAATGGCACTTAACCGTGCTATAGGTCCGCTCCAAAAAGGCTTCGCGAATAGGTTCATCACAGGTGTACAAATTACACTTGGTGACTGTACGTAACATTTATTTAAACTTTCACATTGTTTGGGCACATATAAGGTATGCTATGCATTCCGATCTGTACTCAGTAAACCAAAAACTTTAGCCATGAAATCAGAACTTACTGCAAACGAAATTCAAAAGTTTAACAAAGGAGACATCCGGGTTTATGACAAGCTTTTTACCGATTATTACCCACAAATTTTTTACTTCTGTAAGCGGCTCACAGGTAATACCCACGAAGGAGAAGACATAGCTGTAAAAGTATTCTCGAAACTATGGGAAGATAGACGAAAATTTGATTCGGAAAGGTTCGTCTACAATTTTTTGTATGTTACCGCTCGTAACGCATGCATAGATTATTTGAGAAATAAAAAAAATCATCTGGAATTCACGCCAGACATGGCAAATCAATTCGCCGATGATGAGAACAAAATCCAAAATGATGCCGAATATCTAACCATAATTTACGAAGAAATCGAGCAACTTCCGGAACGCGTTCGTGAAGTTTTTAAACTGTCATATTTTGGAAGATTAAGCAACAAAGAGATCGCGGATATCCTAAATATTTCCATTAATAATGTGGGCGTAAATAAAAATAATGCTATAAAAATATTACGAATGCGCCTGAATAACAAAACTGATTTATTTATTGTGGCTTTCCTCATTAGTCTCACCGAAAATCTCCCAAACTAAAAAAAGTTTGAAAATAAATTAATTTTCTGTCTATCTCAACGTATACATATATATGGAGCTGGCTCATTAAGAAGAAAACCATTAACCAACAATCATTACTGTAACCATTGAACCACCACTGTATATGATATACAATCATAGTGCCTTGATTTTGGTCAGGCACCAACGAAATGAGTTGTCACCTGGCGAACAATTGGAATTTGACAATTGGCTGGATGAAGCCCCGGCTAATCGAGAGCGACTTCAATTATATAATGACCCAGAGTGGCAAATAAAAGAGTTGGCTGATTTCAGTGCTGTCGATCTTGTAGCAGCAAGACGCAAAATTGCCCGGAAAATTCGAAGACAACGGCAAAGGAAAATCATTGTGCCTGCTGGGCTGACAATTATTATCCTAATAGCCGGTACCTTGCTTTTGATGACTCCAAAAGAGGATAAGACAGTTTCAGACAACCTAACAGAGAAAGAAAATACCGGCACGTCAGAATTTAAAATGGACTCAGGCAAAATCTATCTGACATTTGAAGAAGATACCACCATCCAGGTCCAGGATGCTAAAGATGGTCTCATTGCGGAAAAAGGCAATCTGCAACTGATGAAAAAAGGTAAGCAGTATATATTTAAGGGGATAGGATCCAACCAAACAGTCACTTTCAATACTTTCAAGCTGGTAACATCATGGGGAGTTCAATGCCAGGTTCAGTTGGCAGATAGCAGTAAAATTTGGTTGAATGCACTCTCTTCTGTTAGCTATCCCGCGGTGGGAAGTAGACTTACACGTAGTGCGGAACTTGAAGGCGAAGGATATTGTGATATCAAACACGATGAGTCCTCAACATTCAGCCTCATGGTAGCAAACATGGAAGTACAGGTATTGGGCACAAAGTTCAATATTAATGCTTACCCGAACGAAGGGAAAATAAAAGCCTCTCTTATTGATGGCAAGATAAAAATTGTGCGCGGCGCCGAGCAAAAAACACTCAAAGCAGGCCAGTCGGCTTCGGTGTGGCCATCGAAACCGATTGAAGTGGTAGCGGATAGTGGTGTAGATGAATCCATCGCATGGACAGACGAAGAATATTTCGTTTTTGATGAGGAAAAGATAAGCAGCATTATGAAGCAATTGGAGCGCTGGTACAATGTAAACATTATACTAACCCATACTTCGAATGAACCATTTACAGGGCGAATCAAACGAAATCAAACAATTGAAGAAGCAATAGATGTGATCTTTGATGGAAAGATGCAGATAGAAAAAAAGAATCGCGAAATCACTTTAGTTCCGAAACAGTCAAAAAAACATTAACAAATGATAAAAAGACTGCGAGCATTCATTAATCATTAACCTTTTCCTAATTGTAAAGACCTGATGGATCTGAACAAAATGCTATCACTGCGACCACGAGTCTGCTTGTGGTCTGCAGTTGATAGTAAAAGTAAAAACATTCCGTAAGCCATGAAAGCAAAGGCAAAGCGACTTGCTTGTGCCTGATTAGGTTATTGTGATGACCCCTTTTCAAAACCTGCAGTAGCGATGAAGCAAATATTTTTTTTAGTTTTTATCCTTTCTCTTATTGTTCACCCGTTTGCCCTACAGGCACAAAAAAAGATCAATATTCATGATCAGGATATTTCTCCCAAAAGAGCCATTAAAACTATAAGTAAACAAAGCGGTTATCAATTCATTATAAAGCCTAAGGCATTGAAAAACGCTCATAATCTGCCTCTTTTCCTAACTGATGCAAACCTGAAAGAAGCATTAGAAGTCCTTAGCAAAGATCAACCATTCACTTGTCGGGTAGAAAAAGACTGTATCTATATTGAACCCAGGACGGAAAATTCAACAAAACAAATACCATCATCATTAATTACTGTACATGGATTGATACACAATGAATATAACGAAGTAGCTTACGGTGTGAAGATCAGAGTAGCAGGAACCAACGACACCACCACCTCAAATGCTACAGGTCGTTTTCGATTAGATGGAGTGAACCCTATAGCCTATCTGGAAGTAACCGGAGTTTTGATCGATACAGTCCTTATACCGGTGCAAAACCGCACGTTCATTCCCATTGCAACAAAATATAAAGCAGGTAATTTAACGCAAGTTACCGTCCAGGCCAATACCGGTTATCAAAGCATACAGATACAAAGAGCTACCGGTTCCTTTTGGGTACTTGGCCAAATGATCAACGGATCCTCTAATATAACACAAACAATGATCGGCAGAACGCCTGGATTTTTAGGGGTTACAAATAAAACGGAGGGCATCAATCAACCAACATATTTTACTCTTGGCGCCCGCGTTACCATCCATGGCAATCCCAATCCACTTATCATAGTTGATAACTTTATCTATCATGGTCGAATAACTGATATCAATCCCATGGACATTGAAAGTATTGTATTTTTAAAAGATGCCGATGCTGCGGCAATCTGGGGATCCCGGGCGGGAAGTGGCGCAATTGTCATCACGACTAAATCAGGGCAGTATGGTCATTTACCTCATTTTTCTTTTGATGCATTTACAACAATAGGATCGGAACCTGACGCATTCTACGGAAATATTATGAGCGCCGGCGATCGGATTGACACAGACATACTTTGGTTCAATAACCAAAATTATCGCGCTCTTGACAAACTCAAATTTCCGGCTTTTTCTCCCGTTATTGAACTGTTGATTCAAAACCAAAAAGGAACTGTTTCAATCGATCAGTTAAATGAAACACTCAATAAATGGCGCCTGCAGGATAACAGAAAAGATAAGGATACTTATTACTACAGAAAAAGCTATTCGCGAAATTTATCACTAAATCTTTCCGGAGGAGGAAAACAATTTACCTACTTTCTTTCGGGCAGTTACCTGGATGGATTTCCGGAAATCCATCACAGTTATGAGCAGCGTAAAACAGCTACAGTTGCTCTCCAATCCCGGCCTTTTGAAAACATATCACTATCTACCAATTTATCCTATAACAGTTACGAAGAACGAAACACCCATCCTATCGACGACGTTACATCACCATACGCTCAATATACCAACCAAAATGGCAGTCCTGTAGACTTTCCTTTCTTACGCCGGAATGCTTTTACAGACACAATTGTAAAAAAACTTAACCTATTGCCATGGAATTATTCACAGCTAACGGAATTTGCTTTGAGAGACCAGAGCAGAAAAAATGAAAATCTGCGCGTACAGATCTCAGGCACCGCAAAAATTCTCCCAAAACTTTTTAATGGCCTCGAAGCTTTGTTTTATACACAGTACCAGGTATCCTCTTCTTCGATAAGGGAGCTCAAAAATAAACACAGCCAGTATGTTCGTGACAAAGTGAACTCTTTTACTCAACCAGGCCCCAACGGTAACAAACTGCCTATCGAGTGGGGTCATATATTGGAAACAACTATCCACAAGAACTCCATTACTGACTATAGATTCCTGCTCAATTATTATAAAACGTGGCCCAACCAAAACAATCTTACATTCCTCATTGGTACAGATAAAATGCACGTAAAAGGGGAAATAGTACCCAGGCTTATTTATAATTATGAGGAAAGCCGTCCAAATGGACAAACGAATATAGATTACGATACACCCTTTCCGATGTTGTATAATTCAGATTCCAGAGAAAGAATTCCTGCTGCGCCTCGTGGCCGCACCTTTCTGAATAGCTTTAGATCATATTACGCTATCGCCAACACCAGCATAAAAAATCAATACTATTTCTCGGCCAGCGCCAGAATCGATCAGTCCAATTTATTCGGTTCAAAGTTCCACGATAATACGCTCCCACTTTTCTCGTGCGGCTTTGCGTGGAGCATAAGCTCAGCATCTTTTTACAAATGGCAAAAAATCCTGGAGATTCTGAAATTTCGCTCCACCATCGGTACTACAGGAAATGTACCGGCCGACGTCGCAATGTACCCTTCCTATACAGACGCAGGTTATAATATCAACGGAGACCGAATGGCCATTGCCAATAATCCTCCGCTTTCATCCACGAAATGGGAAAAAGTGCTCACATTGAATTTGGGTGCCGACTTCCAATTTAAAAACAAATTTCTTTCAGGCACTTTGAACTGGTACCGAAAGGATGCCAGGGATTTACTGGCTTATCAGCCCTTTGATGGTACTACGGGTAATAGTTCCGTAACAGCTAATGTGGCCGCCATGCTTTCCGATAATATAGACCTCACGCTGTACAGCCAAAACATTAAAGGAAATTTTCAATGGAACAGCAGTTTTATATTCAGTTTTATAAAAGAAAAAGTTACTGAAAGCAAAGCGCCCTTAAAAGAGGCCTGGGAATACTGCGACCAACGGTATCTTACCATAGTACCGGAAAAACCGCTCTATGGCGTTTATAGCTTTAAATACGCAGGTACCGACAAAGCAACCGGTGACCCGATCGGATATCATGAGGACAAACAAAGCACTTCATTTAGCCCTATTGTAAAAATGCGCGGATATAATACGTTAAGATATCATGGCAGGAGCACCCCGCGCATGTTTGGCAGTATAGGAAATGAACTTACATGGTCCGGAATGACACTTTCGGTTTTGGTCACATATAAGCTCGGATATTTTTACAGACGCCCCTCAATTGACTATGATGCTGTCTTTAAAGGAGCTTCCCCACCCGGATCCGCGGATATTGAGCACCGATGGCAATCCCCAGGCCAGGAAACGAATGTCCCTTCTATGATTTACACTACCAATAAAGACCGTGATTTCCTCTACAACTATTCGGAAGTGCTGGTGCAAAAAGCAGATCATTTAAGATTGTACAATATTGGTTTCAGTTATGATCTAAAAAAAGAACCGCTAGTCAAATTTGGATTGGGCGCCTGTACTTTATATGTAAACGCATCAAACCTGGTAATTCTTTGGAGAGCTGGTGATAAAAAGATCGATCCTGACCAGATCACCGGCTATCCTCCTGCAAGACAATTTTCTTTTGGAATCAAAGGTCACTTTAGATAAATCTATTATCAAGCACAACACTATATAATAATGAAATATTCACCGATATCATCTGTTTTATTTTTAATATCAACGCTGGTAATGCCCTGCCTGCTGGGCTGTAGCGATAAAGACATGGGAGAAAACCCTGACTCAGAATTGGCCGCTATTGCTTCATTGGAGGACCTGCAGGCATTACTGGATTATATGCCTTTGATGCAGGAAACACCCGGTTTAAACGAAGTCTCAGCAAACGATTTTTACCTGCCGGCTGATACAACCGGCTTATCCCTTGATCCTAACGAAAGAAACGCTTACCTCTGGAAAGTTGACATTTTTGAAGGCCGGGGAGAAGTGGGCGACTGGAACACATTGTATAAGCAGGTTTTTCAGGCAAACACCGTGCTTGACCAGTTACCGCGTATCGAACCGGAGAATATTACTGCTCAGCGTAATTACATAAAAGGCCGCGCTCTCTTTTATAGGGCATATTCCCTTTATAACGTGGTATTGCAGTTTGCCAGCTTATACGACAGTATATCTACAGCACCTGGCGTCCCTATCCGGCTGAGTTCTGACCCTGAACCAAAGTCAACACGCGCGCCATTAACTGCGGTATACGATCAAATTTTCAAAGATTTAAATCAGGCGCGGCATCTGCTGCCCGACAAAATAGACATTGCCAGAAAAAACCGGCCAACCCAGCCAGCTGTCTATGCGTTGCTGGCAAGGATACATTTGAGCATGCGTCAATACGAAAAAGCAGGATTATATGCAGATAGCGTTTTGCAGCTTTACTCAGGCCTGATCGATTACAACAATATATATCAATCTCCTTCCAACCCATTTAGCGGATACAATGAGGAAGTGATATATGACAGTCGCCTTCTTTCCACAACCAGCGTTCTGTTAAAAACACAATGCTTTGTAGATTCCAATCTATACCAACTATATGAGGATAACGACCATCGTAAGATTCTTTTTTTTTCAATAAATAACGAGGGCATACCGGTTTCCCGGTTCAATTACAGCGGTACAGAATTCAAATTTAGCGGATTAGCGACAGATGAAATGTACCTGATAAGAGCAGAAGCCAGTGCCTACACAGGTAAAATACAGAATGCAATAGATGATCTCAATAAATTACGGGCGAACCGCTATAAAAGCCCGTACACACCGATTGTTGCCACTACTGCGCAGGAAGCTTTGCAGATGGTGAGAACCGAAAGAAGAAAAGAACTAATCTACCGCGGCTTACGCTGGTTTGACCTCAGGCGTTATAATAAAGAAGGAGCGCGGATATCACTAACGCGATCACTTAACCACGAACGGGCTTTTTTACAAAATAACGACGATCCGCGCTATATACTTCCCATACCGCCGGATATTATTCAGATCACCGGAATGCCGCAAAATCAGAGAAACTAACACTTTAGCGGGCTGCAGGTTTTAATCCAACCCACTCAAATGTGCCTGTTCTACAAGGGACATACCCGTTTGGATTCAAGGGATTTGGCCGGTAAAATGTGCAGACACCTGCGCTTGACAGGCAGACGTAATCGGTTCCATATGATCCGGCAGGAAAATAAGAAGTACCCCATTGAAAATATTGGGTTTGGGTTTCGCAATATGCAGTTGGCCGTGATGCGATTGCGCCCCCGACACCAATGACAATAGCACTGGCGATCAAAAACAGTTTAACTCTTGACATAAATTGAATTGAAGGTTTTTAAAAAAGATAACCGTTAACGATAAAACTATTGAGATAGAATAAGGACCATAGAGTAATCTGGTCGTCCGGAAAACCTGGTTTCAACACCTCATATACTTCCGGACAATACTAATTTCAACCGCCCAGTCAACTGCTTCGGTTGGAAAAGGGAGGTGTTTTATTTTAAATAAACACGGATATATGTATATTGACAAAATCCGGCGGTAAAAAACTATAATCAGTACATAAAAATATGTACTGACCTATCAGTTACTTAAAGGGTTAAACCTATCCGAAAACGCCAATGTATTTTTAATAAACCGATAAGACAATGAAATAATTTTTAATCTGTTTGCCTGCTGGTATCGGACATGAATTTAAATGATGAAATACAATACATCTGTTGATCTTCAAGCCAGGAACTCACATGTTCGAATACTTCTATAAGAATAGCAATAATAAATTGCAAATAACACTCCTTACATTGGCTTAAATTTCACTCCAATACCCTAATCGGATTACCTGGCAATATTGTCACACCCAACACAACGCTTTTACCGTTATTTTCTCCCAACATTCTTTCAGATACACATTTCTCTCTAATCTTTGATCTCCTGCAACTGATGCTCCTAAGTAAATGCCCGCTCACACTGGGGTATATTTTTTAATAAATAAAAATATCCACTCATCTCTCCACCCCAATAAAATTTCTGCGCATCTGAAAAACTGATCCTGCTAAACAGTTAACTTCCATGACCATAAAAATATATTGGCAAAAACCAACAGTAAACCTTAGACTATGTTCAAAAAAACTACTTTATCCAATGTAAAGGCAGCCATGCTATTGCCGCTGCTGACCCTGTTCTTTACAATCGCCAATGCCCGGGAAAATGTCACCGACCAGGGCGGAACAATAACCGCCCAATACCAGACCGGCTCCCCCGGCGGTGAAGAATATACCAACCTGGCCGACAACAACGTGAACACGAAATACCTCACGTTCAACTCCTCGGCCTGGGTACAATACCAGGCCTATACAGGTTATATTGTTACAGGCTATTCCCTCACCTCGGCCAATGATGCCCCTGAACGTGATCCGCTTAACTGGTCTTTACAGGGTTCGAATGACGGCACCAGCTGGACCACCATCGACACCCGAACAAACGAAGATTTTCCCAGCCGGTTCCAGACCCGCACTTTTTCCTTCACTAACAGCGCCAGCTATACGTATTACCGGTTCAACCTCACCAATAACAGCAGCAACATTTTGCAGCTGGCAGAGTTTGAATTGTTTGGCACACCGGCTGCCGGTAGCTGGGCGGCCAGCTGGATCTGGACGGCCGAACAGGGCCCCAATAACACCTGGGTATCGTTCCGGAAAAAGGTAACGTTGAACGCTAAACCCGCCACCGCCATCACAAAGATCGCAGCGGAAAATAAATACTGGCTGTATGTGAACGACAGCCTGGTGGTGCGCGACGGCGGGCTCGATATTCGTCCCGACCTCAACAACACCTATTACGATGAAATAGACCTCGCTCCTTACCTGGAAAGCGGTGAAAATACCATCGCCGCACTGGTATGGTACAAAGGCGGGGCCGACGGCTACTCACAGCGAACATTCGACAATGGCGGATTTCTGTTCGAAGCCCAATTACCGGGCGCCAGCCCGGGTATGATCGTATCGGACAATACCTGGAAGATAAAGGTCAACCCGGCGTTTAACCGCGGTACCTATAACTATAAGTATAACGTAAGCGGCACTATCACTTTTAACAATGCCACTTTTAACGATCCTGTTCCCAATGTAGTGAAGTCCGGGTACTACCGGCTATCGGGCAGTGGCAATGGCTGGACGAAATGTGCCAATGAGAACGAATCGTTCACACTGCCCGGCATCTGCGATGTGGCCTACGGCACGGAGAATAACCAGCTTCGGCCCGGCGGCGACCATAAATGGGTGGCCTGGCCCGTTAGCTATGATGCCGCCAACGCCATCACCGGCTGGCAAACCGCCGGCTTCAACGACGGCAACTGGGGTAATGCCATCACCAAGGGCGTACCGCCCGTAGCGCCCTGGAATTCCCTCGTGCATCGCACTATCCCCTTCTGGAAAGATTACGGATTAACCCCGTATAACAATCCTTTCCCTTCAACGATCAATACGAACACAACCATTACACAGGAACTGGGCATTAATATCCAGGGAACACCGTACCTGAAGGTAGATGCGCCTGCCGGTGTACGAATAAAGATCATCCTGAACGAATATTACTGGCAGGAATACATTACCCGGCAGGGTGTGCAGGAATTTGAATGTTTTGCCTGGCAGAACTCGAGCGGTCACAACGTGAAATACGAGTTCACCGATGTAACGGGAACCATTAACGTCCTCGATCTGAAGTTCAGGCAAACTGGGTACAATACCGCTGTTCGCGGAAGCTTTGCATGCAACGACACCCTGTTGAACAAACTGTGGATAAAGAGCAAAAATACTTCGCAGGTGTGCATGCGCGATATCTTTTATGATTGTCCCAACCGCGAACGCGGCCAGTGGTGGGGCGATGTATCGGAGCAGATCCTGTACTCGTTTTACCTCTACGATGAGCATGCCAACCTGCTGGCTAAAAAAGCGTTCAGGGAGCTGATGCGCTCGCAAAAAACCGATGGCTCCCTATATACTACTGCCCCGGGAACGGCATTCAACCTTCCCGATCAGAATATGGCTGCCGTAGCCATGTTGTGGAAATATTACCAGTACACAGGCGATGCTGACCTGGTTCGGGAATTGTATCCGCAGGCCAAAAAATTCATCGAACATTGCGCCACCACCGCCAACAGCGACGGCATGCTGATACTGCAGCCGGGCCAGGGTTGGAACCTGTGGAACTGGATCGACTGGGGCGGCAACCTGAATATTGTGGAAGGAAGCGCCAATACCGTTTGCAATGCCCTGTATATTCATTTGCTCGAGGCCATGATAAAGATCTCCGATCTGTTGGGAGTCTCATCAGACAAAACTTATTATCAAACATTGCTGTACATGGTCAAAGTTCATTTCAATGCCTACTTCTGGAACAGTACTGCCAATGCTTACGTTTTTCACAACAACAATGGCGTACAGTCTTCGGTGATAGACGACAGAAGCAACGCCTGGGCGGTATTGGCCGGCATGGCAGACGATTCGCGCAAGCCGGGGGTGCTCTCTGTATTAAAGAACCGGAACGATGCGAGTCCGTACCAGGAAATGTATATTGAAATGGCTATGTCGATGCTCAATGCCAATGATGCGCTTACCCGCATGCGCAGCCGGTATGCGGCGATGACCGATAGCTGGTCATCCACGTTATGGGAAGAATTTCCCGCAACCAACAGCAATAACCATGCGTGGAGCGCCGGCCCGCTGTACCAGTTGAGCGCTTATGTATTGGGGGTACGGCCTACCCTGCCTGCATACAATGAATTTATTTTCGAGCCGCAGGTAACGGCCCTTACGAATATCTCGGCAACGGTTCCCTCGGTAAAAGGCGACATCGCCGTTTCGTATACAAGATCAGATAACACCTTTACACAAACGCTTACCAATCCGTATAACACACAGGGTATTGTGGGCATTCCCAAAGGAATGCTGGTGGCCGGTGTGCAGGAGATCTACGCCAATAATACCATCGTATGGCGGAATGGCGCACCGGAAGGAAATGTGACCGGTGTAACCTTTATTGGAGAAGATGACCAGTACATCCGGTTCAGGGTACAGCCGGGAACCTGGACCTTCCAGGCATTTTCACAGGCCGCAGCCGCCAAGATGGAAACAGTTAAGCAACAACCTGGCGGTGATCATAAAACGGCGGTACGGCTTTATCCCAATCCGGCCCATGAGGTATTTACCCTTTACCTGGGTAACTCAGGGTACAGGCACCTGTCTGTCACCGACATGAGCGGAAGAACCGTAATAACCCAAACCCTTCCGCACGGTTCCGCCAGCGTACATATCGATGTAAGCAGG
>CBIHPC010000167.1:0-13599 GCA_966211305.1 uncultured Niastella sp.
TCACTGCCACCAGCTTTACAGAATACGTGTTGTATGCAGACCATGTGTGTGAAAACGCATTTCCATTATTTTGTGCTACCCATGCGGCGTCGCCGAAATTCCAGCGCCATGAAGTAATTGCTCCGGACGCGATCGTCGATGCATCGGTGATCGTTGCCGATTCGCCCAAACAGATATCAGCGGTTGCCGTAAAGTCGGCTGCCGGTTTCGGATATACCGTAATGGTACTTGTTATCGATTCCGTACACCCGGCCGTTGTGGTAAAGGTGTAGGTAATTGTATGTGTGCCTGCGCCGGCTGTTGCGGGGGTAAAGCTGCCGGCAGCAGTGGTACCCGGTCCGCTGTATACGCCCGTTCCCGGCACGCCATTGGTAACGGCAGCAGTAGCAACATTCAGCGGCGTATTTACGTTGACGCACACTGGCGTCAATGCCGGGTAATTCAACCGTGGCCGCAAACTGAATGTGGCGGGCACGGTAATATCTTTTGTACAACCGCTGGCAGTAGTTACACTGAATGTTATGGTGTAATTGCCAAAGGAGTAAGTATGTGTGGGATTTTGTGCTGTAGATGTATTTGGGTTACCCGGTGTTGCATTGGGATCGCCGAAATTCCAGCTCCAGCTGCTCAGGGTTTGTCCATCGGGCACTTTTGTGGTATCGGTAAATTGCACAAGGCCGTTATCGGGCAAACATCCTGCGGGATAACTAAAGCCCGGTATTGGTTTGGCATAGACTGTAACCGGCGCCTGCGCAGTATCGCTCACACAAAGGTCGCTTACTTTAACAACATGTTTGGCCGTATAAGTGCCGTATGTGGTGAAGGTAGCGGTTTGCGGATCGGCATTGGCAGCATTCACTATTGTGCCATTGCCGAGGTCCCAGTAAAAACCGTTTACCGGTGCCGGGCCGCCATAGGAAGAAGTTTCACTGAATGTAACGGTTCCATCTTCGCAAACAGCGGCGGGCGTAGCGCTGAGCGTTGTGAGCGGTGGCGCATATACCGTAATGGGTTTGGTAACATCTGCCACACAACCGTCGGCGGTAACCACCGCCAGGTGTACGTTTTGCGTTCCGGCAGCAGCCAGTACTTTTTTGGCGTTCTGCACGCTGTCGATACTGCCATCGGCAAACGTCCATTTCCATTGACCGATGGTATACGTACCCGTTGAAGACGGACCGGTAAACGTCACCGTGTCTTTCACGCAGCCTGTGGGATGTGCAAAGGTAAAGTCGGCGGTTGGCCGTGGTTTTACCTCTACCGTTATCTTCAACTCTTCTGTATTGTTGCAATTGTCTAATGAAAGACTGGTTGATCGTATCGGGATCGTATAGGTTCCCGGCGCATTGAAATTATAAGTACCGGGCAGGGTGTATTTATGATAAAGTATACCATTTACCGTTTCGGTGCCTTCATAGGCAGTTGAGGCCGGGTCTAATGTTACATCGGCATTCGGTGTAACAACAGCGCCCAGTGTGCTGATATTCCATACCAGTTTCAGCGGCTGGTACCGGATGAGGGCCGACAATTTAACCGGTGTGTTTACGCAGGTGAACTGATGGCTGTTCTTTCCGCCATTGGTGGTATCGGGTTCGTTGTGCACGCTGCCAACCGCATTCAGGTTGTTGAGGTAAGTACCTACGTTATAGGCATAACTTTCCACGCTGCCCAATCCATATGTAATACCGGTGAAGGCAGAATCACAGGTTATCAAACACTGGCCCAGCGGCGCAGCGGGCGGCAACGGGCTGTCCCACCGTCTTATGGCCACCGAATAACCGGGCATGTTAGGATGCGGATAGGTATGGCTGAACACGCCACTGCCGCAGAACTTCAATGAAGTGAGCCCCGCCGTTGGCAAAATCACCGTTACATAGTTCACCGCTATCGATTCTTTATTGTTCCGGAAAAAGCCCACTCTTTTTATAGCCTGTTCAACAGGGCTTAACACCACCATTTCAGGATCGCCCAAACCACCGGCACCCAAACAACCGCCACCGGTCATGAACTGCATCACTTCAATAGGTTTATCGGCTTCTATCACATCGGCGGTACTGCTTTCATAGATATAAAAGTTACCGTTGAAAAGCGCCGACGGTATCGGTGCGCCGTTTACGGTTACCACCGTTGCCGGATCACGCACCGCCACTTTATACGTACTTCGGGCAAATGAATTCGGTGTGGCTGAACCGGAGAACGGCGCCGTTAAATATTTTTTACCCCAGGCATGTTGCGGGAACAACTGCTGGTTATCATTATCGCCACCGCCGCTGCCGCAACTGGCAGGATTGGCGGTACGGCTGCTTCCTGCAAATACCGCAATGGGATAACAATCATTGGCCCCATTGGCCATGGAGCGTACAATGGTTCCCGACAGGTCTCTGCCGGTTCCCGAAGTACCGCCGTTCCCGTTGGCATCGGCCCCGTCATTGGCGCCTATCAATTGATAGATCTGCCCTTTCATGAGGGTAATGGTAGAGGTATTGCCTTGCGAAAGCCCCGTTATATTCTGCGCTCTTGTCATTACGGAAGGCGTTACCTGTATCACGGTATTATCGCGGCTGGCAATTATATACATCCAGTTATAACAGTTGCTGGCATAACTTTGCCGGCTGTTCAACGACACATAGGAATAACCCCACGCAGTAACCGGCAACAACATGGTAGCGCCTGAAGAGGTAGAACCATAAATATGCGCATAGGCTACTATGGGAGCGGTACTTGTTATATGAATACCCTTTCTCCTGAACAAACCTGCACCACCCGTGCCCGCAGGCGGCGGATCGGTGAAGAGGCGGGCATCATAGTTGGGATCGCTGAGCGGATCGCCGGGCGCCGCAGGCACATTCACAACTCCTTTGGGAATAATATCGGACGAGATCACCGTGTATGCGGGTATCGTATAGGTGCGTCGCCACCAGGTAGCCGGCACCAGGCCGCTGCTGTCGATAGTTACGGTAACTGTAGCCGGCTGGTCTTCTGCGCTCAGGTACAACACCATGTTCATATCGTTCGAGCCCTGCTCCATGAACTGGTGATGGCCATAACCTACCCAGAAATCAGTTCCGCGGTTCGATACGTTTTGCGCCCGGGAGCACAGGCTGGTTAGTACGAGTACCAAAACCAGCACTATGCTTCTCCGCCCCGGACACATTCCAAGACTACCTGTTATAAATTCTTCAATTTTCATAAATACTCTTTTTGTGGATGCCTCAGTTATAACCCGATGATCCTGTTACTTTCCCCCACCAGCCACTAGCTTCTCACCACTTGCTATCGTATCAAATTGATCGCGCCTTTTTTATCCAGCACCGTTCCATCGGTAAGCACCATCCTGCACACATACATGTATACGCCGCTTGGTTGTGCTTTACCCCTGAAGGTTCCATCCCAACCTCTTGCCTGGTCGCCCGATTCGAACAACTTCTCACCCCACTGGTTAAATACCACCAGCCTCATTTCCTTTATCTTATACCCATACACTTTCAACATATCGTTCAACCCATCGCCATTCGGCGTAAAGCTGTTCGGGATGAATATGCCATCGGGTAATACCTGTTGCGATACGGGAACCGACAGGGCATCGGTGCATGCGCCCTTCGCTTTCACTATTATGGTCACTGTTTGCATTGGTTGTAAACCGGCCACTGTATGCGTAAGCCCTGTTGCGCCTGATGTTGGTACGGCCCAGTTGTTACCACCATCTATCGACACTTCATAACCAACCGCGCCCGGCACTGCATTCCATTTGAACCGCACCAGGTTCGAGCCCACAGAGTCAACCGCTACTACCGGTGTAAGGATGGCTGTTTGCACCGCTACCGATACGCGTTTTCTTTCTGAGCTGCAACCCGCTGCCGAGCTTTCCTGTACATAGTAGTCGACACCGGCTGTTACATTGGTTATGGCAAGCGTTGGTCCCGTGCCTACCACCGTACCGCCGGTTGCTGCATCGTACCAGGTGTAGGTAGCGCCCGCAACCGGGTTCTCTACTTTCAGCGTGGTATCGCGGCCGGTACATACGATCACTGAATTTGCTGTCACCACCGGTAT
Organism: uncultured Niastella sp.; assembly: GCA_966211305.1. Lineage (GTDB taxonomy): Bacteria > Bacteroidota > Bacteroidia > Chitinophagales > Chitinophagaceae > Niastella. The sequence continues at coordinate 4,054 of CBIHPC010000167.1, forward strand.
CGGGTTCACTACGATATCTTTTGTAGAATCACCCACACAACCATCGGCGGTTATCGCCTGCAGGGTTTCTTTATAAGTTCCGGGTGCATTAAATGTGTAGGTCACTTTTTGCCCGTTGGCATTGCCGCCGTCATGGAATGTCCATTTCCACTGGTTTACAGTAATACCGTTCTGCGCGGTGGTTTCACCCACGAACTCGGCCACATCATTCACACAACCCGAGAAGTTCACGAGGAAGTCGGCTTTTGGCGCCGGTACCACCTGTACGAAGATGAGGTCGCGGCCCGTGTGGTCACAGCTTTCAATATCCGGGTGATCGTACACGATCTCTATGGTATATACACCCGGTGCGGCGAACGTATAATCCTGGGCCAGCGGGAACACGTAATTCATTACACCGTTTATCATCAGGCTGTCTGTTGGCACCGGGTTGTTCACGGTCACATCCGCATTGGGCGATAATCCCGGTACACGGCTGAACTTCCACGTGAGTGAAACTGGTTTGAACGGCAGGTAACCGGTGAAGCGGAACGGTGTGCCTGCGCAGGTATAATCTGCCTTGTTGCCGCTATTGTTCGTATTGCTGATGGTTCCGAGCCCCTGCAGCGTTTTCACCATGGTGCCTACGTTGTAGCCATAACTTTCAACACTGCCCAGTCCGTACACCAGGCCGAGATATGCAGAATCGCTTTCTACCGAGCTTTGTCCGGCCCCGGCCGCCCATTTCTTAATAGCCACGGTATAACCGGGCTGCGAGTGTGCATAACTGTGCTTCTGCGCTGCCGGGATCGCGCTCCAGTCAACACCGTCGATCTTCAGCGAGTTCATGCCGTTATCGGGAATAATGAGCGTTAAATAGTTTGTTGTTATTGACGACAGGTTATTCCGGTAGAAGCCGGAGAAACCATCAACGGCCTGTTCTGCCGGGCTCAGTATATAGCTGCTTGGATCGCCGTCTCCCCCTGTATTGGGGCATGCCCCTGAAGACGACATATACTGCACCACGGTAACCGGTTTATCGGCGGTTATGATATCGGCCGTATTACTTTCATACTGGTAGTACCTGTTATTGATCAATGTAGCAAGCGGTAACTGTATATTATTCCTTTTCACTACCGTTGCAGGGTCTTTTACCAGTATGCGGTAAATATTCGTCATCATCGAGCTTATATTGCCGCTCGTAGAGGTAGGCGCGGTAAAATATGTTTTGCCCCAGGCCGAATACGGGAAGGTTTGCTGCAACAACAGGTCGCCCGATCCGCCAACGGTAGTTCCGCATCCCAATCCGGTACGCGAACTGCCGGTGAACACGCCTATTGCATGGCATTCGTTACTGGCATTCGGAATTGATTTTATTATTGAACCGGTAAGATCGTAGCCTTCACTGCCGCTTTGCATAGCGCCCAGCACCTGGTACACTTCACCGGCATTCAATGTAACGGTGAACGGTACATTGGCCGGCCGGCCGCCAAGCGTTGGCACCGATGGCGTTATTTCCACTACCGTATTGTTCTTGTCGGCCACCACCATAATTGTCGTGTACGCTCCGGTTGCCGTATAATTCTGCCGGTTGTTCAGTGAGTAATATTCATAACCCCAAACACCAACCGGGAATAACATGGTAGCGCCTGAGTTGGTGCTGGCGAAAATATGCGCATAGGCGGTAATGGGCACATCGCTCACAATGCTGATACCGCGGTTGTACAACCCTTCATCTGTAAGGCGGGCGTCATCGAGACCTGCTTTGGGCAAATAGTCGCTCGCTTTGGTAGTATATGGCGGTATCACATAATTTCGTACCCAACCGGTGCCGTTCACCCGCACCTGCACATTTGCCGGCTGATCGGTGGTGCTCATATACAATACCATTTCCTGTGAATTGCCGCTGGTAAAGTCCCAGCTGCGCTGGTATCCTACCCAGAAGCGCTTGCCGCGGTTCGAGCTGTCTTTTTCAGGCAGCACCGGCGGTGCATATGGATTTATCAACCCGGTAAAGCGATCGATATAGTTCACATTGTTTTGCGTGATCTTTTTCTTCAGTACATCTACCCTGCTGCTGAAACCTACGATCCAGGCGTTGGAGATGGTTGTTTTACCAAGGCCCAGCTGGTTCTGATCGGGTATTGAGCCCTGCCATGGATCGAGATAGAACAATTCCATATTGTAATCGTAGTTGCCACCGCCCGGGATATCCACTTGTGTATAGAAGAACATAGAGTCGGGCCTTGACTGTAAACCCGATGGCACTACGCCCGAGTAACGTCTTGCCTCAAGTGACGTTGGCGCGGTTGGTCCCCACGTGATCTTCATCACCGTATCGGTACCATACATAAAGGTTTGCAACTGGTTGGCAGCCGGGGTGGCCGGTGTTGCCGTCAATATGGTTGGCAATGCCGCAGGGAAGAATTCATAGGCCCCGAGGTCGGGAACACCCTGCGTAAGCGTAACCGGGCGAATGCTGTCGTTGATGTCGCGGTCGTTGCCGGCGATCTGTACACCACGGCCATGCATGGCCCATACATCGGGTTGGTTGATGTTGGGGTGCAGGTCGTTATCACTTACAAATGCAGGCGCATACCCGATCGAATACCTGTCCCAATATGAAGCCGATCGCCAGTCGGCCAGCGTTGCAAAGCTGCCGGCGGGGTTGGCGCGTTGCACCAGCGTAGTGCCGGTTGTATGCAACATATTGTAATCACTGGTGAGCGACTGACTGCTGTTATTTACAAACAGCGCGGTACCGCCGCCTTTATTTGAGAAAATGTTATTGCGCATTTGAACGCCGGTGGCCGCCGTATTCAACAGGTACATCGCATGGTTATTGGTTGCCGCTGTTGAGGTACTGTGCACGGTATTATTGAAGTAATCGGCCACACTGAAGTTATTATGATAGATCCCGTACGAACCGGCGCCGCTTGTATTGAGGGCTACCGTATTGTTCTGCACCAGTACGCCCGGTGAGGTGCTGAGGTACAATCCATACAGGGTGCCTGCGTTGTTGTTTACAGCGGTTACCATATTGTTGGCGAGTTTGCCGCGTACTGTTGCCGATGTATCGCTGTTGATAAGCGCTATACCATATACGATGGTGGTTGCATCGTTTATCGTAACATCATTACCGGTAACAAGGTACGATGAGTCGGCATCGGTTGCGTTGATACCATAGGCCGTTGCATTCACCGGGCCATTCAGCGTTACTTTATTTTTTGTAAGCTGCAGGCGTTTGTGATTTGCCGCGTAAATGCCATATTGATATGAACCCGTAACGGTATTGCTGTCGATCACATGATCGGCGGTTAACCCTGTGCCGGTACCGGTTCCGGTAAAGTAAATACCGCTGGCGCCGTTGTTGATGGTATTGCCTTTGATCACGTTACGCGTTCCTTTTAACTGGTAAGCGTAAATACCGGCGATGGTATTGGAAGCCGTTGTTACCGCCGGTGCGGAAATAATACAATTCACAATGCTGTCATGCGAAGCGCTGTTGGCCAGTTCCACTACCCTGCCCGCTGCTGCATTTGTTCCTGAAATGGTTATGTTTTTGAAAATGAAATGACGCGCACTATCCAGCTTCAGCGTGTAGTTGGCCGTACTGTTTGCATTGAAAGTAAGGTCAACCGAGCTGGCCACGCCGTTCGCACTGCGGAAGGTCACTGTATTTAAGGCTGATGTATTGGGTATATAAGGGATCCTGATCTGCTCATTGTAGGTACCTGGCGCCACATCGAAATAAATAGCGCCGCTGATACCGCACAACAGGGCGTCTACCGCAGCCTGGAATGATACGAAGTTAGGCAGACCGGGACCTTTCGACGGATCGATAGTATAGTTACCGGCCAGTAGGATATTGTTCAATGTTACCTGTATCGGTGCGGTATATACGGTATTGCCCGAACAGGTTACCGCTGCGCGGTAAAAAGTGGCCACTGCCGCTTTGGTGCTGAATTTCGGGAAGTATTGCACCGGGCTGATATCGGTCCAGTTTACGCCATCGGGCGAATTCTGCCATTGGAAGGTAATGGCCCCCAATGGAGAATGTCCTGTAATATCCAGCTCTATCGGCATTTCCAGACACAAACCTGTTGATGGCGTTGCAGAGGCCGTACCTGCCACCGGCGGCGTTACGCATGGTAATGGCGCAAACTCATAAGCGCCGATATCGGGTGTAGTAGCCGAACGCGCCACATTCAGGAGATCTGTTGCAATGCCAACGGGGTTACCCTTGTTATCCAATGCGCCCAGCATAGGCATCAGGTTGCCGGTGTTCACATCGGTATACAGCGGATTATGGTCAAATGAATTCGCATCCTGCGTTGCGGCTGTTGTCCAGTCGGCCAGCGTGGTGCGGTTGGCTGTATAGAAACCCACATGCGCATTGGCGCCGGTTACATAGAAGTTGTTGTAATCAGAGATTACATCACTGGCTGTTGTATTGAGATAAATGGCGTGTTTGGCGCCACTGCCGCCACGGGTAATGGTTACAATGTTATCTATGAACTGAATACCGGTTGCGGTAGTGGTTTGATAGAAGCCCACACTGGCGCCGGTGGCCGTACTGGTTGCATTATCGATAGAGACGGTATTATGATAATACCATACATTGTTTGAACCGGTATTGTACAACGCGTAAACCGGCCCGTTGCCATCAAGATCGTAGAAACGGTTATTGCTCACAGTATCTTCATTTGCCGCATCTACACTGTTATGGTAAATTCCATAGAAAGTGGCCGTATTGGCCGGAATGCCGCCAAAGAAACGGGTGAAAGTATTTTTCGAAATATGCAGGCGGTTGCTTTCCGCCGCGGTTACATATATGCCATACACACTGGTGGCGGTATTGGTACGGGCAGCGCGGGTGAAGGTATTACCGGCTACCTGCGTATTGTTGGTTCCGGCTATATACAGGCCATAATTATAAAAATCATTGACGATGTTATTGGTAAAACTGTTGTTATTGAGGAAATTGGCTGTTGTTGTACTGCCCACTATAGTGGCGCCATAATAACCGCCGGTAATGATATTGCTGTCGAACACATTGCCATCGCACAGGGTGTTACCGGTTGTAACTGCGCCGGTTTCCGATGCGTTAATAACGATACCCGCATAACCGGTACTGTTCGATGTTACAGAGGTATTGATGGTACACTTGCGGAAAGTATTTGAGTCGGCATTGTTCACGAGCTGCACGCCATACCCATATGTTCCACCGCCGGCTTCTATCACCAGGCTGTCGAAAGTGATATGATCGGCGCCGTTCAGTTTAATTACCGCGCGCTGACTGTTTGCGCTCGCATCGAACGTAATGGTATTCCCATTGCCGTTGAACGTAATGGTATTGATGGCCGAAGTGCCGCCGATGCTGTCGATGATCAGCTGTTCGTTATACGGTCCGGACCCTGCTATCACATTGAACACGACCGGCCCGCCGATACCGCAACCCATAGCCGCTTTGGCATCGTTGAAAGAAAGGAAGTTACCACCGGGTACGCCAGGCACGTAAGTGCTTTGTCCGCCCTTGTTGATGGTATATGTACCATTCGGCAGCGCCGGGTTCACCACCAGCTGCACGGTATCGGTATACACGGTATTCGTACCGCAACTGATCAGCACCCTGAAGTAAACGGTGGTATCTGCGTTAATGGTAGTATCGGGTGTAAGCATGGGGTCACCGAGGTTGGTAAATGGTCCGGCCAGTGTTTTCGCCTGTTGCCACTGGAAGGTTTGGCCCGAACCGAATGCACCGATGTTCAAATGCAGGTACACGGGTTTGTACTGGCAAATGGTATCGGGCGATACGTCAACCTTACCGTTCACCAACGGTACCGCACAAGGTAATGGCGCAAACTCATAGGCGCCCATATCGGGTGTAGTGGCGCTGCGTGGCTGATCGTTAATATCATCGGTAATACCTATAGCAATACCCTTGTTATCGATACCTGCATTGCCCGGTGTGAAATTGCCGGTAGCAGGGTCAACAAAGGCGGGTGTAATGGCCAGCGAGCTCGCGTCGAGACTGGTGGCTGTTCGCCAGTCGCTCAGGTTTGTACGGGCCGAATTAAAGAAGCCGAGATTATTGTTGCCTGCTGCCGCATTGAGATAATAATTGTTGTTATCTGCACCGGCGGGCAGGTTGGTACCGAGATAGATACAATATTTTGTACCGGTTCCGCCCCGCGTAATTGAAATTATGTTGTTATAGAAGAAGATCCCGGCAGCGGCAGTATTCTGATAGAACCCTCTGGTTGCCGTTGTAGCCGTTGAAGTAATATTATCTATTGAAATAGTATTGTGCAAATACCAGGCATAGCCTGAAGCGGTATTGGCAAGCGCATATACCTGGCCATTACCATTGATATCGTAAATGAGGTTATTGCTTACGATATTCTCATTGAAGGTACCGCCGGTTGAACCGCTTGAGTTGTTGAAATTGATACCGTTGAATGCGGCCGTGCTGGTGGGCGCGCCGCCAAACGGATTGAAGATGCGGTTCTTTGTCACAAAACAACCGGCATTTTTTTCGGTAGTGAAAAGAATACCATTGAAGTCGGTAACGCTGCTGCGTGTTGGCCGGCTGATGCTGTTTTTATCTATTATGGTTCCATAGCTGCCGGCTACATATATACCGGTAGCATAGAAATCCTTAATGACGTTGTTTACGATCTTATTATTCCCATTGGCGCCATTGTTAAATGTGGCGGCAAGGGTAATGCCGTAATAACCGCCGGTGATGGTATTGCCCGAAAATTCGTTAAAGTCGCTCAATACTGCACCGGTTGCTATGGGTCCCGCATCGGAACCATTCACTACGATACCGGCAAAGTTTTGCGCGGTTGAAGTGGTTGACAGGTTGATGGTACAATTTTTCACCACATTCGAATCGGTATTGCTCATCAGTTGTACGCCATACCCATATGTACCATTGCTGGCGTTGATGATCAAACTATCGATGATAACATAGCGGGTGCCTTTCAGTTTTATCACCGCCCGTTCATTGGTATTGGTGGCGGCAAAACCAAGCACCGCGCTGCCCACGCCTTTAAAGGTTACGGTATTTACAGCCGATGCGCCCGGTATCGCGGTCATGATCAGCTGCTCGTTATAGGTACCGGTACCCGTTTCAACGTCGAACCGTACCCAGCCGTCGATACCGCATTTGATATGATTATAGGCGTCGTTGAAGTTGATGAAGTTGGGCAGCACATTGGGTTTTTGATTATTGATGGTGAACACGCCATGTACCGGTGTTGGCGATATTACTTTCACCGGTGTTGAATTGGCCGAAGTGCTGCTTAAGCTACAGGTGGTTACCAAACGGTACCAGTGTGTGCCTACCTGTGAAGTGGTAAGTGAAAGACCGGTGGCGCCGCTAATATTGGTCCACGTAAGGCTATCGGTAGAATGCTGCCATTGGTAGGTGATACCGTTACCGGTGCTGATACCTGTTGCGCTTAATGTAAATGGTTCTACGCAAACGGTATTTGTTGTGGAAACAGCCGTACCGGTATTGGGTGTGCCTGAACAATCGGGCCATTCACCAACGAAAATATCATCGATACCGATATCGGTAGCCCCGAAGTCGGATGTTGCCCTGAAGCGGATAATGGTAGTGGCTGATGTTGAATTGAAGAATAGCTCTTTCTGGCTCCACGTGCCACGGGTGCCCACACTATCGAGCCTTGTAAAGCTGGTGCCGCCGTTTGTTGAAACATACACCACCAGGCTGTCGTCACCACTTGTATTGATATAACTGAAAGTTAATCGTTTGTTTGGCGCGCCGGTGCTGGCATTTACATGCAGATCGAAAGTACCCTGGGTACCATCGCTTACATCCCAGCTATGGAAGCGGGCGCTGTAAGAACCCTGCGCCGCTACCGGTGTATAGGCGCCATTGTTATTAGCCCAGCCGGCCGATGCACCATCATCATGCCTGCGCCACGATTCATCACCGGTGGCCGGACTGTTCACCCAGAAATTATTGGGGATATCGCGGTTATCGCAACCATTTATCCAGGTATTCTCAAAACTTTCCTGGTATGGCAATGCTGCATACTGGGGTGTGCGCATTGGCACCAATACCGGCGCCGAGGCGGCTGACTGGTTGCCATTGGCACAGGTGATCATCATGCGGTACCAGGTAGCCACTGTTTGCGATGTATTATGCGTTTCGCCGGTGGCGGTTGAAATATTCGTATAGGTAACGTTATCGGGCGATGACTGCCACTGGTAGGTCAATCCATCCTGTAATGGCAGCCCGTTCACGCTGAGCGAGAATGGCGAGCCGGGGCACACCATGGCGTTGCTCGATACGGTTGTACCGGGCACGGGTGTTCCCGAACAATTTTCGAGGTTGTACATCGACAGGTTATCGATACCGATATCCGTTACACCGAAATCAGATGTTGCTTTAAACCGGATAACGGTTGTAGCCGAGTTCGATGTAAAGTTGAGCACTTTTCTGTCCCAGCTGGCATCTACCTCATATACATCCAGCCTGGTGAAGGTTAACCCGCCATCGGTTGAGATCGACACCTGTAATGAATCGCTGCCCGATGTATTTATATAATCGAAACGTAAACGTTTGTTTGGTACGCCCGTATTACAGTTCACATAAAAATCAAGGGCGCCGCTTGTTCCGCTGGAAGCAAAGAAGGTGTGGAAACGGGCCGAGTATATGCCATGTGTGGCAGGCGGATTGTATGCGCCGCTGTTGGGTGAGTTCCATGCAGCCGATGCGCCATCATCGAACCGGCGCCAGGAATTGTTCCCTGTAGTGGGCTGACTGCGCCAGAAATTATTGGGTATATCCCTGGTATCGCAACCATTCAGCCAGTCGGCTTCAAAGCTTTCGGTGAATGGCAGCGTTGCGTATGTTACTGCCGTTGTATTTATTTGTATCGGCGCCGATAATACAGTTGTTCCGCCGCAGGTAACCGCCACGCGGTACCAGGTAGTACTGGTTTGCGAAGTGGCATATACTGCGCCTACGGCCCCTGTTATATTCGCCCAGGTTACATTATCCGGTGAAGACTGCCATTGGTAGGTTTGTCCCGACCCGGCCGTACCGCCCGAAAGACTTAACGAGAATGACAATCCTGCGCAGACCGGGTTGGCCGTGCTGCTGATAGTACCGGGCACCGGTGGTGTGGTACAGGCGGCCGAAGTAAATTCATATACGCCGATATCGGGTGTGGTAGCGCTGCGGGCGCTGCCTGCCAGGTCACTGGTAACACCAACCGCTGCACCCATATTATCGAGGAAGGTATTGGTGGGCCTGAAATTGCCGGCGCCGATATTTACAAACAGCGGATCGAGCGATACGCTGCTTACATCGTTACCGGTTCCCTGCCAGCCGGCCATGGTTGCCCAGGCTACATTGAAGAAACCGATATTACTGGTGCCGCCCGAAGCATTTATAAAAAGGTTGTTATTGGCAGAAGATGTTACGCCCGTGTTGGCGAAGTAAACGCAATATTTGGTACCCGAGCCTGCACGGGTTATATAAATAAGGTTATTTTTCAGTAATACATCCGTTCCATACACATAACA
>CBIHPC010000168.1:0-13460 GCA_966211305.1 uncultured Niastella sp.
TAGTATTTTTAACATGGCTTTTCCACACCTGTGCATATTTCCGGGTCGGAAATTTGGCCTCAACTGGATATTTTCGTTATCCCAGCCCTACTGTTATTAATCATTCTAAACAAAGCAACTTATGCCCAGCAAAAAGCAATCGAAAGGCCTGCAGTTCAATCGCCGCTTTACCAAGGAAGGAGTTTCTGTTTTTGACCAGTTCGATTACGACTACCGAACGTCGATCATCCGCAATCCCAGTGGCGAAGTTGTTTTTGAAATGAATAATGTAGAGGTTCCCAAACACTGGAGCCAGATCGCTACCGATATTCTTGCTCAAAAGTATTTCCGCAAGGCAGGCGTTCCTCAGGCCGATGGCTCTCTGGGTAGAGAAACTTCCGTAAAACAGGTTGCCCACCGCCTTGCCAACTGCTGGCGCGTATGGGGTGAGAAATATGGGTATTTCGCTTCTGAAAAAGATGCTGCCATCTTCTACGAAGAACTGGTGCATTGCATCCTCAATCAGTCATGTACACCCAATAGCCCCCAATGGTTCAATACCGGTTTGTTTGAAAGCTACGGCATCAAGGGAAAGCCCCAGGGGCACTATTATGTTGATGCCGAAGACGGCCAGTTAAAGAGGTCAACTTCTGCATACGAGCGTCCGCAACCACATGCCTGTTTTATCTTAAGTGTTGAAGATGACCTGGTTAATGATGGGGGTATTATGGACCTGTGGATGCGTGAAGCCCGCATATTTAAATACGGCAGCGGCGTGGGAACCAACTTCTCCACCATCCGCGGCGAAGGCGAAAAATTAAGCGGCGGCGGAACTTCCAGCGGTTTAATGAGCTTTTTGAAGATCGGCGACCGCGCAGCGGGCGCTATCAAAAGCGGCGGTACTACCCGCCGGGCAGCCAAAATGGTTTGTCTCGATCTCGATCACCCCGAGATTATGGACTTCATCAACTGGAAAGTTGAAGAAGAAAAGAAAGTAGGCGCCCTCATCGCAGCGGGTTATCCCAGCGATTATGAAGGCGAGGCGTATAAAACGGTGAGCGGACAAAACTCAAACAACTCCATCCGCATCCCCAATGAATTTTTTGAAAAGCTCGATAAAAATGAAGATTGGGAACTGAAGGCAAGGACCGATGGTAAGGTTATGAAACGTATTCCGGCCCGTGAGGTTTGGAACCAGATCTCATACGCCGCCTGGCGTTGCGCCGATCCCGGCACCCAATACGATACTACCATCAACGAATGGCATACCAGTCCGAAGGGCGGCCGCATCAATGCTTCCAATCCTTGCAGTGAATACATGTTCCTCGATAATACGGCATGTAACCTGGCTTCGGCCAACCTGCGCCGTTTTTACAATGAGGCTACCAATACATTCGATGTAGAAGGTTTTGAATACGTATGCCGTTTGTGGACAGTGGTGCTTGAGGTGTCTGTGCTGATGGCGCAGTTCCCTTCAAAAGAAGTGGCGCAATTGAGCTACGATTACCGTACCCTGGGTTTGGGTTATGCCAACCTGGGTTCTATGTTAATGGTAATGGGCATTCCGTACGATAGCGAAGAGGCCCGCGGCATAGCCGGCGCCATTACCGCTATAATGACCGGAATTGCGTATAAAACGTCTGCCGAGCTGGCTTCTATCTTAGGCCCCTTTGCCCGCTTCGAAGAGAACAGGGAAGACATGCTGCGCGTAATGCGCAATCACCGCCTGGCGGCTTATGATGCAGATGAATATGAAACACTGCACATTAAACCACAGGGTATAAAAGCCAGATATTGTCCCGACTACCTGCTGAAAGCCGCTACCAAAGCGTGGGACGAAGCGGTACAGCTGGGCGAAAAATACGGTTACCGCAATGCCCAGGTTACAGTGATAGCGCCCACGGGCACCATTGGCCTGGTTATGGATTGCGATACCACCGGGGTAGAACCCGATTTTGCGCTGGTTAAATTTAAAAAACTCAGCGGAGGCGGATACTTCAAGATCATTAACCAGTCGGTTCCAACCGCGTTGAAGAACCTGGGTTATAATAGCCGCGAAACAGAATCGATAATAAAATATGCCGTGGGTGCCGGCACCTTTGCAGGTGCTCCCCACATCAATCATCAAACGTTAAGCGAAAAAGGATTTATTGCCGAAGAAATTAAAAAATTAGATGCAGCTGTAGCTTCCGCCTTTGAAATCGGATTCGTATTCAATGTTTACACGCTCGGGGAAGAGTGCCTGCAGCGACTGGGATTCAAACCTGAGCAATATTTTAATTTTGAATGGAGCCTGCTCGAAGCATTGGGCTTTACCGATGAACAGATAGAAGCCGCCAATGATTTTATCTGCGGTACCATGACCATCGAAGGCGCTCCGTTCTTAAAGGCCGATCATCTGCCCGTTTTTGACTGTGCCAACAAATGCGGTAAAAAGGGACAACGTTACATTCATGCCCATGGCCATATTCGTATGATGGCTGCCGCGCAACCTTTCTTAAGTGGTGCTATATCAAAGACCATTAACCTGCCCAATGAAGCAACGGTAGAAGAAATAGCCGATGCCTACATGATGAGCTGGAAACTTGGTTTAAAAGCCTGCGCTTTATACCGCGATGGCAGCAAACTCAGCCAGCCCCTCAGCAATAAAAGCGATAAGAAGAAGAAAACGGAAGAAGATACCAGTGAAACCGCACCTGCCGCTGAACCACAGGAGTCGAACATTATTGACCTTGGTAAGCTAACCATTGCCGAATTGCTGGGAGAAGTTCAAAAACGTGTACAGGCATCGCCCGATACCAAATTGAAACGGGAACTGGCGCGTATTGTAGAACGCAGAACATTACCGGCAAAACGCCGTGGCTTTACGCAAAAAGCCAAAATAAACGGACAGGCATTATTCTTACGCACCGGTGAGTACGGCGATCAAACAGTAGGAGAGATCTTTATCGATATGGCCAAGGAGGGCGCTACCATGCGCAGTATGCTGAACTGTTTTGCCATAGCTGTTTCTATCGGCTTGCAGTACGGCGTTCCTTTGGAAGAGTATGTAGAGAAGTTCGTGTTTACCCGTTTTGAGCCCGCCGGCATGGTAGATCACCCTAACATCAAGAGCACCACGTCTATCGTTGACTTCATCTTCCGTGCCCTAGCTTATGAGTACCTGGGTAGAACCGACCTGGTACACGTACTCGACAGGCCCGAGGTAATGAATACAGGCACCGATGAATGGGATGAAATTCCCACTTCTTTGGAGTACGAAAAAAAAACGCCACCATTAAGTGATGTGCGTGTGGTACCCGGTAAACAGGTAAAAACGCCCGATACGGAATCGTTGAAACCGGTAAAAGCCACTGTTAAAAAAGCAGAAGCGGGCATAGACGCCATCAATGCGGCTGCGAAAAGCATGCAAAGCGATGCGCCGGCCTGCAATACCTGCGGACATATTACCATCCGTAGCGGAACCTGCTATAAGTGTCTCAATTGCGGTAATAGTATGGGCTGTAGTTAATGTTAATGAGATTCCCGAACACAAGTACCCGGTCCAATATCCTGCTTCCCCGATCAAAACCGGGGGAGGCCTGCAACAACCAGGTTATCGAAACGCTGTTGCCCGGCGCATAACAAGCTAATTTTGGACGGTTATTTTTCATAAACTTCAATCCGCTCATTTTTATGGGCGGATTTTTTTTTGCAAGAAACCCTGGGCAAAGTGAAATGGAATGAAGCTTTCGATCAATTAAAAATGCGCTCAATGATAAAGTTTGGCGGTTTTTTATCATTGAACGAGCCTCCAATGATAAAGTTTGGTCGATTTTTATCATTTAAAGGTCAGACGCCCTAAATCACAATAGTGCCGTTCCCCCGGTAAAACCGCCTCGGTTATCCCCTTGTTTTTGCATTTCTTTATATGTTTTCAAATATCGATCATACTGAAACCGCCGTTTAAGCTTTACATAAAACCCGCCCATCGCACAAATGAAAATGAAAACCTTTGTATTACTAACGATCACTGCCGCCATGCTGGCTACTTCCTGCAACCGGTACATAACAACTACCGAAGCGGCAAACGGAAAGGCCCGGTGTGGAAGAATGCTTCGCTGATTATTAATTTATAAAACATTGCCTGGCGCGGTAACCCATCGAAATTTGGGTAAACCCCGCAGGTTTTTTTATGCAGCTGCATTAACCGCTTACCAAAAATACCCGGTCACCTTAGTGTCTCCAGGTGGTGTTGAAACTATGTCTTTTTATAATTAAAGCAATGGTATTCAGTTGGTTGATTGATGCCGCCCGGTTTCAATAGCACCACAAAGTGGTATTGCTATCCCCCTTTTTCCGAAGTAGGTTTGCAGAAGAAAATTTGCCCTCTGCACTAAGATATTTATAACTGTAATTACTAAACCTCAAGTATAGCCACGAAGAACAATTTTTTGCTCCCGCGAAAGCGGGATTGTTTCATGTGCACTGCTGGACAGGGTTCATTAATTTGAACCCTGTTTTTTAATTTCCGCTTAGCTTGGAATCCTTACTTTTACGCCCTTAATGGGGGAAAACTGAATGACAGTACAATTTGGTTATGATAAAAAGCAGGTGATCCAGGCTTTGCGGTATCACTTTTTAATGCGTCCCGAAATCAAGATACTACTGATCCTGATCAATGTATTTGCGATTTCTTCGGCCATATTATTTGCCATGAAGAAGATCCAGCCTGTTTCTTTTTTGATATTTTCTTTTTTGTGGTTCCTGTTGATGCTGGTTATCTGGCGCATATTGCCGGGCAGCATTTACCGCCGGTCGCTTACCTTTCAGGACCATTTCATCATGCATCTTGATGAGGAGAATGTTATACTGGAGACCGGCAAAGGGTCCAAAGGCTGGCCCTGGAACCGCTTCAGCTACTTTTTGGAAAGCCCTTATTTTTTCCACCTGTACTTCGACGCCCGCTCGTTTTTCCTGGTACCGAAAGATGCATTTGAATCAATTACGGCCCTGCAGGATGTGAGGGAGTTGTTGAGGAAGAAGCTGGGGAAGAAATAACCCCCGGGTATTACCCCGGCCTATACTTACTTTCCTCAAATATCTGCTTCGGGTCTGTATTCAACAGTTCATTGAGAGAAAGTTCAGTGTGTTTCGACATATATTTCTTCACTATCTGCCAGCCTGTAAAAATGCCGATAGCGCCGGGAGAGCGATCGCCCAGTTCGGGTGTGTTGGGCGCTTCTTCAAGATAGCTTTTAATATGAACCGACTCACGGCTGTACAACAGGTTGTTGGTAAGAAAGAAATTCCAGATCATTCCCTCGTTCTCATAACATCCCTTCAACTGCGCACCCGTATAACCGGTCTTCAATGTATCGTGGGTGTAGGGCAGAATTTTATCAAGCACATATAAACGTTTTCCTTTTTCAACCATTTGTTCAACCAGGGCAAGGCCGCCGCCTTTTTCAGGTGCAATGTCATTGATGATATTCTTCATGCAGTTAACCGCTATATAATCGGGTGTGAAGCGCCGTGAAATGTAAGCCGGAAAAACCGACTGACCCATGCTGCTGCTGTACAACGAATATTGTTTACCCATGTGTAGTTGAAGGCCAACCGCAAGCGCATCGCGGGTAATAACATCGCTGAACCCTTCCATAGGCCCGATAAAGGTAATCAGTTGCGCAGGCGGCTTATAGGCCGGGAAATAATATTTCACGAACTGCAGCCCTTTTTTAACATCCTTTTCTATGGGCTTGAAATTGCGGAATACCTGGTCGGCAGTGTCTTTAACCGTTTTGTAGTCGCTAATAAATTTTTTGATCAACGCCTGTTCGCGGGTACTGGTATCGCTTATACCGGGCAGTTCGAGAATATTGAACAAATAGTCGCCAAGAAAAAGTGGATACTTTTGCCCAAGTTGGTTCAGGGCGGCCATTACACGATTGGTATCTATAGCAAAAAAATCCTGTTCGAACCGTTTTACGGTAAGCTCTACCTTAATGTTCGATACGTCGGGAACGTTTTTGTCTTTACAGGAAAATAATGCGGCTACGATCAATAATACCAGTCCTGTTTGTTTCATCTGAGAATATTTATTGTTTTGCAGACTTAAGGCTTAACGCCGAACGCAAAACGTGAATACAAATACACCTGAAAGCCAAAGGCCAGAAGCTGAAGGCAAATACAGAATACAGCTTTACGTGAAAACCAGGGGTATAAACGTTCTGGTTGCAGGCATAGTATTTTGCCAATCATGTTTTACGCCTTTATGCTGCATTTTCGCGAAGGTAAGTATTCCCGGCGGGCTGCATACACGGGTTGTGGCGTTAAGCCTTTAGCGTTAAGCGTTCAGCGTGCCTTCAGCCTTTTTCGCTTAAATTTGCCGGTACAGGAAAAAACGGGCATCGTTTTTATTAAATCAAAAGAATAAAATGAAAATTGCCATTGCGCAACAGAATTATCATATAGGGAATTTCGAAGATAATACCCGCAAAATAATGGGGGCCATTCAGTATGCTAAAAGCCGGAAGGCCGACCTGGTTATATTTTCCGAATTGAGCATATGTGGTTACCCGCCCCGCGATTTTCTCGAGTTCGACGATTTTATCAATGAATGCTACAAAGCGATCGACATCATAAAAGAACAGGCCGATACCATTGGCGTAATTATCGGCAGTCCGCAAAGAAACCCATTGAAAGAAGGGAAAGACCTGTTTAATGCCGCCTGGCTGTTATACGATAGAAGAGTGGTTGGCGTAGCACACAAAACCCTGTTACCGAATTATGATGTGTTTGATGAGTACCGTTATTTTGAACCGGGGTACGAATGGAATGTGCTGGAATTTAAAGGAAAAAAAATAGCGTTAACGGTTTGTGAAGATATCTGGAACCTCGGCGATAACCCCCTGTACCGCCAATGCCCCATGGATGTGCTCATTAACCAGCAGCCCGATCTTATGGTCAATATCTCGGCCTCGCCGTTCGATTATGATCACGACCAGGACCGCGAAGAGATCGTTCGCGCCAATGTATTGAAATACGGATTGCCCATGTTCTATTGCAATGCCATTGGCTCGCAAACCGAGATCGTATTTGACGGCGGAAGCCTGGTTATGGATGCCAACGGACAGATCGTAAAGGAAATGAAATACTTTGAAGAAGATTTTGCCATCGTGAACCTCGATGAAATTGAAGTACAGAAGGCAAAACGCAAACCGTTGAAGGCCGTTCCCGAATTCGATAAGGATATGCGGGTAGGCAAGTTGGAAGATCCCGATAAGATCATTGAATACCTCACATCCGATGAAAACATCGGGCAAATAAAAGAAGCGCTGATCCTCGGCATCAGGGATTACTTCCGGAAAATGGGCTTTACCAAAGCCATATTGGGTAGTTCGGGCGGAATTGACAGCGCCGTTACCCAGGCTCTGGCCACCCGGGCATTGGGCCGGGAAAACGTACGGGCTATCCTGATGCCTTCGCATTTCTCAACCGGGCATTCGGTTGCCGATGCAGAACTGTTGAGCAGGAATCTCGGCAATCCGTATGATATTGTTCCTATAAAGAATGTATACGATTCATTTCTGCAAACGCTGCAACCCATCTTCGGCGATCTGCCGTTCGGTTTGGCCGAAGAGAATCTGCAAAGCCGTACACGCGGCAACCTGTTGATGGCCATTTCAAATAAGTTCGGTTATATTTTGCTCAACACTTCCAATAAAAGCGAGTTAAGTACCGGCTATGGTACTTTATATGGCGATATGGCCGGCGGCCTGAGCGTATTGGGTGATGTATATAAAATGCAGGTGTATGCGCTGGCCGATTATCTTAACCGCAATGGGGAAATAATACCCGAGAACATTATTACCAAACCGCCATCTGCCGAACTGCGGCCCGATCAAAAAGACAGCGACAGTTTACCCGATTATGCCATCCTCGATAAAGTGTTGTATCAATACATTGAAAAAAGAAAAGGTCCCAAAGAACTGATCGCGATGGGCATCGATGAAGCATTGGTGCGCCGGGTGCTGAAACTGGTGAACAGCAATGAGTATAAGCGAAACCAGTTCTGCCCTATCATTCGGGTTAGCTGTAAGGCATTTGGGGTAGGGCGCAGAGTGCCGATCGTGGGGAAGTATTTGTCGTAACCGGCTTTCTGAAAAATAGTAAGGCGGGCCCATCCTGTAAAGGGTGACCCACCTTATTTTTTATTAGTGTTTGAAAATTGAGATCAGCTTATTTGAACTTGAACCGTCAAGCTCTTCGGATGTAATTTCCAAAGTAGTTTCTGTAAGGGTTTTAATTTTGATGAGCCGGCCGCTGCTTAATACAACTTCAGTTTCATTGTTCTGAAATTTCCAGGTAAAAATATCGGTTGCATCACCGGATCCACACCTGATTGTATTATCGCGGGATTCTACAGTGCCATCTGCGTTCCATTTAAAAGAATCGTCCACTTCGCAATCTTCCAGGTTCTTCTCGTCCTCCTGCAAAATCCCGTCGTTGTTGTCGTCGCGGCCGTTGGCAACGTAAAGCCATTCTTTTTCGGTTAAAAGGTCTGTCCGGGATTTGTCTTTGTCTTTTTTACAGGCTGTAAAAGTAGTTGCGGCTAACAGTAACAGGGTAACGGATTTTGTAAATGGTCTATACATATTGGTTGGTTTGTTATTCATTGGGTTGAATTCGTCAATAACAGCTTCAACAATATTTTATTGTACCAGCGTGCATCGGATTGTGAGCGGAAAAGTATAAAAAAAAAGCCTCCCCTGCATAGCAGAGGGGGCTTTAAATATTGTTAATTATACGTTTAATGCTTCAGGTCAAGCACAAGAGTATAAGAACCAAAAGGTGGATAACTAACATCCTTTAATACGCGCAATCTGCTGGTTGTTACTTCGCCTAATTTGAAATCGCCGCTTATACCGCTGCCGAAGATCTGGTCGGGTGTATAAAGTACGGTGCCGTTTTCTTTTAACCACCAGGTAAATGGAGTGGTTGAAGGATCGCCGGGGTCGCATTTGGTAGCCCCCTCATTAAGAACTCCGGTACTGTCGCTTTTAAATGAAATGGTATTATCCGTTTCACAACTCTCAAGTTCAAAGCCGGGGGGTAATGCCTGGTCGGGTTTTCCGTCTTTGTCGTTATCAATACCTACCGTGTCGTATTTCCACGTGGCACTGGTGATCAACTGAATTTTTTCTTTTTCACTGTTGCCCTTGTCATCATCGTCCTTATCACAGCCGTAAATGATGAAACCACCAACCGATAACAATGCAATTACATAATTTTTCATCGTAACAATTTTAAATTTAAGCCCCTGCGCAGGGGGCCGGGTTAATAAGTATTGCTGTACTGTAGGCAAATTTTATTCCCTTTCCGTTGCTTCGGGGTTAAACAGTTGGTAATTCTCGCATAACTATTAAATTGCCAAATTATTGTATGCTGCCAAACATGTTTATTTTATTGATTTTAGTGTTGTTTATACAAGTTGGCAAGCACTTTGCAAAGTATTGACGTATTTTCATAACTGATTATCAATCTTCATTCTAAACCCCGTTTATGCTACTAACAGCAGATGATATTCGGCAGCTCAATGACAAAATACAGTATCAGAGCGCTTTTATCGACCGGCTTCGCGACGAAACAGCCAGGGTTATTATTGGTCAGCACCATATGCTGGACAGGCTTTTGATAGGCCTGTTGAGCAATGGGCACGTGCTGCTGGAAGGGGTACCCGGTTTGGCTAAAACCCTCACCATTAAATCGCTGGCCCAGGCCGTTAAAGCCAAATTCAGCCGTATTCAGTTTACGCCCGACCTGTTACCGGCCGACGTAATTGGTACCATGATCTATCATCAGCAGAAGAATGAGTTTATAGTACGCAAGGGGCCTATTTTCGCCAATTTCGTGCTGGCCGATGAGATCAACCGCGCCCCGGCAAAAGTGCAAAGCGCCCTGCTGGAGGCCATGCAGGAACGCCAGGTGACCATTGGCGACACCACCCATAAACTGGATGAGCCCTTTCTGGTACTGGCCACCCAAAACCCGCTGGAGCAGGAGGGAACCTATCCTTTACCCGAAGCGCAGCAGGACCGGTTTATTATGAAGGTGATCGTTGATTACCCAACGAAGGAGGAAGAGCAGATCATCATTCGCCAGAACGTACAGGGCGCCAAATCGCCTGAAGTGAGCCAGGTAGTGTCGATGCAGGAAATAATGCAGGCAAAGGATCTGACCCGCCAGATCTACATGGATGAAAAAGTAGAGAATTATATCCTCGATATTGTATTTGCTACCCGCTTTCCCGAGAAATACAAACTGGAAAAATTGAAACCGTTGATCGCCTATGGCGGTTCGCCCCGCGCCAGCATTAACCTGGCCCTGGCCGCCAAAGCGCATGCTTTCTTAAACAAACGCGGATTTGTTATTCCTGAAGATGTACGCAGCATCTCAAAAGACGTATTACGTCACCGGCTTGGCTTAACTTACGAAGCAGAAGCGGAGAACGTGAACGTAGAGAATATTATAGACGATATTTTGAGAGTCATTCAAGTTCCTTAAACCAACAGGCAATAAGCATTAGCCAATAGACTAATAATAAATTGCCCATTGTCCTTTGCCTGTTGCCAATTGCCCATTGACTATGCTGACGACGGCTGAAATAATAAAAAAAGTACGCGAACTGGAGATCAAAAGCAAAAAGATCACCCGCCATTTATTTACGGGTGAATATCACAGCGCTTTTAAGGGCCGGGGTATGTTGTTCAAGGAAGTGCGCGAATACCAGGCCGGCGATGATATCAGGTTTATCGACTGGAACGTATCGGCCCGCTTTAACCATCCGTTCAGTAAAGTATTTGAAGAAGAACGCGAGTTGTCGGTAATGCTGATGGTTGATGTAAGCGCCAGTTCTTTATTCGGCACCACGCAGGCCCGAAAAAAAGACCTGATCACCGAAGTGGCGGCCGTGCTGGCATTTTCGGCTATCAGCAACAATGATAAAGTGGGTGTGCTTTTCTTCAGCGATGTAATTGAAAAATTCATACCCCCAAAAAAAGGGCGCGATCATGGACTGTACATTGTACGCGAATTACTTACCGCTGAACCAAAACACAAAGGAACGAGGTTAGGCACCGCATTGCAACGGTTAAACAATACGGTTAAACAGAATAGTATTGTGTTCCTGTTAAGCGATTTCCTTGACAATGATTTTGAGGACGGGTTGAAGGTGGCCGGCAAAAAACATGATGTGGTGGGCATGAAGGTGTACGATAGAATGGATATGCAGTTGCCCGATGCCGGATTGATGGAAGTGGAAGATGCGGAAACCGGCGCCCGCAACTGGATCGATACCAGCGACTACCTCGTACGGCAACAACATGAAGCCGCTTTTTTTAATCATACAAATTATTGTAAAAATATTTTTACGCGGGCAGGTTGCGACCTCCTGCATTTACGTACCGGCGAAGATTATGTGAAAGTGCTGCAGAAGTTCTTTGTCGGGCGGAACCGGTAAATATGAAAAACCCTATTCTTTATATTATCCTTATTGGTTGTTTAATTTCCTGTCCGGTTTACATGCAGGGCCAGGTGCTGGCCAAAGCATCGGTCAACCGCGATCAGATCCTTATTGGCGAACCCATTACGCTAACCTTTGAAGTGCGCATTCCCATGGGCCAGGCGGTTACCTGGTTCAACCTCGATAGCATTCCCCGTTTTGAATTCATAGAGAAGGGAAAAATTGATACCGCAGATAATATCGATGGCAAACAATACCACCAGGATATAACCATAACCAGTTTCGATTCGGGCACGGTTATCATTCCGCCAATGACCATACAGGTAGACGGTAAAGCCTATGCTACCGACTCCATACCGGTTGAAGTAAGTTATGCGCAACTGGATATGTCGAAAGATTACCGCGATATAAAAGAAATTGAAGAAGTGCCCAAACCGGCCTGGATGGCCTTGATTCCGTGGATATTGGGCGTTGTAACCTTACTGGCTGCAGGCGTAATTGTTTACCTGTTACGGAAACCAAAGCAACCGGTGCAGGCGCCGCAACCGGTTCAACCCAAACTGAGTCCGTACGAGGAAGCACAGCAGGCGTTGGAAGAGCTGCGAAAACAGGGGCTGCAGAACGGAGAAGTAAAAACTTATTACAGCAGGCTGAACGATATTCTGCGGGTGTTCATGTTCAAAAAACTGAAAATTGCCACGCTGGAAAAAACAAATGAAGAGCTGATAACGCAATTGCGGCAGGTGCCCATGGATAGGGAAAGTTTTAACCAGCTGGTGCGCGCTTTGCAGGTGGCCGATTTTGTTAAGTTTGCACGCTACCAGCCAGATGCAACCGATAATGAAAATAATTTCGCCGTTATACAATCGGCTATCAAAACACTAAATAATATTTCCTGACCCTTGCTGTACAATTGGTTTGAACATATAACATTTGCATATCCTGAAGTATTCGGATTGTTTGTTTTTGTACCGGTAATGTTGTACTGGTATCTGAATAAATACGACCGGCAGCAGGGCGCAGTGAAGGTATCGTCCCTTATGGTTTACCGCAAAAGCAGTTCCTGGAAAAGCACTTTCAGGCATGCGCCCTTTGTGCTGCGGTTGCTGGCTGTAAGCAGTATCATAATGGCAATGGCCCGCCCGCAAACGCGCAACGATGAGCAATTGAAGAACGGCCGCGGTATCGATATTATCCTTTGCATGGACGTGAGCGGCAGTATGCTGGCGCAGGACTTTTTGCCCGACCGCCTCGAAGCCTCCAAACAAATGGCGGCCAGCTTTGTGGATATGCGCCCCACCGATAGAATAGGGGTGGTTATATTCTCCGGCGAAAGTTTTACCCTGGTGCCGCTGACCACCGATAAAGCCGTATTAAAAACCCAGATCTACAATATTCAACGCGGCCTGCTCGAAGATGGCACCGCCATCGGCGATGGGCTGGGGGTTAGTGTTGACCGGTTGAAGAACGTAAAAACAAAATCGAAGGTCATCATTTTGCTTACCGATGGGGAAGACCAGGGCGGCCGCATTGACCCGCTGGCGGGTAAAGAGCTGGCCAAAGCATATGGTGTACGGGTGTATACCATTGGCGTAGGTTCAGAAGGGTATGCCCCGGTGCCTGTTCCCGATGCCGGCGGAGGTGTTACTACCCGGCAGCAAAAAGTGAATATCGATGAGAAGCTGCTGCGGATGATCGCTACGGAAACCGGTGGGTTGTATTTCAGGGCAAGGGACAATGAAAGCCTGAAACGCATTTATGCAGAGATCGACAAACTTGAGAAGTCGCGTATTGAGGTTACTTCACTGAAACGCTATACCGAACGGTTCTTTCCCTTTGCATTTGCCGCCGCCGTGCTTTTACTGCTTGAAATATTTTTGCGGTATACATTATTTAAGAAGTTCCCGTAATAAGGAGGGCCTTACCTGTAAGGTTCGCCATCGGGTCTGGCGTTATTAGTTGGTCGAAGCGATCCTGA
>CBIHPC010000169.1:0-13305 GCA_966211305.1 uncultured Niastella sp.
TTTTGAAAATCACCCATCATCCGGCTGTTGAGGATCTCATTATTCATACGAATTCCTTCCTGCCAAACCCAGGTCAGGCAGATAGCTACTAATTTTAAATACATGGAAAAGAATAAGGAATGCGGTTAAATGGCTTTTAAGTGTTAGCAATACAATATATTATAAATATTCAGCGCATGCAATTTTTTTGCACCCTAATTTCATCAACTAAATCGAATTCGGCAACCTGCATGAGTGTTTCACCTCATGATCATAAGTATTTTTTATTGATAAGAAAGTTGCTTTCAGTTTTTTCCGGGAATAGACTGGCGGGCGGACGCTTTAGATTGAAGGCTTAAGTAAGGATTGTACAAAACTACAGCATTGCTGTAAATATATACGCCATCATAATATAAGTTGATCTGTAATATCTTTTTCTGCGTTTTATAGGAAGCTTTTTGGTAGAAAAATATATATAACTGTTGCAATCAATATAGTACAACTGATCGGTGTAGTGAATTGCTGCATTAATGCTGCTGGTGCATAATAATGCATTAAATTGTACTATATCTCAACTTTTATTGATTATAATTGCCACAACTAATGCAATATGCTGTTCATTCGTTATTATTAACCTACTTACCCCTCTCTCATTAAATAGCAGGTACAACTATAACTTAAGGCACCAGGAACACAATTGATTAAAATCAATTAATCGAAAAAGACAGCAAAAAATTCTCATCTTTCAGCTGTCGTATTTTGCTGCATCAACTTAATGCTTCATTTTTGCGACTCTTACTTACTTCGTTTTTATTAGTTTCACCTTTTCCGCATTTGTCAGGTATTGCCTACATACTTATTGTAGCAGTGTCGCATTAACTGCATTTTCAATTACGAGATGTAAACCACCTCCAGCTGTTAACTTAAAAACAAACAACTCCATGATCAGCAAACACGAAATCGATTTGATTAATCGACGGGATTATTTAATATCTGAAAAACTATTCAATCAACTCCATTCAAAAATATTTCTATACTGCTTAATCGTGTTGAAAGATGATAAGGATGCTGAAGATGTAGCGCAAGATGTATTTTTAGCGTTATGGATCAACCACCACGTGAAATTTGAAAAAGAACAAGACATAAGAAACTACCTGTTCATCCTTGCGCGCAATAAATGTTTCGACATACTCAAACAAAACTTGCTGCATAAATCAAAGTTGCGCAACATGGCCTTAAACAATAACTTCGAAGAGCCCGATTTTTTGTCGATTTGCCAGGAGGCAGAAATCATTGATGAATTGCACAAAGCTATCAGCCTGCTTACCTCCGAGGAAGCACAGGTTATAATATTCACTTACTGGGGCAACTTAAACGACCTCCAAACATCTCAGACACTTGACATATCTCTTAGAACGCTGTACCGGCGTAAGGAGTCGGCAACAGATAAACTACGCGAAGTTCTTAAGGATAAATATTTCTTAATAACCGCTCTACCTGCCCTTATCATCGTATGCACAGTATTTTTACCAAAAAAAACTTTTGAAATTCTGGCAGTTTTTTACGACCTCATCGTCTTTAATACAGGACTTTAAAAAACGAAGTAAGCCTTTTACCATTAATTTAATACCAAACTATGTTTATGTCAGAAACACATAAACCAATTACTGCGCTCTTTGCCCAATATCTGCTGGGCAAAGCCACACCTGAAGAAATAGCGCAGATCGAAGAATGGGCAGCGCTATCAACCGATAACAGCAATCTGCTGAAGCGGTTCAATGACCACGAGTTGCTGAAATTGCGCTTGCAACAACTTGACAACATAGATAAGAAAGCGCGTTTCCGCGAATTCGAGCGGCGCCTGGCCAAACACAAAAGTGAAACCACAATAGTAAGGAAACGACAACAAAACAAACACATTGCAAAACTATGGCGGTATAAATATGAAGCAGCGGCCGCCATCCTGTGCGTAATCCTCGTAGCCCACTACCTTTATAAACTGGCGCTTACCCGTGATGCTGCAATTACTCCTTCTGTTGCAACTACCTCAACCAACTCAAAAAAGCAAACAGTCCATCATCAACACCCGGAAACAACATCTGAAAAACACCACAACCAACCGGCGTCGCCCCGGTTGAACAAAAGTAAGTCTGTAAAAAAAACACCCCTGCTAACAAACCAGATCAAAAAAACCACAGATGTACAGTCCACCGGGGCAGCTTCCCGCATCAACCCATGGGCGAACGATCCGGAAACGCTGCCACCAACTTCCGCTACCAAACAGTCGCAGATATCCATGGAGTTCGCCGCCAAAAACAAACCCATGCCCAACAACATCATCGGCCCCAGACAGGCAGATCATATTATACAGAATGAAGACAGATCGGTTTTGAAAGATCACCCGTTGCCTGACGGAAGCATTATTACACTCAATGCGGCTTCAACTCTTACATACCCCGATATATTCAAGGGCAACAAAAGAAGGATCGAGCTTAACGGGGAAGGATATATTGAAGCAAAACAGGCTGATTCATTCCCGTTCCTTGTAGTGGCCAACACCATACATATAGAAACGGCCGGCGGTACCTTTAACATACGGGCGTATGAAGATGAAGCGCAAACACAGATCACGGCGCTCACCGGCAACAACCTGGTTGTGGCTGCAGGCCCCTATCAGGCCACTGTTCAACCAGGCCAGATGGCTGTCATTACCAAAGGATCGCCAATTGAAGTGAATAACAATATTGATCCCAGCGCTATAAGCGCCTATACCAGGCTGGAATTCCAATTCAACAATGCAGAGCTAAACAGGGCTGCTGCCGAAATTGCCCGCTGGTATGACGTTCCACTTGATGGCACAGCCCCATCACATATCCGGGTTTCCTTCACCGGCACCCGGGGCCTGCAGCTTGAAGATTTAAAAAATTTAATTAACAACCTCACAACCTCCGACAACAAACCACATCTTAAGCTGGCAGATGGCAGGTTGGTCATCGAATAAGCCCCATGCGTTCTGATGTTGTATTCCGGTCACTGCATTACATTGACCATTAGCCTCGTTCTGCCACCAATGCTGCGTTGCACTTCCTGGATGCAGGAAGTGCACCAGTATTACCGGCAAATCTATTTCAAACTGTACTTGTATTCCTTGCGTTCATCCCAATTTATAACAATCGGTTGCGGCAATTGCCCGGCCTTTAACATTAAATGTAATCTTCCATGTGTTCTATTATTAAGCCGGTCATTTATTTGGTCATCCTCTTATTGATGTCGCAGCTAACCCGTGCGCAACAGGACACCCGTACTAAAAAAAAGCCACCTGAAAAAGCATCAACCGCCAAAACAAAAAAAACAAACACGCCCAATGGGGGCAAGGTGTTAGATGAAAAAACCGAAGAACCCGTTCCTGATGTGCTGGTTACAGACCTCAGCACCGGTATTTCGAAAGCTACCGGGTGGGACGGGTCTTTTATATTTGAGGACCTCAAACCAAATACCTACTTAAAGGTGTCAGGTAAAGATATAAAAACAGACACCGTTCCTTTAGGCCGGCAACGCGACTTCGTAATTTGGGTAAAAAGAAAAATCACTTCCAATGTAGCAACGGTAGCTATTCATACCGGTTACCAGTACTTTAAAAAAAACAGCAATACCAGCGCAAATTTCTCCGTAAAGCAGGCGCCGTTTCAGCAGCGGGTAGCGATCAACGTTCCACAAAGGCTGGAAGGAATAGTGCCGGCACTGTTAGTCAACAATAATAACCCTGCCATCAACAAGCCTGCCTGGTTCACTATTGGCGCCCGCACCAGTTTAGTTAACCCCGACCCCATGATCGTTATCAATAATTTTCCGCAGGAAGGAAATCTCGTTAATATCAACCCCGACGATGTGGAAGACATAACGGTTTTGCGCGATGCTGCTGCCATTAGCACCTGGGGCGCCCGTGCGGCCAATGGCGTCGTAATTATCAGAACCAGGTCAGCTAAATATATCGATCGCTTTCGCGTATCATTCAATACCTCCGTTGGTACCGCTGCGCGGCCAGATCCTTTTCAGGGCGAACGAATGAGCGCTGCCGAACACATCTTTGTTGATACTACTTTGTTCCGCACCGGTTTTTTTGACCAGTTGGAAAAGAACCGCAGCCACCCGGCATTATCGCCGGTAGTAGAAGCATTGTATAACAATGGCAGAACCCCTGCGCAGCGATTGGCTTACTTCGATTCCCTGGGCTCGCTCGATAACCGGCAACAGCTAAAAAAATACTTTTACCGCCGAAGCTTCCGGCATCATTTCTTCATTCAATGTGAAGGCGGCAGTGAGAAACACAATTTTTATTTTTCAACCGGTTACGATCGCATCAACCCCGAAGTACGCTCGGCCATTGAAGAACGCAAAACCACCCTGTTCAATTTCAACACCAAACGAAATGGGCTGGAACTTTCTATAGGGTTTTCCGCAGCACACCGGAAGCACCAAAACACAAATGGGGTTCCTGAAATACTGCGGCCTTACGAAATGCTTACAGATGACAGTGGCCATCCGGCGGCCATCGCATGGCAGTACCGGCATGGTTATGTAGATACAGCCGGGAAAAAAACCGGGCTCGACTGGAAGTATTACCCGCTGCAGGAATTCCGCCTCCGTAACAATACCCTTACACAAACTGACTACCGCTACGACGTGGCATTAAAATATAACGCAGCGCCTGTTTTACCCGGCCTCGAGATCAATGCTTTTTTTCAGCAACAGCTGGCCGATAACCGGTTAAAGGAGATCCATGACAAAGAAAGTTTTTTTTCCCGCAACCTGGTAAACAGTTTTACCCAGGTACGGCCAAATGAAATATTTAAACCTGTACCCGAAGGCCATATTGCAGATGTTTATAAAACGGGCTATAACATTACCAACTTCCGGTTACAGCTTGTTTATACAAAAAAGTGGTATGGCAGCAGGCTTATTGCCATGGCAGGGCAAGACCACATCAAACGTAAAGAAGACTATTTACGCGACCGGTTATATAACTATATAAACAATGACTGGTCCGGTGCCGACAACCTGAATTACACCCAGCTTTTCCCAATGTACTACAACCCATCTGTTACCATTCCCATCCCCTACTACCGGCTTGAACGATCAATAAGTCATAACTATTCATCTACCTATATCAATGCGCTTTTCAGGTGGAAAGAAAAATATGATCTTTCAGCCAGCGCCAGAAGGGAAAAGTCGAACCTGTTCGGGTCTGTTATAAATAATAGTTTTATACCGTTATTGTCCTGCGGCCTCGCATGGCAATTAAGCGCTGAACGCTTTTATCGCCTGAAATGGCTGCCGGTTGCCAGGGTCAGCATTACCTATGGCCATACCGGCAATCCACCCTATAATGCCCTGGCACAACGGACACTCGACTATGCCGGTTACAATACAAATGGCGATCCTTATGCGTTTATAAACAGCACGGGAATGTCTTCACTGCTTTGGGAAAAAGTACGCAATATAAATATCGGCTTCAATGCAAGAACGTTTAACGACCGCATTGAGCTCAGCGTAAACTGGTATGGCAAAAAGGCAAGAAACGTGGTCAGCTACATAGCGCTTAATCCTACCTCGGGAAATAATACCCTCACCGGAAATTATGCGGGAATGGCTTCGAACAACCTCGATGTGGTGGTTGAAACTAAAAACATTCTCAGGTTGTTCCGGTGGAATACAGCCTTTCAGTTAAGCGTGGTAAAAGACAGAATAACCAATGTTGAGGATACCTTACTGCCGGCATGGATGTATTGCGATCCGGAATATTTCACCGCAGTAAAAGGCAAACCCCTGTACGGGCTCTTCAGTTTTGATTTTAAAGGGCTCGATGATGCCGGCAATCCACTTGGGAATAAAGGCATCGATTACGTAAACATGGTAACGGCCGGCGGCGACAGTAATCTTGTTTATAACGGGCGTGCTACGCCCGGCATCTTCGGCAGTATTACCAATGACTTCAGTTATAAACAATTTAACCTGTCGGTAACCTTATTGTACAAGCTGAATTATTATTTCAGAAGACAATCTGTCAACTACTATAAACTATACCTGGGCCAGTCAGCCGGTTCTGCCGACTTTCGCCACCGCTGGCAGCAACCGGGGGATGAAGATACAAAGACAGTGCCTTCAATGCCCGTTACCCGAAGACCCGACCTGAGCAGGGACATTTTTTATAATTATTCAAGCGTACTGATTGAAAAGGCCGATCATTTGCGGCTGCAGAATATACAGTTAAGTTATAACCTGGAAGGAAGCGCTTTAAAAAAGCTGCACCTGCGAATGGCAAATTTCTTTTTGAATTGCAGCAATGCAGGTATTATCTGGAGAGCCAACAAACGGGGCATCGATCCGGATCAACTAACCGGTCTCCGGTCACCCGTTCTTTACACAATCGGCTTTAGAGGAACTTTCAAATAAGTGTAATAATTATTCAGTATTAAAGCTAAAGCAATGAACTACAAACCGATTAACCTTTTAACCATCCTACCCTTTTCTTTTATTATCATTTGCGCCGCGTGCGTAAAAAAATCAGACCTCGAAAAGGTGCCTGACAGTACTCTTACTACTTTAAAAAGCGTCGAAGATGCGCAGGCCCTGCTCGACAACATGATCGTAATGCGGGAAACACCCGCCCTGGCCGAGATCTCGGCAGATAATTTCTACATTCCCGATTCCGGCGTGTTCGACAAAGTGGAACTGAATGCTTATTTATGGAAAGACGACATTTTTGAAGGCCGGAAACTGGCAGGGGATTGGTATCAACCTTACCGGCAGGTGTTTTACGCCAATACGATACTCGACGCCTTGCCGCATTTGTCGGGCGGTAAAGAACAACAGGTAACTCATGTTAAAGGTGCAGCTTTATTTATCAGGGCGTATGCCTTTCATAATGTAGCGCTGGCATTCGCCAACCTCTACGATCCTGCAACCGCAGCATCAGACATGGGAATTCCGTTACCATTATCACCGGAGCCTTTCGCGGTGCCGGTTCGCGCTACTGTATCTGAAACCTATAAGCAGATTATCCGTGATGCAGGTGATGCGGCGCGTTATCTGCCCCAAGCGCCTGACCCGCTGCGAAAAAACCGGCCATCAATACCGGCTGCCTTCGCTTTGATGGCCAGGGTTTATTTAAGCATGAGCGATTACGAAAATGCCAAATTGTATGCAGACTCATGCCTGATGCAATATGCAACCCTTATAGATTATAACAGTATAGATACCACTTTGGCTTATCCGTTTACAGCCAATAATGCAGAAGTGTTGTATCAAAGCAACCTGCTCTCAACAACCTCTATGTTTTACCCCGGCAACTGTTATATTGATTCCTCACTATACCGGTCATTTGCAATGGATGATCTCAGGAAATACCTGTTCTTTTCTCTTGACAACAGCAGCTTGCCTGTACCACGCTATAGTTACACCGGCAACATTACCAGGTTTAGCGGTTTGGCTGTAGATGAAGTAATACTGATAAGAGCAGAATGTAACGCCCGGTTGTATAATTTAACAGACGCATTACAGGATCTTTCCGGTTTAATGAAAAGCAGATGGAAAAATGGAAGTTATACGCTACCGCTATTGAATACAGCCAAAGAAATTCTTGAGCTCATATTAGCTGAGCGGCGTAAGGAGCTACTGTTCCGGGGCACCAGGCTGGCCGACATTCGCAGGCTCAACAAACAGGGCACTTCCATTACCCTGAAAAGATGGTTCAAACAACAGGCATATACGCTTTCACCCGGCGACAGAAGGTTTGTATTACCCATTCCACCAGATGTAATTGCGATCAATAGTGCCGTTGTGCAAAATCCCCGCTAACCATAAAGGTTACGGCTATTTTAATAACCAGGAGAATGCGCCGGTGCGGCAGGGTGTCCAGCTATTGGGATTGAACGGATTGGCGAGATAGTATGTACACGTTCCCCCGGCGGCATAGCAAACATAATCCTCGCCGTATTCGCCGACCGGGATGTAGCTGTTTCCAAACCTGACGTACTGTTGCTGGGATTCACAAAGCGCTTTATTTCTATGGGCAACAGCTCCAAACATGCTGCCAATGATGGCTGCTCCAATAAGGACAACTTTGATCTTTAGCATAAAACCATTTTGAATGTTAGAATGAAATACAATAAGCGATTACATAGCATACAGAAGTAAAATATTGACTTCCCCGCATAAAGCCTTTTACAAGGCTTCCGGATGGGGTGTGCACACTTATATAATAAACAATCGCGGTACATCCTTTGACAAAAGGAGAAAATTAAAATCACGTCAGGCAATAAGAACAAGCACTATATAAATAACATCGTTTCCCTTATTGTTAATTGATGTGTTTCAAAGATTGAAAGACGTTTGCCATTACCGGCTAACATGTCGGGAAATCAGGTCTTTTCATTATATTAACGTATTAACCTGATCACAAATGAAATATCTCCTTTTCCTCCTGCTTTTATCAGCCACCGCCACCGCCCAACGCATCGACACCACTACCGTATCCCAGGCCGAAAAACTGATCGGCCTCAGCTTTACCGAAGCGGAAAAAGACAGCATGACCGGCTGGCTCTACACCTATCGCGGGGAATATAAAAAACTGCATCAACTTCCAACCCCCAATAACCTCGCCTACCCCTTTGCCTTTCATCCCGCACCGCCGGGTTTTAAAATACCCACTAAACAATTGCCCGTTACTTTCGCCATCCCCACTACCGTTACCCTCCCTGCCAACCGCAATGAGCTGGCCTTCTACTCCATTCCGCAATTGGCCTCCTTATTAAAAAATAAAAAGATCACCTCGCTCGAGTTGACCCAGTTCTTTCTCAATCGGTTAAAAAAATGGGGCGATACGTTGGAATGCGTGATCACCATAACCGAAGAACTGGCTTTACAACAGGCCCGCGAAGCGGATGTAGAAATAAGCAAAGGCAAATGGCGAGGTCCGCTCCACGGCATTCCCTACGGACTTAAAGACCTCTTTGCCGTAAAAGGCTATAAAACCACCTGGGGCTCGATGCCATATAAAGACCAGGTGATCGATGAAGATGCTTTTGTGTATACCCAATTGAAAAAAGCCGGCGCTGTGCTGGTAGCCAAACTAACGTTGGGCGAGCTGGCCAATAACGATCTCTGGTTCGGCGGCCGCACCCGCAATCCGTGGGACCTTACCCGTGGCAGCAGCGGCTCCAGCGCCGGTTCAGCATCTGCTACCGCGGCCGGCCTCGTGCCCTATGCCATTGGCACCGAAACCTGGGGCTCTATCGTTACGCCCACCCATCGTTGCGGCGCTACCGGTTTGCGCCCCACCTTTGGCTCCGTTAGCCGCAGCGGCGCCATGGTGCTTTCCTGGAGCCTCGATAAAGCCGGCCCCATCTGCCGCAGCGCCGAAGACGCCGCCATCGTATTTTATTATCTGAAAGGAACGGATGGCAAAGACGCCGGCGCCGTCAACCGTGCATTCAATTATACCGGCAAAGCCGATCTCAAAAAACTGCGCATCGCGTATGCGGGCAACTACTTCAATAAATTATCAAAGGAAAGCATGCAATGGAGCGTACTGAAAAAATTCCGCGAACTGGGCGCCAACCCTAAAGAAGTACAGTTCCCCGACTCTGCCATCTATACCTACAATATGATCGGCATTACCATCAGCGCCGAAGCCGCTGCCGCGTTTGATGAGCTCACCCGCAGCAACAGGGATGATCTCATCCGCCGGCAGGACAAGAACTTCTGGCCAAACACCTTCCGCATGGCGCGGTTCATCCCCGCCGTTGAATACATCAATGCCAACCGCCACCGCTCGGTGTTAATTGAAAAGCTGAACGCCTTTATGAAAGATTATGACGTTATCATCACCCCTTCCTTTGTCGATAACCAGATGGCCATTACCAATCTCACCGGTCACCCCGTAGTAGTAATGCCCATTGGCTTCACCACCGATACCCACCTGCCCAACAGCATTACCCTTATCGGCAACCTGTACGATGAGGCCACCCTCCTGGCCGTGGCAAAGGCTTTCCAGGATGCTACGGATCACAATAAACAGCATCCGGCGAAGTTCCGAAACTGATCTTCTGTATGAACTGTCGAAAAACGTGTATGAACTGTCATAACTGTGTTCCACCCAAAGCCACGATGGTTCTACCTTTGCGGTCATTAGTTGAAATGTATAGCTATGACCGCAAAAACGACCGCTAAATTGCTCCTGGTAAGTTTGATCGTATTCAGCGCCTGTAAAAAGGACAATGACCCGCCCCCGGATCCGCAGCAGAATGTACCGCAGTACAAGTTGAAGTCCATTGCCTGGAACAATGGGTTGACCGGCGATTTTGTGTATGCCGGCAACACACTGCAATCCATCGTCTATACGTATAAAAATGTATCGGGCAGAACGGTTGTTGGCTGGACCGGGAAAAACCTTACCGAACTGTATGACGACCGGTCATCGTACAAAAATGTGTTCGAATACGATTCGGAAGGAAAACTGATCCGCATGCGGAATATGGAGAAAACAGGCGCCCAAACGAACGGGTACCGCTTCGAGTTCCATTACAACAGCGCCAACCGGATCGATACGGTACGCCACCTTATCACCAATGAAGCGGGTACACAAGCGCGCTGGGTTAGCGGATATGAATACAACAGCGCCGGCGACCTGGTAAAGGTGACCTCGAAATACGACAATACCGTCATTACCCATACCATCGACGCCTATTCACCACCGGTGAGTTTTCAGCCGTGTCACTATGTAGAAACCACAATGATGGAGAACTATACCATTTACAACCTCGGCATCATGATGCAAATGCAAAAAGCGCACAAACTGCCCGCGAAAGTTACCCGCGTTGTGCAAACCGGGTCAGACCCATCGTACATTGATAAAGTAGAGGAAAATGTATTTACCGTTAATAATTATAAGATAGAGAAAGTAAATTCAACAATGACCTACCCGCAAATGCCGGGGTATGTGAGCAGGCTGGAGGCTATTTATAGCTACTATTGATTTAAAAACATGCTTTGCAGGCTTAATAATCTGAAGTAAGAAGTAGGAAGTAAGAAGTAGGAATCAAGAAATAGGAAATACAAAGAAAAAAATTGCGAAGCATCAGATCTGAGTGAGATAACTATAGCGAGCACTGCAATAAGTTCTCTTCTTACTTCCTACCTCCTACCTCCTACCTCCTGCTTCTTTTTCTTAAAACCACATAAACACTTTATTCGATCCGCACCACCGCCAGCCCCCTTGGCCTGTACTTATTCGCCACGGGCAACTGCACCGGCTCAACAGCTTCCTGCAAACCATTTTCTATTTGCAGTACATGCAGGTAATTATAATTGCCAATGGTGGTATCGGGATTGGTATGTTGCGACACTACATATAACAGATCATCTTTTGTGCTGGTGGCCAGTGAAACACACTGACTGGTGGTATACTCACCGAAATAACCCGAATACGTGGGTCCAACGTTTTTGAGCGACAGATCACCCGTTTTGCGCGGTGCACGCGCATTGGTGATATCGAACCTGCTGACCGAATTCTCCATGGTATTGGCGGTAAACAGGCTGTTGCCGGACTTATTCGAACAAAAACGGCTGCAGCCCGGCCGTGCATAACTGTCGCCTATAGGTGTTAATTCACCGGTGCCGGTGTTCATTTCATAAGTACTGAACTCCGGCGCAAACGGGAACGCCACATACAATACATTTTGTTTTGCGTTCTGGCACATCCCCAATGCACCCGGTTTCAACGGATCGAAGGGCGGCGCTGCCGGTCCGGGTGTTAACGTACCATTGCTGCCGATAGAAAAAATATGCATCCTGATCGCCGGCGGTGTATAATCAAAACCCCAGGTGTTGGAACCATACACAAAAGCGCCGGTGCGCGAAGCGAGTACCTGTCCGGGTGAAATGCCATCACGCACTTCAAACTTACCATTGGGCACCGGCACCAGCGAACCATCGCTTTGCAGGGTGAAGATGGAATAATTCGGCGGCATGGAAGATGGTATAGCGGGGTGATTGCTTTTATTCAGCACGATGATATATTGCTGCCACTGCTCGATGCTTACCGGCGTTTCTCCCCCTGATGGAAAGGGCGAGCCCGGTACGGGCGACAAAGCGCCATTGGATTGTACTTTAAAAACCGAGATGGTATTATTACCCGAATTAACGGTGAGCAAAAAACGTTTGTCGTTCGACAGGCGCACTTCTTTATCTGAATTAAAAGAACCGGCATTGTATGAATAGGGTAAACCCATTCCGCCGGTAAGGAAGGGCGCACCATCCATTAATACCGATTGGCCATCGCTATATACTTTATAGGCAAGAATGGCATTTTGTTTTTCGTGATTGGTTTGCAGGTAAACAACATCATGCGGACCAGTACAAATACAGGGACTTTTACCGGTACTGCGGCCGGCACTATATTCATTTATTTTAGAACAGGAAAAAAGTAAACTACAAATGATCAATGCCCACAGGCAGGCCAGCACACACTTCAGCACATGTTTTTTCATATTAGTCGAATTACTACTTGATTCTTTTTGGGCAAATACTGTACAAACCGGGCAATGAAAGCGGAAAAGGCAGGAACTTCAGAGGATATCCGGAGACTTGATACAATTCTGATACCATTGCCGTAAATGAGGAACGGCAGGCCGGGCGGACTGCCGTTATCAACTGTTTAGCACATATTTATTTGAGTAATTTTGACTGTGTATGCCGATCCGTGGACTTTTTTTCCCGTTCCTACAGCAAAGGTCAATTGAACAGGAGGGCCAGTAAGGCGATCACCAGGGGAGCGATACTACATTTATTGTTTTCATCAGGAACGGGTTGAATATAAATTGCCTTATTTAACAGGCTGTGTTTTCTTTTTTGATCGTTCACGTGATGCTAAATACTTTATGGCATCTTCATTACCGGCATCGGCAGCCGCTTTGTACCATTGCATTGACAGGTAATCGTCTTTGGCCACCACGCCCAACCCCTTGCCATACATGTAGCCAAGACTATACATAGCTTCGGGACTATTAGCTTTGGCGGCTTTTTGATACCATTCCAGGGCCATGGTATAATCCTGCTTAACCAGGGTTCCTTTAAAATAAGCCAGACCCAGGTTGTTCATGGCGCCGGCGTTTCCGCCTTTGGCCGCTTTCCGGTACCATTCCATGGCTGCTTTATTATCCGCTTCACCAGATGATTGCTGTTCATAGGCCCGGCCAATCTGAAACATGGCATCGGCACTGCCGGCATCGGCCGCTTTGCGAAACCATTCATTGGCTTTTTGGGGAT
>CBIHPC010000170.1:0-13249 GCA_966211305.1 uncultured Niastella sp.
CCTGTTCGTTATCGAGCAATGCAGCGATCAGTTTGGCCACATCCAGCACACTGCCGCCGCCAATTCCCACCACTACATCGGGATTGAACGCTTTTACTTCATCCAACATCCGTTGTACATCGGCAAAGGAAGGTTCATTGTTGATGCTGGTATTCACCGTTACCTTAATACCACCTGCTTCCAGTTTTGCGATCAATGCCCTTAACTGGTTCAGCAATGGTGAAATGGTAATGATCAATACCCGGTTTGCCGACAAAGCCGATATTTCTTCGGGTAATTGTTCCAGCGTTCCTTTTCCGAACACTAACTTATCGGGGAAACTTATTTTCAATATATCCTGCATATCGATTAAAATGTTTCTTTTCGATCTTATTTATCTGTTTATGGTTTTTGGTTTATAGTTTATGGTTGTTTTATTCGTGATGCGCGAGTAACAATCGGACAGCCTTTAATTAGGGCTAACTATAAACAATAAACTATAAACTGCTTTATAATTCACTATCTCCTTCCTTAACACCAGATTTAAATTCATCTATCGGCACCAACTCCAGCTTCGCCGGATCAACTTTCACATACTTCACGCGCTGGCGGCGCCAGGTATATACGATATGGATCATGCCATCGGCCGATTGTATCACCGAGGGGTATGAATACTGGCTAACCGGTGAATCTTCCAGCACCAGCGCCGCTTTCCATTCCTTACCATCTTTTGAAACCGCTACATTCAACGGGGTACGGGCGCCCTTTTTTGCCCCTTTCGGCGTAGCCACGTGGTTGTACACGATCAGGTGGCGGCCATCGTGCAGGGTCACCGCATCGGTACCTGAATTGTTATTAGGCAATGAAGAGGGTGTCAGCGACGACCAGGTTTTGCCGTTATCGGCCGACCACGATTCCACCACGGCGGCACTTTTGCTACGGCAAAGGATCTGCAGCTTTCCATCTTTATGCACCAGTATGCCGGGCTGAATAGCAAAGATCTTTCTATCGGGATTGATGGGCCCCACCATGCGCCAGGTTCTACCCTGATCTGACGACACTTCGAAATGCACCGTCCACCCATTGCCTTCCTTACTCGACGGGCAAATGATATCACCATTATCCAGCATTACCGGTTTGTTCTTTACCGGGCCGAGGAAGCCATCCGGCATCGGCTGCGGTTTGCCCCAGGTAACACCATTGTCAGTTGAACGCGTCAGGAAAGCTTTCCAGCCCGCTACGTTTGGACCCACTTTGTAGAACAACAACAGGTCGCCATTGGGGATCTGGAACAATACGGGATTCCAGCAGGCATAACGCAACGTATCGTTTATTTTACCATTGGCCACTTCTACCGGTTCCGTCCATTCGTTATTCACCTGGCGGCTTATCCAAATGCCCACATCGGGATTTCTTTCTTTCGTTCCGCCAAACCAGGCGGTCACCAGGCCTTTCGGCGTTTCTGCAATGGTAGCCGCATGGCTTTCGGGAAATGAAGTTTTATTGAAAATAAATTCATCGGTAACGATACCACTTTTGAATTTGTACGTTGAAACAAAGGAATACTCACCAGACCCTGCTTCGAACACCGCCTTTTTCCCTTCCATTTTTACAAACCGCAGTCCTTCAACACCTGATGCGGGTTTACCACCTTCTGTAATAAGCTGCACATCATCGGCAGGAATGTACAGCAACGCAGTTGTATTGGCGGGAATGGTCACATTCCAGGTAAAGCGGCCGATCGATCTTTTCCAGGAACTTTTTATAAGGCCGTGTACCGAATTATAAGAGGCATTTACAAAATCGAGCCCATCTAACGGCGTGGGCTGCATGATGATCTTTTTGAAAGCCGTTGCTTTATCATCAGATCTTATACCGGCCGCATTTTCGTACATCCACACCAGCAGATCGCCCAGCAGCATCACGTGGTTCTGTGAATTCATACTCGGTTTGGCGGTATTGCCATTCCATAATTCCCAAATGGTAGTAGCGCCGTTCTTAACCATATACCCCCATGAAGGATAGGTGGTATCGGAAATGAGCGTATATGCCAGATCGGGCAGTTGGTAGTCGCTCAAACATCGCATCAGCCATTGGGTACCTATAACCCCGGTGCTGATATGGCCATGGTTTTCGACCCAGATCTTATGGGCTATTTTATCGAACACAACCTGTTTTGCACTATCGGGCGTTATGCCAAAATACACCGGCAGCAGGTTGGCCGTTACGGTGTTATTGTCGTAATATTTCTTTTGTTTGTTGTAGAACCGTTTGTTGAATGCCTCCCGGATGTTCTTACCCAACTCAGCAAATGCATTGGCATCGCCAGGTTTGTTGATAAGGCCGGCAAACTTTTGCATATACCACAACATACGATAATAATATGCGGAGGCTATCAGCGTGCCATCTGTTTTGCGCAGGCTGTCTTTTGAATG
The DNA here is from genome assembly GCA_966211305.1 of uncultured Niastella sp. Lineage (GTDB taxonomy): Bacteria > Bacteroidota > Bacteroidia > Chitinophagales > Chitinophagaceae > Niastella. Next base: position 2,415 of record CBIHPC010000170.1, read on the forward strand.
AATGAGCTCTGGCGACTCAGGCGGCACACACCAGTCGCCGTATTTATCTTTGGCAACCAGGTAGTCCTTCATGTATTTTGTCTGCATATAGGCCAGCCATTTTTTCATGGAGGCATAATGCTTTTCAATGGCGCGCTTATCGCCATACTGGTTGTACAACATGTCGGCAATGATCAGGTACGTACCTGGCCAGGTCATGTTATCGCTGTAGTAATTCCAGTAAGCAGGCGCCACATCGGGAATGGAACCTTCCGCGGTTTGCGCTTCTTCTATATCCTGCAGCCATTTGGCATACAGATTACCGTTGGCAAACAGGAAACTTTCGCCCAATGAACCAATGGCATGGTCGGCCAGCCAGGGCATACGCTCATTGCGTTGCGGACAATCGAGCGGCATGCCTTTGGAATTACCGCTGATGCCCCACCATGCGTTCTTGTGGATCCGGTTCACAATTTCGTTCGAAGTTTCAAACGTGCCGGTAGTTGCGAGGTCGTCATAGATCACCCTGCCTTCAAAATCATTTACGGTTGGCGTACCGGCATAACCGGTGATCTCTACATACCGGAAGCCATGAAACACAAAAGCCGGCCGCCAGGTTTCAACGCCGTTCCCTTTGGCGATATACCGGTCGGTCACTTTTGCATCGCGCAGGTTGGCTACATATAATTCACCATTGGGCTGCAGGCTTTCTGCAAAACGCAGTTGCACCTGCTGTCCCTTTGTTGCTTTTAACCGCATCTCGAGGTTGCCCACCATATTCTGGCCCATATCCATAATGAAAACGCCCGGTTTCAGTTGCGATACACGCACCGGCTTAATGGTTTGCATTACTTTGATGGGCTCAATCATTTGCGCCACCAGTTTGGCGCCGGTTGCCGGCAATACCTGTGGCCGCATCCAGCTTTTATCGTTGTAACCGGTATTATTCCAACCGGTGAGTTCTTTGTTGGCATCGTATTCTTCGCCATCATATTCATTGTTGGTACGAATGGGCCCATCGGCCGTCATTTTCCAGGTGGCGTCTGTTACAATGCTTTTCTTTGTTCCGTTGGTATATTCTATTTCGAGCTGTAACAGCAGCTTGGGATAACCGAATGCTTTGATCTTTTTTGGTTTGTAATTCTGGCGCATGGTGAAATAGCGGCCATTACCCAAAACAGCGGCCACCACGTTATTCCCTTTCTGCAATTGACCGGTTACATCAAATGTATTGTACAGGATCGATTGGGTATAATCGGTTGCTGCGGGGGCCAGTTCGTGATCACCCACTTTTTTACCATTGATGTAAAGGTGGTACAATCCAAGCCCGGAAACATATACCGTAGCTTTCTTCACCGCCAGCTGCTGTTTAAATGTTTTGCGGAAGTAGCGGGCGCTCAGGCGCGACCACTGCGTAATGCTATCCCAGGGCATTCCTTTTTCCAGGCCGATCCATTTTGCTTTCCAGTCGCCGGGTGATAAACCCATGCTCCAGTGAGCCGTTTCGCTCCAACTGGTTTCACCCCTGTTCGTCCATGCCTTCACTTTCCAGTAACAGGTAGTGCGGCTGGAAAGTGGTTTGCCTTTATAATCGATATGGATCGACTGATCCGAGGCTACCTTGCCCGAATTCCACAGATCACCCTCTCCTTTTGCCAGTTGCTCAGGTGTAGATGCCACCAGCACTTCATAAGCCACCTGCTGAATGTTGCGTTCCTTACTTGCCAGTTGCCAGCTCAGGCGCGGTTGTTGTACATCGATACCTAAAGGGTTATTCAACATTTCGCAACGGAGGTTGTGTACTGAAACCTGTGCATGAACAGCAGATGCCAGTATTAATAAGATACCTGACAAAAACGAAACCCTGTATTTATTAAAGTTGCTCATTATATCATTGATTCTTTATTTAGTTAACGAGTTAACTAGTTAACGAGTCAACTCGTTAACTAACCATCAGTTCTTTCCTGAAAAATCGAAGAACAACGTTATGTCCTTCGTATGCATCGGATCTTTCCAGTAGTCAAAATACATATGCTTTTGACCCATGGGACCCATTTTCTCCGCTTTCTGCGATTTGGTACCGATTGGTGAAATGCCATGCATGAACGACAGATCGCCACCGGGGAACGCAGGCGCCGTGTTGAACGGCGTTACGGAAAACTTCGGCGTGAACAGGCGAAGGAAAACATCTTCATTGGTACATACGACCGTCAATGGCTGACCGGTTGTATTCAACTTCATCCAATACAGATTTGAGTAGTATCCTTTGAATTCAGGATAGATCAGTTTGCCTTCCCCAGTTGACGTATTATTGTATTCTTTATTCCACACGTTGAGCGTACCACCTTTCATGCGGTTCTTCCAAACGCGGTACGGACCAGTTCCCATCCACTGCGCCGATTTCACTATGCTTTCAGGGAACGAGAAGTTTACACCTATCAGTGAGGTTTCATAATCTTTAGGATAGTATTTGATCTGCATTTTCACCCAGCCGGAAGGGAATATGGTCCATTCCAGTAACTGCACCAGGCTTTTCTTTTGAAACTCACCGGCAACCACCACATTATTACCGTCTTTGCGGGTATTCCATTTTACAAAACCCGTTTCGCCTTCGCATAAAACCGGTCCGTTGCTCAGGGGAATAATGCCTTTTCCGTTCTGTACCGTTTGCAGCAAACCGTTATTTATATGGAAAGAAAGGATTACATCACCTGCAGTGGCAACAATAAGGGAATCTTTCTCCGATACCGAAACCGCAGCGCTCCCCTCCTGTTTTACCATCGTTTGCGCAATGGCGGTTGGCAGTTTTATCGGCCAGCTCCAGGTAAATATTTCATGTTGTTGTGCATCGAGCGCGGTTACATACAGTACGCTGTATTGCTGCCAGTTGGCTGGGAGGTTACAGGTAATGATCCCTGTTGCACCGGGTGCAATACCGGGCACATTCACGGTTCCGGTTACATCGCCGCTGCCGTTCTGCAGGGAAGATAACCTAAACGTGAATTTGCATTGATCGAGGTTGGTGAAATGGTACCGGTTCTCTACACTGAACTGCCCGTTAAAGGCCGGGGTAATGTCTTTTTTCTCAAAATGAACGGGCGCCCATATTTCTTTTATAGCATAATAGCTGCCTTCTTTTTCATGGAAGGGGCCAACGATGCCATCGGGAGCATGGTTACTATCGGTATCGATGCTGTCGTTTTTGTCTTTCCGGGCAATGCCTTCATCGGCAAACACCCACAGGAAGCCGCCGGCCGACCTTGGATGCCGCCACATCAGCTCCCAGTAATCTTCGAGACCCGCGCCCAGGCCGCCATCATATAGTCCATGTAAAAATTCGGTAGGGAAAACGATCTTATGACCATGCAGGTGGGTATCGTTACCATAATCCCAGTTAATGTAATGTTGGGTATCGAATTCGCGGAACACCTGCCAGGGGTGGATCAGCGGACGTTTTTGAATGTCCAGCTCATCGAACCAGTGATCGAGCTCGAAGTTGTGACCGCCTTCATTACCATTGTCCCAAAGAACAATAGAAGGATGATTGCAGTCATGCGCGATCATTTCCTTTGCCAGGATAGAACCAACCTGCGTATCGTATGCTTTGTGCCAGCCGCTCAGTTCATCGAGCACCATTAAACCGAGTGAATCGGTTGCATTGAGGAAATGTGCATCGGGCGGGTAGTGCGACATACGCACCGCATTCATGTTCATATCCTTTATCATCTGCACATCTGCAATACTCATGCTTTCATTCATGGCCCTGCCGGTTGTTGGCCAGAACGAGTGACGGTTCACTCCTTTGAATTTTATTTTTATGCCATTGAGGTAGATGCCATCGCGCTCACGCACTTCAACGGTACGGAAACCGAATTTCTCCTGAACGGTATGTACCGGTTTGCCTTTCGCCAGCAATGTAAATTCAACCCGGTAGCGGTTAGGCGTTTCGGGTGTCCACAATGCGGGTGAAGCCACGGTTGTTTGTAAGGTGGCCACCGAATCGCCTGCGTTTACTTTCGCAGAAAAAGCGTTCCCCACCTTTGTGTTCCCTGTTATCGTATATAATTGCGCGGTCACTTCATCGGCCTGTGCTACAGCCGCCAGTTTTACCCTTGCGGTAAATGCGCCGGTTGCTTTTCCATCAACCGCCACATGCGTTATATGTTCCGCGGGAAGCGCCTGTAAGAATACGGGCCGGAAAATGCCGCCAAAGATCCAGTAATCACCGCGCCGCTCTGCGCCGTTCACCGATTCATTAGCTGAGTGTTTGCTTACTGTAACCTCCAACAGGTTCTTTTTACCAAACTTCAACAGTTTTGTAATGTTATACGTGAAACTGTAGAATGAACCCTGGTGGGTTGCCCCGGCCGACTGCCCGTTGATCTTTACTTCGGTATCGGTCATGGAACCTTCAAAAACTATATTGATCGTTTTGCCCTTCCAGTTAGCGGGCACATTGAAATTGTATTTGTATAAACCTTTTTCTTTTCCGCGAACGGAGTCTTTATCGTGACCGTAGTTGTATTTTCCAAAACCCTGTTGCTCCCAGTTAGAGGGAACGGGAATGGTTGTCCATTTACCCGAATTACGGCCTGCGGTACAAAAGAACTGCCAGTTAACGGTTTTGTCGCTGCCGGTGCCTGACAGGTATTGGATCTCCGTTTGCTGGGCATTCGCTGAGCTGAAAGCCAAAAGCTGAAAGCCAAAAGCTAAACCCAGCATTCTTATTACATTACCTTTTATGTTAGTTTTCATTGCCATCTTATATGCTTAACTATGCTGTTTTCTGGTCTTATTAAATTGTGCCGGTCAGTTTTTGCAGTGTTGCTGCCGATGCCGCTTTTTTTCCATTCACCCACACACTGAACCCTTTTCCTTTTTTATATTTCTTTCCGTCCTTATCCCAGATGATGGTAACCTTTTTGCCATGATACAATAGATTGTCGAGGCAGAACCAGTTCCATTCATTTCCGGGCAGCAGCGGATTTACTTCAATGATATTATCTGCACGCGGACGCAGGCCAACCAGCCCCGTTATGATGAGGTCGTTATAGGTTGAGTGGTTGTAATAGCGGCTGCGTTCCTGGTCGCCTTTCAACCAGTAGCCCGTTTTTTCATCGAGGTACTCTCCTATGTATGGGCGGCCGCGGTAGTATTGCGATTCCACATACAGTTCCATCAACCGGAAGTAAACCGAATCGTTGACCATGTTCTGTTGATAGTTGTTCATTAAATTGGCCATGGCGGTCATGGTTTGCGCCGTGGCGTAAGGCCATACGGCGCCATCCCATTCGCATTTGCAGCAGCCATGGGTGCGGAACTGCGGATGGTTTCTTTCTGCCGTGGTTAACCCGAATGGCGCAAAGAACCCACTCTCATCGGTGATCTTTTTCCAGGCCCCTTCATAACCTGCATCGGGCAGGTTAAAATACCAGGGAATGAAACCTATTTCTTCCCGTACGTTGGCCATGGTATCGCCGGCCGTTTTGCGTGTTTCGAAAAACGTATCCTTCGCATTCCACAGATACTGCTGAACTAATTGCTTTATGGTATCTGCTTTCAACGAATACAGCTCCGTTTTCGCCTTGTTACCGGCCATGGTTTCCATTCTGGCCAATGCCATGGCGTTGCCATACATGTAGCTATTGATGGTGGGGCGGGCGTTCTGTTCCCTGCGGCCGCCGCTGATGGTTTCTTCCATGGCATCCTTTACATCGGTGTTCCAGAAAAGCCCGTTGCGTAAGCGTTTTTCATTCTCCCATGCGGCGTAATCCGCTTCAAGGTCGGGCAGCATGTTCATTAACCAGGCGCTGTCGCTATTTACCAGATAGCGGTTGTACATGGCATATATGTTCCAGCTGCTGAAACCACGTAATTTCTTCATGGGGTTACCGTCATTACCGCGGTACCATACGTTCAGGTAATCGGTGAGGTATTTGTTATCGTGCAACCAGCGCGCCTCATAAATATGATGCCCCAATGCGCTGGAAATGAGGTTGTATTTATCGGCATAATTACGCTTCACGAGGAATTCGGTGAAAACGTACCCCTGGTCGGTTTGCTTCAGGTGTTTACGCAGCGTCCACCAGCGGTAATACCACATTTCTTCAAAGTTCTGCTGCGGGCATTCAAAAAGGGGAATATTCGCTTTCATCCAATCCCACGACTGTGCGTTGGGAATGGCCTGGGCAATATTTTCATCTTCCATCTTGTTGAAGTAGTCAACATAGTGACGGAAATTACCGGCTTTGAGCACACCGCCGCCTTTGCCTTTTTGCGCAAGGGCGATGTTTGCTGTTAGTGAGATGAAAAATGTTAGTATTACGAATGTTTTGATCATCTTTCTGATTCTTAAAGTTCCTTCCTTGTTTTCAACGACTTTATATAATAAACCGCCTGTTTGGCCTGTGCGCCGGCGTTGGGCAGGTCGTACATCGGGTCGGTGGGGGTATCGGAATCGGGAAAACGGCGCACCCCGCCTGTTCTGAACACAATGCGTTGTACGTTCTCCAGCGGGGCAAAGAAGATCTGGTTACCGCCCTGCTGTTTTCCATTTACGGCTACGGTATAAAAACGGGCCTCTGTATTCAATGAAACGGTGATCTCATATTTTTCTCCTGCCTTATAGGTGGTAATGTTCTTATTCCTGTATCCCGGCTTTACGGTCAATGAGCCTGTTGAATCGAATACCAGTCTGATCCCCGGAATGCCTCTGGCATCCTGGAACTCGATGTGCAGATTGCCATGATCGGCCTGTTGCGGTAACACGGTAAATGTGGCCGTCATTTTTTTGGCAGCAGGCAGCACGTGTTCAGCTTTTGCATAGTCGAACGGATCTTTATCTTTTAAGGCCAATGCCTGTGTTCCGTCAGGCGCTTTTTCCATGGCAACAGGCGCCCATAACGGGCTGAAGATATTCCACTCCTTCAACGCATTTGCAGGAGGCAGCTGAGCGAAATCGTCGTTCACATCACGGTCAACTTTATCTCTGACAGGCACAGGAATGCTTGACACCCAGATATCCTCTTTATTCATGCTGTACGTAACCCAGCAGTTGCCATCGGGCGATTGGGCGCCGGCTTCCAGTCCGCGTACATACTGCGGCCCGTAACTTTTGTAATTACCGCCATACCGCATGGAGGTTATTTCACCATTCACGAGCAACAGGTTCTTATAGTTGAGGCCATCGTCGCTTACAGAAAGCGCCAGCGGCCAGCGGAACTCCGAAGGGTTATAAACAGTAACATATTTACCGTCTGCTGTACGCTGCCCCCAGATCTTGGCATTGCTGTTTACGAAACGGGGCGCGCGAACGGGATTGTACAACCAGGTTTTTCCTTTGTCGGCGCTTATTGAAGTAAGGGCCACTTTCCAGAAACCTACCGTTCTGCCATCGGGCAACTGGTAATAGTTGAATGCTTTGTAATTCTCGTTATGCAATGCCACCAGCGGATCGTTACGATCTGCTTCTTCGGCCCATTGCTGTATCAGCAGCGTATTTCCCAGCGCCTCTTTACAGGCTTCTACAAAACCTTTGTCCTTACTGCGCTCAAAGAAGGGATACGAGGTATTTTTTTCGTTGAAGGCGTGATTGTAACGGATGAAATAGATGGGCCCAAAGCTGCCGTCTTTATATATTTCACGCACCACCCGGCCAATACCGTTGCCATCATTGGGATCGTCCTTCGGACCTAACACCAACCCATAATAGGCAAACATCAGCAACCGGTTCTTATTGGAAATATAAAAACCCATGCGCTGGTGCATTACGGCGGTGAGGTCTTTTGCCACGCCGTTGTAACCTTCCTTTTTAGTACCATCGGGAATTTTATATGGCGGGAACGCTACTGCCGGGGCCGACCATTTATAACCGTCTTTCGAGGTTTGTAAAAACGATTGTCCCGGCGGCACGTGCTCGCCTACGGGATTGCTTAAATATTCCAGGAAAAATGTATTGTTCCAATAAGTAAGCATGGGGGCATGGTTGTACGTCCAGCCAAAACCGGTAGTGGAGTCTTTTATATCGCGGTTGGCGCGCATTGTCTGAATGTTATGCACGCCTACTGCCGGCGACAACTGGCCATGGTGATAATCTACATTCGACAGGGTGGTTCCTACGTACCGTACGGTGTCCTGTTGGGCGGATGTTTGAATGGTGCCCAATGCTAAAAATGCTACTATTGTTGTCTTATTTATGCGAATCATTATTTTGATACTTTATCGTGAAAACGGCTGCAAGCTGTAAGCTGTAAGCGAATACAAATACAGCCCAAGGCCGAAAGCAAATACAAATACAGCTACAAGCGAATACAGATTACAAATACTTACTTTAAGAGATGTCATTAGATTCTGACTTCCCTTTATCACCTCCATCACCTTTATCAACTTTATCAACTAGTCAACCAGTCAACTCATTTCTCCCTTAAAATCCTCTTCAACTCCTTCCTCGTTGCCATAAAGATCGTCCCATGCTTATGCCCATGCGGAACCGATACGGCCGCTGAATCGAAACGGATAAAATCGGATGTCTTTACGGCATCGTAGGTTTTGTTGCGATAGGAGTCGAAATAGATCAACCACTCCTTACCCACTTTTGCTACAGAAGGGCCTTCGGTAAAATTACCGGTGAAGGGAGCGGATATGTTGGTCCAGGGACCAAGCGGACTGGTTCCGAATGCTACTTTTATATTGCGGTTAGGGCGGGTATTATCTTTGTGCACCAGCACATAATCTTTTGCGGCTCTTTTTACGATCACCGCGTCGATCACGCTGAAGCCGGGGTCGAGGTACAACTTTGAGGGCGAGAAGGTTTTGAAATCTTTCGTCACCGTATAATACAGGCGGTGATTATTGTTCTCATCTTCCCGTCCCTTCGGAAATTTGAACGGAATGGTTGAAGCCCACACGATCACGTACTGGTTACTCTCATCGTCATAAAACAACTCGGGCGCCCACACATTCACCACATTCGAATCGCTTTCCATTACGGGAATAAATTCGGGAGCCGACCAGGTCACCAGGTCTTTTGACCGGGCATGACCAAAACCTTTGTCTTTGTTCCAGCCGCTGGTCCATACAAGATGGTAAGTACCATCGGCGCCTTTGGCAATGGAAGGGTCGCGCATTACCTTGCTGCCCACTTCGGGTTTTACAAAAGTGCGGCCTACATCGGTCCATTTGTAACCGTCATAGCTGTACAAAAAACGCAACCCGTCGGTAGCGGGCTCGTTGAATGACGTGAACAGGTACACGGGTTTTTGGGCCGTGCAGGATAATAGAAAAAGGAATGTTATGTATATTAAGTGTCGCATGTTTGATTATCGTGTATAGGGGGTATCCAAAACCAACACCCAGTCATTCCCTTCTTTCACATCACCCGGTGCATCGAATTCTTTCACTCCGTTGTTCTCAAATGTTCCTATCTCGGTATACTTTCCATCGCGTGGATTGAACCATGATGCTTTTATGCTTTTGCCAGACAGTTTATTCATTTTCACTGAAATGGTGCGGCCGGTATAAGTATAGATCAGTGCATAGTTCTTTCCGCGGGTAGCAAACAGGCGATCATATTTTTCACCTACATTTCCGGCTATCAGCGACTGATCGGGCACCCGGTCGAAATACGACTTTGACAATACCAGGCCTTTGAGATGCACCATTTGTGAAGCGCCCGGCGCATCGATGGCATCGTACCAGTAATTCGTTACGCCATAGTTCCCATCGGTATCGTTGGGGCGATGCATTTGCATTACCGCATTATTTCCATACGTATAACCGCAGCCGCCGGCAAATACCGACCAGTAAGCATAGCGGCGTACGTCATCGTCGTTCCAGCGTACTTCCAGCGAATCGTGCAAACCCTGCGGGATCTCTTCATACGAAGGCTCACCGTCGAAGGTGGGTTTTGCAGGCTTCCGGGCATAATCCATTTGCACATACTTCCAGTTATCTTCCCCAAAATGCAGGTCGCCTTTGCTGGTATCCTGGTTATAACGGCGGTGGCCGCTCTGAAACATATTGAACTGCAGCCATGGTTCATTGTGAAACCAGATAGATGATGTATGACGGCCACGCGGGTGGAAGGTCAATAAATGACCGGGATCTTTTTCATGTAAGGTTTTACCCAGGGCCTGCCATACCGCCGTGCCTTCAGTGCCTTTGATATCGCCGCCATTCAGCCAGATGATATTGATCTGCGATTTATACCTGTTGGTTAAAAAATTTGCATATTGTTTTACCTGGGCCACACTTACCATACCCGCTTTTACTTCACTGCCCCATACAGGTACCATAGCTATGTAAATACCTCTTTCCGCAGCAGCTTTGACAACAAAATCAACATGATCCCAATAGTCGTATTCGGCGGCATTATCAGGATTATTTCCTGGTGTAGTAACCGGCATGGCCACATTACCGCCTTTTAAGGCGGTATCGCCATAGGCGTTTACCACTTTGGTGGTATGCAGCACCATTACCTGTATTACATTGAATCCTTTTGCCTGGCGATCGTCGAGGAATTTGATCACCTCTTCGCGTTTGAGTTTCGAGAACAATAACCAGCCGGTATCGCCCAGCCAAAAGAACGGCTTGCCATCAGCCGTCATAAAATAGCGGCCATTGGGCGCGATCTTCAAAGGCTGTACCGGCTGCGGTTTCGCAACCATTAACGATGCCTCATCCTTCTTACGAAATCCAGCCGCCAGCGCTGCTATCAATACAATTGAGAAAAATTTATACATACTTATTCTAAATGACCTTAATTATTGTATTTCTGTATTCTGTATTTCTGTATTCTGTATTTCATTATCACATTATCACATTAGCTAATTAGCACATTAACTAATTATGCCTTCCGT
>CBIHPC010000171.1:0-13109 GCA_966211305.1 uncultured Niastella sp.
CCGGACTGGAATAAGCCTTATGAACAGGTGTATTATGCGAATTCAGTGCTGGACCACCTTGGACGCGTTCCGATCAAGGACCAGGAAAGGGCGAATCAGATAAAGGGAAGCGCGCTTTTTATAAGAGGATATGCCTTTCACAATCTGGCCTTGCAGTTTTCAAATCTTTATGATGAACAGACGGCGACAGCCGCCCCGGGAATCCCTTTGCGGCTGACATCGGACCCGCTGGCAAAGATTGGAAGGGCGTCCGTTCGCCAGACATATACGCAAATAGTAAATGACGTTAAGGAAGCCGCGCGTTGGTTACCAACGGAGCCGGACCCTGACCGGAAAAACCGGCCTTCTGTTCCGGCCGCCTATGCCTTGCTTGCCCGCGTATACCTAAGTATGGGCGCGTTTTCGGACGCCAAGGCGTATGCCGACAGTTGTCTTATGTTGTATTCCACGCTGCTGGACTATAGCAGCCTCGATACCGCCGCGGGAATGCCCTTTCCATCAAATAATGCCGAAGTGCTGTACCAAAGCAATCTGCAGTCAGGAAGCCAAATGCTGGCTCCCGGCTCATTTTATATTGATAATGCCTTATATGGGTTCTACAGGGATGGCGATCTGCGCAAAGAGCTGTTTTTTTCGCTGGGCCCTGCCGGTCAGCCGGTCAGCCGGTTCAGCTACTGCAGCGATTCTACGCACTTCAGTGGGTTGGCGGTCGATGAAGTCTTGTTGATCCGGGCGGAATGCAGGGCGCGTTTGGGCGACATCGATGGAGCTATGAAGGATCTTGTTACTCTACTGGCTACCCGATGGAAAAGCGGTGCCTATGTACCGCCGGCTGTCGGTTCCGCTGACGAAGCGCTGCGGCTTGTGTTGCTGGAGCGGCGCAAAGAACTGGTGTTTCGTGGCCTTCGCTGGATGGATATTCGGCGGTTTAATCTGTTGGGTGCAGGCATAAGCCTAACCCGCCAGTTTAAGCAACAGCGGTACACGCTGCCGCCGGGCGATAACCGGTATGTGTTACCCATTCCACCGGATGTTATGGCTTCCAATAAACGAATGCTGCAAAACCCGCGATAGTCCGCGGGGATATGCCGAACATTCTGTTTTATCCCAGCACGTTAACCGCTATCGCAATGATGAAATATATTTTGTACTTCCTGGCCCTTTTTTCCTTCGCCCAACCGGTTGCATCACAAGGTCAAACGGATTCAACTGCGCTATCGCTTCATTCAAAACTGAAATTGGCGAAGTGGTTTTCCTTTTACAATACGGTAGTGTGGTGGACTACCGACAGCATGTTGGCATCATCAGACGCGGAAACAGCTAACTTAAAACCCGTATGGTTTTGTTTCGATGAACCGGGGGGGTGGCACGCCCTGTACGGCAGCTATGAAAGGGGCGGTTTTCAAATGGCATTTCATTACACCGTTGACAGCCTTTCAAGGGTTAAACGGGTGTATTTGCCAATTGACAGCAGCATGGCCAATGCGTATAGCCGGGCGCTGATCGGGGCTGACATGTTGTGCAAACCGCTAAAAGATTCGATGGGCATTCCTTTTAACCGCTATGTGCTGAGAGGCGAAGACAGTTCGGTTATAGTTTGGGTCTTTCCTGCCTTTTCGAAAGAAAGCGGCGCTGTTTACGGTGCCGAGTTATGCTACCGGTTCGACAAGACGGGCATCCAATTGCTGGAAAAGCAGGAGTACGTCCAACAATGCTTCCGATTCTTCAAAATCGGCAGGGATCGGGTAATCTGGCTGGACTACAAAGACCTTCACCAGCCTACACTGGGTGCAGTGTACTTTGCCTGGTACTACCGGAAGTACTTTCCCGAAATCTGGATTGAAAACAAGACGAGCGAAACAAAGCTGAGCTATGACCAAAACGATGGCCAGTATTACTGGGTGCATGGGTACGGAAATAGGCTTTCGACGGTCGAACGCGTGCAACGTATGGCAGGTGAACCGATGCGTAACAGGAATAGGAGTGCGCTTGATACAGCAGCTACGCGGACCAAAAGGGAGTTCAATTTCAGGGACATTGGTCTTAGGGAATTGATGTTGGAGGTGGGCAGGTGGTATGGCTATGAAGTGGAGTTTGAGGGTGAGCTGCCGCAAGGGACAAGCCGTATGAAACTGAATGAAGATGTGGCATTGCGGGATGCGCTGAAATCCATCAAAAAAAATTACGGGGTGGCCATTCGAATTATTGGTAAAAAGCTAGTTGTGAAAGGAAAAAAGACCAGGGATCATACATGAGGAATCGAATGGTACAAGGGCGGGTTTAGCGAAGTGTACCGCATTTTAGGAGCAATGCGTAGCGTAACCGTTATAGGACGCCGGCCGCGGAACATTGTTTAAGTCTTCACTACAACCTATGAATTGCCAAGAAATGGGTAAACCATCTTGTTCATATTTAAAACCTGAAAACTTGCGAAACTATTTATGCTTAATTCTGTGCACCTGGTTTCTCAACCTTGCTGCAACGGCCCAAAATTCGTCGAGCGCGAAAGTGGCTGACAAGTGGGTTTATTTTTCCCTACGGCCCGGTATGTCCGTTGATTATTTACAAACGGACGGTTACCAGGCAGAGAATATCGAATATAAGCCTTCGACTCAATTCATCATTTCGGCTGCCGTAGACATCGATAATCCTGAAATGAATGGATTTGTTGTCCGTGGGGAAGTTACCCACCGGTATCAACACTTTCAGGGTGAAGGATATGAGGACCGGTGGGGCTTTCTAAAAAGGGAGTTCATTTTCAGGACCCTTACTCCCGACGTGTCGCTGCTGTATAAAGTCCCGTTGAAGTCAAAGCTACAGATATACGGAGGCGGTGGCGTCGGGTGGAATATCAGAAAGATTGAAAAGAACGTAGAAATCGAGTTTAGTAGGGGTGAACCTTTTAGCCGGTCTAAGGCATTTCACTTTACAGACCAGGAGTGGTCATTAAGCTTGTCCGCAGGTGTGATATATAAAAGCCGGTTTGAGTGGCGTGCAAAATACTTCAAATCGGAAATAAGCAACGCTACGTTGTATACAATCAAGGCAAAGTCTCTAACGTTCTCGGTAACATACCGATTCTGATATCCGATCTATATAAAGTGAGTTAACATAAATATTTACAGATTTTCTTTTGTATGGAACATTTTAAGGCAAAAATCGCTATTGCCGAGGATCATGAGAAAGTGCGGTTAGCTCTAAAGGAATTTTTTGAAGACAATGGGTTCCAAGTTGTGATAGAGGCAATAAACGGAGAAGATTTAATACAGAAATTAAGAGCTGGGACCGATATGCCTGTTATCTGCATTCTCGACGCAAATATGCCTGTGATGGATGGTTGTGCAACTGTTCCTGTGTTGAAGAACGAGTTTCCTGCTATCAGAATAATTGCATTTTCCGATGATACCAGTAAAGGCTACAAGATGTTAAGGCTGGGCGCCGATGACTATTTGCCAAAACACAGTTCAATACCGTTGATGATAGAATGTGTCGAGAAAATGATACATAGAATGGCCTATAAGGGTAAAAATAATTAGGCGCATTGATTGTACAAAAGAGTCATGCACAAAAGATATCACCTGGTCACTATTTGTAAACATTATATAACATCCCGATTATGAGAATAGCGTTTTTATTACTCTTCTTGGGCTTCATTGCTTCCTGTAAACATGAAGCCGTCAGAACTGCCATGCCTCAAGAGTATGCAGCTGAAGCTGTGGAAGTTCGTATCAATGACCATTTAGTGGTGGTGGACTCAGAATACATACGGTTCGCGCAATATTGGTTTGACTCGGAAACCGCTCTGCGCCCCGAAATTTGGAGGGATGGCAATTACCGGATCGTACAACCCGATCAAGCCCGTTATGACTCGCTGGCGCTGGCTACGGGCCTTCCCAAAAATTTGTTTGTTTACCTGGACGCGTTGCATAGGGTATATAAGCCCACCGTTTATCAAACACGCGATGGCAAACAAGAAATTTTACTCGATATTGATCCCACTGGCGTCACCAAAAAATTTGCTGGGGTCAGTTGCGAGAATCTTAATTACTTCAATGCTCGGATAGAGTCCGATATAAAGTATATTCTTACAGATCCAGCCTACGATTCTGTTACGTTGAGATACAAAATTCGCTCTAAGGACCGTCTCATAAAATGTAAAGAGGTGACCTTCGGCTTGGCAGTTCTTCCACAATTCGATGGAATTGATCAAGAAATGGAGGAATTTTTAAGCCTGCATGGGTTCGTTAGTAAAATTGAGTCGAAGGATTCAACAAAGTATGTTAGGATTTCACAGTTTGAAAGTGAGGGGTTGCTGAATGACGAGGAAAAGTATAGACTAGCCGGCTTATCGCCGATTATGATCACAAGCATGATGAAGGAAAGCGCGCGGGCATTTAGGAATATCGTTTATATCACAAGCAGAGTGGCAAGCAGTCACGGAAAAATGCTGCCTCCGAAAATAGATACTGCACTCATTGTTCCAGTTGAACGCTGGCGCTTGTAAAATCTCGAAGCTGCGAAGAACCAATGAGGGAATGCCAACAATATAAAACCTGAACCATCAAAAGCGAATGGCCCGCAGAAGAACAGCCAAAGGCTCGGAAAGGAATCGTAAAACCAAGCTAAACGCACTACTAAAGCAATACAAACGAAAATGTTACTATTGTAATGCAGAAGTAGAAAGGCCCCCTGTGGGTTATTATCAACCGTGGCCCACTATGGCGACCGTAGACCATTTGTATGACCGGGACGATATTCGGCGTCACCTTGATGGCGGGTATACAAAAGTGTTAGCTTGCTGGAAGTGTAACCAGGATCAACGGACGTTCCTTTCGTTTGCACCATTTCTCCGTAAGCCTAAAAAATTTGATATAAGAGATCTGTTGAATGGTAACCACAAAAGATTCTATAAAATTTTAAATGACCACCCTGTAATGAAATGTTAGGAAATGTGCTCCGTATTTGTGCCATTGTTAACTGCATTTTCATTGCTAGAGGGGCAGGCCGGTAACTGCAATGTAAACCTGCCCCCGACTTATGCTTTATAAGATGTGCAACTAAAGTGTCAGCCATTTTCTCAATGCGCTAACGCCTTTGCATGATTGCAACAAGAAACTGAAGTTCTATTTCGATCAAACAACCACCTATGCCAGTTAAATCATTATCCCTTTTCTGCTTTTGTATTTCCGTTCGGCATTTACTGCCCGAGACCCCTGGTAAAAAGGGGACATGCCAGCATTTGTTTTTATCTCCTTACGCTTACATCCGGCCAACGCTCCGGGCAGATCAATTGATCTGTTATTGCTTATTTGTCACCTAATCATTTACGACGATCGCTTGGTACCATTCGTCTGATACATCTTCAGCGTATGATGCTTTTTTATGGTGTAAACGGACAGGATTCGGTTATACATACCGAAGCAGGCCCGCCATGCCTATACTATTGGGAACTACGAAACCTTATTTTTCTCATTAAACCTTCCTGGCTCACATATGAGAACCTCCCATCTCTTTGGAATCAAGTTCGCCCTTAAGTTTAGATATAAGGCGCAGCTTATAGAAGATTTCAAACGCTGGAAAAGGGCGAAACAATATCAGTTGGCAGACGATCGAAACAAAAAGAAGTTGTTTGAGCGTATGCTAAGGCAATACCTGCAACAGCATCCAACTGATGGCAGGTCTTTGGAAACGATTGCGGATGAGGTTTGGGACAAGCTGCTCGTGGAAGTGGCCAAAACGAACTGGCAGCAAGTCTACGAAACCCGGTTGGGTAAGGATATGGAACAGCCGCGCGACCAGGTATCGCACCATATTTCCCGGGAACACACAAAAGAGTTGTTCCGTGAGCGAAGCATTAAGGGGGGTGATCCCTGCACGCATTTTTACTTTACAGAAAGCGCCGTAGAGGAATGTGAGAAAGTTCATATTACCGAGTTTGACACCGATTGGCTCAGAGACGCGCCCGATGACAAACGGCAGCTCAACTGGGGTGATCATTTTATCCGCTATGAAAAAAAGGATAACCGCATTATAGCAACCGCCGCTTCTTTTACCCGCCGGCAGCAGCGAAAATACCTGCTTCATAGTTTTTTTGTATTTGACCTCAATGCGCCTAAAGTTCAGTACGATGCGGTTGCGGACCTGGTTAAAGACCAGTGCGAAAAAGACGGGGCGGAGGACGAAACCAGGAAGTTTGAAGAGAAAATGCGAGCGTTGTTATATAAGATGATCACGTTTTTGGATTTGATCCCCCTGAAAAAAATTGCGCTTCCAAAATGGGGTTGCCTGGAAAATGAATCTTCGGATGAGGTAAAAAAGGCTGAGCCAGTATATAACAATCAAAATATCCCGCTCACGGTAGTTACCGTGACGGCCAACTGGAACGCATCCATCTATATTGAACAGACAGAGGTAAAGGACTACCATAAAAATGTCCTGTGTGGCAAAGGCAAAACAAAAATCGTCAGAAGGTTTATAAAGGGGCATACCCGAAAACAGCACACGCGTGTGGCCGGAAAACTGCGGTATTTAGGCCATAAAAATACAGCGGACGCCAATAAAGTGGTGCAAATGAAACATCAAGTGGCGGCCGGGTCAAGCAATTTGAGCGTTGCACAAAAACCAGCGCCTTCTACAGTAAAAGACCTGTCCAAAACTACCACTGGTGCACGGCTGCCGAAACAACAGGAGTCGCTGAACGAGTTCGAGCAAAAGTTAGCGGAGCTGAAGAAAAAATTTAATCGGACCGGTTGATCGATCGGAACCTCACCTCGTCGTTTTCGGTGTATTACTGATCCGGAAGTGAACCGACTGGGTGGTAGGCTTTCGCTTTAGGATCTTGTTTATACTCGGCTTAAAACGTTAAATGGCAATTTTTTCTTTTGAACGAATTTAAAGACTTCCTGAATGCTGTTCCTGGCTTAAGCCAACCCAGCCCGGTGATCCCCGGCGATGGTGGGCAGGTATTGGAAGTTGCAGAGGAACTCATGGAGGTGGATAAAATGGACCTCGAAAGTCCGGGTGCTGATCCATCTCAGGAACTGGCCGACTTAGCGGCCGAGTCTGACGAATTCGGCGAAGGGCCGGATACAGGGGAAGCAGACGATCTGATATTGGGTCCGGTACAGAGAGATCTGCCATTAACCAGGCCCACTACGCTTACCTATGCTGCTGAGCGTTACTATATGGACATTCGGGACGGTTTTCGCATTACTGCCCGCGGCCGCCTCTTTGTAGAAGGGGCGCATGTACGTTATCAAATACTGCATGGTTATCTGGTCAAGCACGCTGCAATATATGGTGAGGTGGACCTCTTTGATGTGAGTGATAAGTGGTTAAAGGGATTTGTTCACTTCCTGCACCACCAAAACCTTTCGCTGAATACCGTGGCCGGGTACGTGGACAATTTGCATGCGATGCTCCGAAACTATGCTACCGACGGACTTCTATTGCCGAAGCTAACCGTTCGGGTCCATCCCGAAGCCAGCAATTTTGTCTACAACTCGGAAGATGAATTGGAAATGCTGCTGAATGCTGGCTTTAGTCACCAGGCACTTGCGATAGCGAGGGATATTTTTGTCATGCAAAGCTACCTGGGGTTTCGCGTGGCTACCCTCCAAAAATTCTTGCGCGAACCTCAGTTGTATTTGATCCAACACAAGGACCGCTGGCTGATTCATATACGTACGAATAAAACCGGGGCGCTCGTAACCGTGCCGGTTAAACGCATCGTTCTTCAAATTTTGCAGCGGTGGAATTATTCGTTCGAACCGGCCTATTATGAACGTTACTATAATACCCTGATTAAGATGATGGCGCGCGAAGCGGGCCTTACTCGGCCGGTAGCTTACTCGATGATGTATGGTAACAAGCGCAAAGAGTTCAGGGACGAAAAGTGGGAACTGATGGCCAGTCATACCGCCCGCCGGAATTTCGCAACAAATGCCTATCTGGCAGGCGTTCCGGTGGAACACATCATGCGGATTACGGGGCATACAACAAGGGAAGCCTTCATGCGCTACATCCGCTGCGAGAGCATCGAGGTGGCGATCGCCATGTTGCAACACAAGTATTTTAGTTGACGTGGAATCATTCAGTGTTAGGCAAAGGGCAGTCGTATCCCGGTGCCTCCTTTCACTATTGAATCCCTGCAATCCGTCAGGATTTTTGATGCCCTCGTCAGTTTCCCCTGCACAAGCCGGGACAATTTCTCTATTTTATGGCTGTAACAAAATTGGTTCGGGAGCATTTCGGCTCAACGCGTTCGTTTTCGTGTTTGTGCCGTTCCTGCGCTCTACCCATATGGGTTTTCGGTTAAGGCTTTTGTTGGAGCGATAAAACGTGCCCCGTTGCATTGGATGAACGGCCCTCGCTGCAGGGCCGTCTGCTTCCGGTGCTTGTCGGATCAGTTCGAACCCGATTTTTAACCATTGCCTTAACCCTTATGCGTTTATTCATTTCTTCCCTCCCTGTTATCCGGTGCATCTACCTATTAGACCGGGCCTGGCGCTATTAGCGCACGGGCGCCTATAACCGACGCTTCCAATTGACACGTAGTAACACCCCAATTGCGATACTAAAATGCGATTCTATGGAAGAGTTGCTGAAGATCATCAGCGCGATTTATCCCATATCCGGTGAGCTGGCTGACTACTTACAGCGGCATGTGAAGCAAGCGACATATAAAAAGGGCAGCTATCTGCTCCGGGAAGGCCAGGTATCGCGCCGGGCGAACTTTGTACGGCAGGGTCTGCTCCGGTCCTTTTATATAGAAGCCGGCCAGGAATTTACGGTAGGCTTTTTTCCAGAAGGGGAGGTTTCCATTTCTGTGGCGAGTTTCGACAGCCAGACGCCTTCTACGCAGTATGTGGAAGCGCTGGAAGACAGTTTGATCTATTACCTGGAGCGCCAGGACATACTCCACCTTTTTGCGCATTTTCCCGAGGCCGACAAGATCGGACGGATCATCTTTTACCGGGCGGCCGGTACTTATACGGAGCACCTTAATAAAATGAAAATGCTCACGGCAGCCGAACGTTATGCCTGGTTTGTAAAACAGCATGCTGACGTGGTATTGAGAGCGCCCGCCAAACATGTCGCCTCCTTCCTGGGCATCGCCGAATCGACGCTGAGCCGGCTGAAGGGCAGGCGCTGGTAGCCGGGCAGGACGCGCGTGCACCTGCAACCTGCGTGTCCGTTCAGTTACCCATAGCAGGAAGGAGAGGGAATAGCCCCATCGAATTTCTTGCTTTTTAGCAAGTGCTGGCAAGGCCACGGGTTGTAATTTACATCTGGTAGAGCAGTTGTATAGCGCACCCAGTGAATCGGAGGGGCCGGCCTGGTAAAACCGTAGCGGTTAACCATACCATGCAGTACGTATATATTTTTTTGGTTCAACCCGGCGAAAAACCTCGTTTTTGCGATGACCACACTGAAGAACTGGTTCGTTCCGCATTAGAGCAAGTGCGGCAACTAAAGCCCGGCTCTCCGAGTACGGATCACCGGGCGTTTGAAGAAAATTGCCGCCGCTTCCAGTTGACAAATCGTGAAATAGAAATTGCCAAATGGGCCTGCCAGGGGCTGAGCTACCGGGATATCGGCAGCCGGTTGTTCATTTCAAAACGGACGGTTGGCAAACACATGCAACACGTCTTTGAAAAACTGGGGGTGGCCAATAAAATTGAGCTCACGAACCTGTTACGGGTATCGTGAATGATCAGGCTGCAGCCTGTGCCTGAAAACCCTCTTTACGCCGCTTCTGGTAGGGGATCACGAGTTCTACCTTCAGGCCCTGCCCCAAGCCGGCGGTCTTCTTATCTGTAATCTGCAACCGCGCGGGCCGGCGCAGCCGCTTTCCCAGGATCTTCAGACGTTCTTCCGTTATGATCGTTGCCGACGACCGGTGCCCCTTGGGCGTTACGACTTCTTTAAGCCCGACGCCGTTATCTTCGATCGTCACCCGTAAGGTGTGGCTATCGCAGGCAATGCGGACCGAGATTAAACCTTTATAGCCCGGTGGAAAGCCGTGCAGAATAGCGTTCTCGACAAAGGGCTGCATGAGCATGGGCGGGATGAAAACATCGTAGTCGTCCGGCTCACCTGTTACCTCTACTCTATATTCGAAACGGCCATCGAGGTGGATTTCCTGTAGGTATAAAAAGCTCTCCAAAGCAGCAACCTCATCCTTTAAAGAGGCATAGCTGTAGCCCGCATTTTCCAGGCTGAGGCGCAACAGACGGGAAAACTGGGTTACGTATTCATCGGCCTTTTCATACAGGCCCTCCCGAATGAAGGATTGCAGGACACTGAGCAAGTTGAAAACCAAATGCGGGTCCATGCGCGACCGCAGGAGTTGTTGAGTCAGTTCGGCTTCCCGTACCTGCATCTGAAGTTGGCGGCGTCTCCACGTTAGGAAAACGATAACGCCGCTTAGCACGCCGGCGGCGATGATGGCAACGATAATAATCTGTTGCTGGCGGTTGATCTTAGCTTGGGCCTCGTTTTCAAAAGCCAGCGATTTAATCTCTTCGTCTTTCGACTTTACCTTGTATTGGGTTTCCAGTTCCCGGGCCTGCAATAATATGGACGAGTCTACTTCTACACCATAGTAGGCGTATGCCGAATCAAGTGACGCATAGGCTTCGGTCGCCCGGCCTTGTAAATTCAGGTTCAAGGCCCGGGCATGCCAGATTCGTTTGATCAGTTCCCAGTCCTTGGCAGGTGCGGCCAGCGTCATGGCGCTATCCAGGTAACGAATGGCGGTCCCATATTCCTTCAGGTGCCGGTAGGTGGCGGCGAGGTTAAAATAGGAAAGGGCGTCCATTTGCCCGATCTCCTGGTTGATGGCCGCGGCTTTCAATTGGTAGTATAGTCCTTCCCGGTAGCGCTGCTTGTTGGTCAGGTTGATACCGAGGTTTTCGTATTTGACGGCATTAAAATAGGGGCTGGAAAAGGTGGTGTCTTTTTCCATCGCCTTATAAAACAGGATGGCCGAGTCAATTTCCCCGATTTTGCCATAATAGCTGCCGATATTGTTTGCGAAGACCGTTTTGTGTGCCGGCTGTTTGCTGTAGCGCCATCCTTCAAACAGGTAAAACCGCTGCATGGTGAGATCGCCGATTTTAGAGTAAATCTCCGCAAGCCTTAAGCAGATGAGGGGCAGACCGGCGGTATCTATTTTTTTGGCCATGTGATAGGCATCCCGGGCAAACTTCAGGGCCGAATCGTTCAAATTTTGCTCCTTTAGTACGTCGGCAAGCTGCGTTTGGGCCGCAATGATCTCGCGTTGAGCGGTATCCGTTTGCTGGGCCAGCTTCAGGGCTTCGCTTCCGAAGTAATAAGCGCTGTCGAAACTTTCCTGCATGGTTTTTTGCGCGGTTTTGGCGCGCAGCCAAGCGCCCGTCAGGCGCTCATGATCGATTTTGTCCACGAAAGGTTTTAGACTGTCGAGTACGGCTCCCGCTTTCTCCGGTTCTCGATTGCGCAGATGGGGGTTGACGCTGTTGCGTAAAAGCGTGACCAGCGAATCGACACCGGCGGGGGTGGGCTCGGGCTGTTTGGGGCTGTTGCAACAGGCGAACAGGAGCCCTAAGATGATAAGACGATACATAGGGAAAGTATTAAAAGCTGCTGAAAAAATCATTGACAACGTTCCGGCGCCGCCAGGCGACCGGTATCTGCATTCCACCTTTTAAGATCAGAAGTAAATCATCCCTCCGATAAAATTCGACATAATGGTGGTTAACGATATAGGATTGGTGTGGTCGAAGAAACCAGCTTTTCGGCAAGGTTTCATCGTAGTGCTTCAGGTGCTTCGACGTGAGTACCTTCCGGCCATCGGTCAGGAAGAAGGTGGTATATTCCGCCTCGCCGTGGCAATAGAGAATGTCCGAAAAATCTACGGCTTGCCAATAGTCGGTGGATCGGAGTACGATCCGATGTTGGGTATCGGTCCTTTTTAAGGCTTCGTAGATGAGCTCGATAGGCATCGGCGCGGCGTGCACCGCCTTTTCTAATGCCTGCTTCAGTTCGGTGCGATCCACGGGTTTCAGGAGATAGTCAATCGCGTCCACTTTAATGGCCCGAATGGCGTGCTCCCTGGAGCCGGTAAGGAAAATGATCTTGAAGGATAGTTTCGGAAATTTATCAAGTATGTCGAAGGCGTCCCCGTCTCCTAAGCTGACATCCAGCACAACAATATCGGGAGCAGTGGTTATGATTAATTCAATGGCTTCCTGAACGGAGCCACAGGAACCCACAACCGTAAAGCCTGCCTGTTGCTTTACCAGGTCTTCTACACTCTTGCGAATCCGCGCTTGGTCCTCAACGATTATCACCTTGGCCGGTGAGGATAAAATCATGGTCAAAAGGGTTTCATGTATAAAAATAGAGATTTATACTATACATTTCGTTTGTGTATAGTAGTGATAAGGTGTTTGTTGTCTGTATTTACTGATTCCCTTTGAAACGAATTTTAACTGCCCTAGCGCGTTTTTGGAGTTATATCTAACGGATATTAAGTCACCCGCGAAGTGTTCGAATCTTAATTAAATTGGATAAGAATTAAATACAATATCGGACTTTGTATTAGTAACCTTTAACATAGGAGTAGACTTTAAGAATTGTTTAGGAATTGGCGTTTGGCCAATGACCGACAGGGATAGGTACGTGTACGTATAAAAATCCGTTGGGTTGCGTATAGGATTTCTTTGCAATGATTTGGAAATTTGATCCGGCGTTGCCTCTCCCCATAAATTCAATAGACTTTCTAAAATTATCCTGTCTGAAAGGTAGACTTAGCAAGATTTCTTTAGGCCACGCTTGTGTTTGACGAAGAAGTAGAAAGGGCACTATGGACAATCATAAAGGAGCGATATGGAAGAATTTTATCCGCAGTGAGATTGCACCGGCGCGACTTTTAAACGGGATGCCGGAAAGCGCGGATATTTCCCCGTATGTCCAATCGTCCGCCCAGGCCCGGGATGAATTTATAGACGGTTTGTTGACAGAGGCCGCCGCCTGCAGGGACGAAGCGCAGCTAACCGGAATGGTGCGCCGCTACCAGGCACTCGTTTGCATTTGGATGGATCAGGTGCACGGTTATGGCCAGG